>PUMM01000024.1 GCA_003551365.1 Clostridia bacterium
CCCATAATGACTCGCCACCACACCGGTGGCCTCACTGATTAACATCACCACACTCACTATGCACCTTTTTGGGTACAACTTTCTGGTGGCGATAGCGGAGGGGCAACACCCGTTCCCATCCAGAACACGGAAGTTAAGTCCTCCAGCGCCGATGGTACTTGGGGGGAGACCCCCCGGGAGAGTAGGTCGCCGCCAGATTAAATACAAAGACCCCGCCAAAACGGCGGGGTCTATTTATATGATTCCTCGCTTATCAATTCAACCCGTTGCGGGTCATTGTCGGCAAACTGGAATTGCCCCCACAACCCCTTATATTGCAGCTATCAAGAAATGGCATATCTGATATGCTGACCTTGAACCAGGAAGGAATCAATCCGGCCGCGACGACGGTCGAACTGCCCTGTATCGAATGCGAGCAGGGCGATGCGGGAGTTCAGCTGTGATCAATCTTCCCTGGTCATCACATGAACATGATTATTGATGCTGTAGAGGCGAGAAACTGTGATGTAAGCCTGTGGACCCTCAATTCCAACGATCCAGAGACCTTTTCTCTGCTGTGGGACAAGCACAGGCTTTATCTGGCTGGACGCGGCGACCTGGCCCAACTACAGCCGGCGTTTGGCGTTGCGCGCACACCTTCCAGAGGTTGGTTCCGAGCAATGAAGTGTCATATAGCCATGTGCCCCCTCTCTGCGCAGACGCAGGTCCTGCCGGCCGGAACCCTCGGTGCTGATCTCGTCGGTTCAGAGATGCGTCGTCTGTACAGATACCCATCTGGCCGCAGTGCACCGGAGGTGGACACTCATTTGGGCATTAGCTTCATGTCGATTGATGCCGGTTTTTTGAATCTGCCTTTGTCGGACACCGCGCCGGTGGAGCGCGAAATCCGGTTGATGTGGCCTTCCCGCGAGCGGTACCTGCAGAACGGCTGGGGTACCGCGGCGGTTGTACGCGGTGAGGTGACCTGCTGGTGTACAGCCGAGTTTGTGAGCGAGAATTTCTGCGGGATTAAAATTGAAACACTGCCCACAATGCGCGGAAGAGGTCTGGCCACAGCGACAGGTGCCAGGTTCATTGACCAGGCGCTCGCCCGCCAGTGCACGCCGCATTGGGAGTGCAGTGCGGAGAATGCACCGTCTGTGCGAGTGGCAGAGAAACTGGGCTTTCAGGTCGTTGAGTATCCGTCAATTCTCATGGGCAGATTGGGTTGAAAACGCCTGAGTGCATTGAGTAGACAAGTTCCGGCCTGCATTAATGCAGGAATGACCTTCGGAGTCCACTGGGGTCTTTCTTGCCGGCAGCTTCCCGATAGTTGTCCGCGTGCCCGGCCATTACTGGGCATTGACCAATCGCCTCGCAGCTTGCTTCGATCTGGACCCAGTCCTTGGAATAACCGTAGAGGTATCCACCACCACTGTCCTTCATCATAGACACCCTCAACTGACAGCGAGGTGGTATCCACGTGGACAGTCCCAACGTCGTTGTTGTTATTTTTGCTCACTGCCGTGTGGCGACTTTACGCTTGGTCTCCAAGACAGGTTTTCTCCCACGCGCAAAATCCCACTTCGAACCGTTTACCTGTGCGAGTGCCTATGGTCGGCGCCGTAAAGCAGGAACTACCTGTGTCCTGACGAATTACCAACAGGTAATTCAAGTGCAAAATTTAGTGTTGCCGACGGCAATGTCAGAATGTAACAGAGATAATGCAGCAAAATTTTTATGAGGGTGATTTTGATGGCAACAGAGAAAAAGAATGTCCTTGATGCTGATCACTGCTATTTGTGGTTTTTCGTTGCTGTTCTGGTGGGGATCATTGTCTCTGCACTGCCGACTCCGGAGGGGCTTACGCCGGAGGGACAGACTTATCTGGCCATCCTTTCTGCTATGCTGATCATGTTCCTGACCGAACCGCTGCCGCTGCCGATGGTCATGGTCATGGGTGCTTCTGCCTTGATGGTGTCTCAAGTGGGAAGCACCTCTGACGTATGGTTGCCGTTTGCCCATCCGGTGGTGTTCTTCGTTTTAGGGTGCTTGATGATAGCGGCAGTTGCCGAGAGTGTGGGTCTAACGCGTCGACTCGCACAAATCCTGCTCCGATACTGCGGAACTAATGTCGTTCGGTTTTCTTTCCTCTCGTGCATCTTGCTGGGAGCTGCAGCATCCATAATGCACGATGTATCAGCCGTTACCCTGGGTCTGATGACCATACTACCGCTGATGCGGGAAATTGACATTCGGCCCGGTAGCCGTACGGGAATCTTCCTGATCATATCCCTCACCTTCGCCTGTTCTGCCGGTGGAATGGGAACCCTGGTTGGAGGCGGGCGAAATATGGTAGCCGCGGCATTTCTGCACGATCTCACGGGGTTGACCATCAGTTTTGAGCAGTGGATGCTCCGTGCGTTCCCTCTCATCTTCTTAGCGATCCCGGCTGTGTGGGCTGCCGTCTACCTTGTCTTCCGGCCGGATAGATCTCTGCACTTCAGGAATCCGAATCCCGGGCACCAGGCCGAACGGGAGCCGCTCTCGGGCAATGAGGTGAAGGCGCTTGTGCTTATCGTTATCACATTCATCGGTTTTTTCACTTCGGGGCTGCACGACCTGGACTACTCCATCATAGTTATGATCAGTGCGGCGCTGCTCCTGCTCATGAGGGTGGTGGACTGGGAGTACATCAACTCGCGTACCGAGTGGGCGGTGAGCTTCCTGGTTTTTGGTGGGGGTATTTCGCTCGGACAGGCAATGGATTACACGGGTGCGGGAAAATACCTGGCACACGTGTTCTTCCCTTTGTTCGAGGGTCGCGGCTGGTTCCTGCTCTTTGTGGGTATCGGTATCTTCGCATCGCTGATGACCGAATTGATGGCGAACGTGGCTGCGGCGAGTCTCATTATGCCTATCGCTATTCCCATGGCCCAGATGGAGGGTATCGATCCCACCGTCGTGGCGCTGGCCCTGGGAATGTTCACTTCCTTTTCGTACCTGATCGTGGTCGGATGCCCCCCGAATGTGGTGGCGTACAGCTTCGGTTACTTCCGGGCATCTGATTTGTTTAAGGCGGGAGTGATTGCACAGCCTCTTGGTATGCTCGCGACGGCACTGGCGGCTCTTGTATGGTGGAGTATAATTGGGTTTGCAGGGTGATCACGATAAGGAGGCTGAGCGGCGATGGATGGAAAGATACGGTCTCTGTCTGATATCATGGTCCCGATGGACGAGTACCCCTCGGTTTGTGAGAGCGATTCCGTGAATCAGGCCATCGTTGTCTTGAGACAATACCTCGCTAAGCACAAAGGGCACCGGTCACTGCTGGTCCAGCGTGAATCAGACGATCGCGTGATTGGGATCCTGAATGTGACCGACATTATGCAGAGCGTCAAGGAAATGACGCGCTCCTACGATTTTGATGAGGTCTCGAGAATCGCGCATTCATTTGATGGTTACGGAAGAAAGGCACGCCTTTATCGTGAGAAGTTGCTGAGAGAGGGGTTTGACAAGACGGTCGAGGAAATCATGTGCGGCAAGCCTGTGGTCACGATCGATGTTGAGGAAACTGGCTCTGCTGCGGCGAAGTTGATGCTGACGAAAAATGTCCAGGTGCTGCCTGTTCTGTCCGGCGACAGGGTGGTCGGGGTGGTCAGGTTCATTGATGTGCTCGACTATATCGCCGGTTTCCTGGCCCATTGACCTGGCGAATGCCGGTTCCCCGGCGGACGTGAATCCTGGTTGCGGGCCAGTGGAGTTCTGCCCCGACGGTCTGAGTGGATGAACGTGCATCTGCACTGATTTTCGAAAAACTCATGCGTGTGATATCAAACTGAGGTTCGTGTGGCCCAGCCTGGGCTGAAGAAATATTATACTGAGCAGACTGATGGGTCTGTGTGACGGTGGAGTGGGAGGGATTGCATACTGTCGAGGTTATTGATGAGATGGCACGAGGCAGGTTCGCGCAAGTGGGTCCTTGTGGCCGGTGCTGCAGCAGCACTGACCATGCTGCTGCCTACCCCGGTGGGGCTGACCACCGAGGGACACCGCATGCTTGGTTTGCTAGTATTCTTCGCTATATCATTCATCACGGAGGCGCTCCCCGTGGGTGCCAGTTTCCCTCTGGTTCTGGCGTGGATCGTCTTACTCGGTATACGTTCGCCGGCGCCGGCGATCGCCAGCTTTGCCCACGATTCGGCCCTGTTCATGATGGGGGCACTCATGATTGCGCGAGTGCTGGTGCGTAGGAACCTGCACCAGCGTGCGTTGACCCTGCTTCTTCGGGTGGTTCCTCCGCGCGTTCCCTGGTTAGTGGGCGCGATAATGGCTTTTGGTGCCCTCACCTCTGCCGTCATCTCCGATCACACCGTAGCGGCACTGCTCGTGCCTGTGGGCGGTACCCTGGTGGTCTCGGCTGGCGGCATTCGTCGACGACCCCAGCTGGCCAAGCTGCTCATGTTGAGCATCGCGTTCTCGTGCGCCATTGGAGGCATGAGCACGCCTTCCGGGGGGTCGCGGAATGTCATCATGATGGCCTACCTACAGGATATATCCGGGGTGCAGGTGGGGTATCGAATGTGGTTGACGCTGGCACTACCGATTACCCTCCTACTGACGCCCATCATCGGTCTGATCCTGTACCACCTGTACAGGCCCGAGCAGCACGACCTGCAGCAGATCGGCGATGAGGCGCTCAACCGCATGGATCTCACCGGCCCCATCGACTGGAGGGACGGATTGACCATCGGTATTTTCGCCCTCATCATGCTCGCCTGGATTACCGTGGGTGACACCTACGGTATTGGACTTATCGCCATCACCGGTGCCCTGCTTTATATCATCGTCGGGCTTGCTGACTGGGAGGAGGATTACCAACACATCAATTGGGGGATTGTGCTCCTGTACTTTGCGGCTATTTCTTTCGGGAGTGCACTGGAGACTTCGGGGGCGGCCCACTGGCTCGCCGACCGGGTGATGGGTACGGTCCAGACGGCGTTGGGGATGGATACGGGTGTGCGGCTGGCGCTTTCGAGTTCAGTGTTTATGACGCTCTTCAGCCAGCTGATGTCAAACGGCCCCGCGGTTGCTCTTGTGGGCCCGGTGGCCCTGGAGTCGGCCAAGCTGTCGGGAACGTCACCTATTCTCGTCGGCGTCGCCAGTACCCTTGCTTCTTCCTTTGCATATATGCTGATAATAGGTACCCCGTCCAATGCCATAGTTTACACGAGCGGTTACCTGGAAGCTCGCGACTTTCTTCGTGCGGGGTTCTGGGCGACCGTCGCCTCGCTGGCGGTGATGCTGCTGGTGATTGTCGTATGGTGGCAATGGCTGGGAGTGACTTGAACCGCCACCGTACAAAGGAGGGTTGATTGGGATGAAGATGCTGGTCTGTGTCTCCTCCAAAGAGCACGCGAACGATGTGGTGACCTACGCTGCGCGGCTGGCCAAGGCATCTGCCTCGCAGGTGATCATTTTGCACGTCCAACCGCGCCCGTGGAGCCGCTCGCGCGGCTACGTTGAGGAGACGCAAAAGAAACGTTTCTCCGAATGCCTCAACGCCCTGCCGGAGCATCTGGAGCAGTTCGTGGAGGAGCCCTGTCGTATACTGGAGGAGGCCGGAGTGCATGTTCGAGCCGTAATGGCCGAAGGTGATGATGCTGCCAAGGCGATTCTGCGTACGGCGGATGAAGAGGATGTCGATCTCATTGTATGCGGAGCCACCATACACCGGATGGTGGAGCAGATTTTTCAGCCCAGCATAACAGCACGCCTTCTGCGCATGAGTTCGCGCCCGGTGCTCGTGGTCCCGCATCCGAGGAAAAAGAAGAGCTGACCACACGATATCCGGTTGACGGGAACTATTGTCCCTCTGTTCATCAGTGCAATGCTCCGGGTGTTCTGACCCGGAGTGGCGGCCCGTTCTCCTAGCGCCGCATTTGCCGTCATCCGTTTTGTGCACATTCCCGAAATTGCGGTACGATGAGCCCATAGCTCAGATGTGTGGGCGATGTTGTCGTTCAGTCGCCCGAAAGCTATCAGACAGACATTCGTCACGGTCGCGTGTCGCCGTGGACGGGCACCATTCAATGCAAAACTACTTGGGGAGGGGATCGAGTCTTGCGAAAGGTATCCCTGCTTGCAGCAGTGATGGCGTGCGTACTGGCCTTTGCGGGAGGTATGCTGACCTTCAGTGTGGTGGGTCAGTCGGAGGTGAATCCCGCACTGTGGGCGGCGCCCGGAGAATCGGAGGATGAAGAGCTGGACGATGACGGTCTGGTCTCACTTCTTATGCGCACCATCGATATCATCGCACAGCAGTCCGTTCGTTCAGTGGATGAGGAAGAACTGCTGCGGAGTGCCATAGAGGGTGTGATCTCCTCTCTGGATGATCCGTATGCCGAACTGATGGACAAGGATGATCTGGATGCGCTGATGGAGGATTATCGTGAGCACGGTTACAGTGGGATAGGCATCCAGATTACTGCCGTTTCGGAAGGTGCTCAGGTGTTGGAGGTATTCTCCGACAGCCCGGCAGAAGGCGCCGGCATAGAGATGGGAGATATTATCACCGAGGTGGACGGTGAGAGCATCGCGGGAATGAGGGTGGATGAAGTTGGATCGCTGATCCGGGGTGAGCCCGGGACGGAGGTACAGATACTCCTTTTGCGCGATGATGAAGAGGTGGGGCCCGTCGCCGTGCAGCGCGAGGATGTCGTTCGCCCCACCATGACGTACGAGCGCATCGAAATCGAGGGGAAGGACCTGGGCTACATATCCATCGGCCGTTTTGCCGAGGGTACACCCGACGAATTTGCCCGTGCCCTGGAGAAGATGGAGGGCGCGGATGGTCTGCTCATAGATGTACGGGGCAACCCAGGCGGGACTCTTTCGGCAGCCATCTCTGTTACAGAACACCTCGTGCCCGAGGGACCGATTCTGGTCACCGAGGGACGCGGGGGAGAGGTGCTGAGTGAGTTTGAGAGCGAAACTCCCGGAGTGGATGTTCCGGTGACGGTGCTCACGGACGAGTTCACGGCGAGCGGGGCCGAGATACTTGCCGGTGCGGCGCGCGATCGCCTGGACGCTCTCCTGGTCGGGATGAATACTTACGGCAAGGGCTCCGTTCAGTCGGTATTCGATCTGGAAGATGCGGGGTTGCGGCTCACTACAGCCGAGTTTGTTCTGCCCTCCGGTCACCGCATAGGTGAGCAGGGTCTGATTCCGGACGTGCAGATTCTGCGCACTGCTGGGGTCAGTCCCGGCACCATACATGTGCCGGAAGAGCCCCTGTCCCAGGGAGACCGGGGCCCAGCCGTTCAGAATCTAACCGAGCGCCTGCGGCAGCTCGGTTACATCGATACCCCTGCTGGACGTCATTACGATGCAGATGTGCGCCGCGCGGTGGGTGAGTTCCAGCGAGATGCGGGCCTCAAGGTCACCGGGCGGGCGGATGAAGAAACTCTCAAACTGATGGCAGACAAGACGGGGACCGCACTGGATCCGCTCCTGGAGTATCTGAAAGAGGATGCCAGCGAGGAGATACTGGAGAAGGAGTGGTTGCTGCGCGATCGGCAGCGCCTGCAGGGCCTGCGCGCATTGGTGGGATGGATGACGCTGTACTGATAGTGAGTGCTGCGGGGCCCGGTTTCCCGGGCCCCGTATTTACAGATTGGTTACATTTGTCGTACTGGAAGGACTGTGGGTTCGCAGGATCGAAGTCAGATGATACCATCAATCATAGCTGGAACTGGTCAGAGGCGGAGCACCGCAATGGGTGCCCCCTGAATACCACGAAACTCTGAGGTGAAAGTGATTTCCGTACGTCCCCGGTTCAGAAGGGCAAAGGCGGTACGACACTATGTACTGGCCCTCATAGGGGTTCTGCTAATGTTGGTGGGGTGCGGTATGGATGAGCTGCCCGATGCTGACGACGAACCGGAGGATGATTCCCTCGCCGAGTATGAAGCCGATGATCTCACCGAGGACGAGCTGGAAGCATCATCTCCCGAGGAGACCGAGCTGGATGAGGTGCCCGAACTGGGACTCGAGTCTTCGTGGACACGGTCCTTTTCCAATGAGAATTCCCTGTCATACGCTCTGTCTGCCGACGGAGAGCTGGTCACTGTCGCCCACAGGCGCCCGGACCGAACGTACATCGCCCATGGCCTGGATGCCGGAGGCGAGGATCTGTGGGAGTACAGGACATCGGAGAGAGATTATGTGAGCGCCGACGTGAGAGTCCTGGAAGGCGATACTCCGGAGGTCGGACTGGCCCTTTACACTGCGGCGGAGGCGGGTGACCTCCGGGTTGTCAATGATGACGGAGAGGAGCAGTTTGCACATTCTCTCGAGGGATCCTCCGGATTCCATCGCTCACCAGATGGAGATGTGCTGGCTCTCCTGGACCGCACCGCAGGCGATCTGCTGCTGGTGGATGGACAGACGGGAGATGTGCTGGGCGAGCGCGAGGTGGGCGAGCACGCCACCGCCGATTTTGTGCCGGGGACAGAGCTGTTGCTCCTGCAGACTGAGGAGAAAATTTCCATTGTGGATCGCGCGGCAGAATCGCTGTGGAGCCAAAATCTCGATCTTGATCTGCGGGGCGACGTGGAGGTGGCCGATGAGGGTCACCAGATCGCCCTGACCACGGTCGATCCGGACAACGTGCTATATGTTTTCGACCGCTCGGCCGATCTGCTGTGGAAGTATCTGCTGCCTCCGGGGGGGAACAACGATCTCTGTATCCGGGAGGATAATGCGGCCCTGTTGGTGTATAATGTGGGTGCCGAGAATGGAGTCTTTCTCATGGATATGGAATCCGGGGAACCCGAGTGGTCACACGTTCTGCAGCCCACCGGGGATGAGGAGTCATTGCGCATAGATTCTGCGGCGTTTGATGGCGAGGGCGGACTCACCCTTCACCTGGTGACATCGCATAGGGATGAATCCCAGGTCGAGGAGAAGCACCGCCTGGTGTTCATATGCCCGGATGGAGAGATTGAGGGTCAACAGGTGCTGGGAGTCAACGTCGGGGTTGACCTGGCGGGGGACGGTGGGGCGGTAGTCGTCGCCACCGGCGACGCCGACCCGGAAACCGGGGCGCGAATTCTTGATTCGCTGACTTACTATGATCTCAACGATTCATCAACTGCCTCCTCTATCCTGCAGACCGATTGAGTCCTTCCGCCAGTGCTTTTCTGATTGGGGCTGAAAATGAATTTGCGACGAGCCGCGTCGGCCGTCAACTACAGGAAAATCCTGCCCTGGGTGGCGATGCTCGTCATTGTCGCCGGGCTGGTTTTGCTCACCCATTCCTGGTCGCCAGAGGGCGAACGGGGACCGGTTGAAGCAGCAGAGCCCTTCACTCCCACCGACATTGATGGGCACTGGGCGTCTCCCGAAGTTGTCCTGTTGGCCCAGCTGGGTGTGGCTGATACGGATACAGAAGGGCGCTTCCGTCCGGAGGAGGCCATCACGCGCGCCGAGATGGTGCGCATGCTGGTGCGCGCCTTCAGCATTGCCGAGGCCAGACCAGTGGATGACGAAAGGGATATCGTGTACCCGTCATCGGAGTTCACCGATGTGGATGAGGATCACTGGGTGAACAGGTATCTCAATCAGGCCCAGCACCTGGATCTGGTTGCCGGCTACGGGGACAGGACGTTTCGACCTGAGGCGAGCATAACCCGCGCCGAGATGGCCGGACTCTTTCACCGTATCTTCGATGAACCCGATCCCCCGGATGAGGAGTCAGCTGACTTTGTCGATGTACAGGACATCCCTGAGTGGGCCGAATCGGCCGTGGTGTGGAATGTCGCAGTCGGCCTCTTTCATGGATTCCCCGATGAGACCTTTCGCTCTGAGGCCCGCACCACCCGGGCAGAAGCCGCAGTTTTGATCAAACGTGCCCTGCAGCAGCGCGGCGCCCTGTACAATCTGCATGGTGAGGTCATAGCGGCAGACTTCCGGTCGGGCGAGGTCTCCCTGGCTCTCCCGGACGACCAGATAGTCTCTGTGGATATGACGGAGACTCATCTGGTGCGGGGTGACTCGCAGATCACTCCAGACGATCTGCGCGCCGGCGATTATTTGCGGGTGGTGCTTGACTCCGCGGGGCGATCGCTGTATGCGTCGGCGCCCTACGCCTCCTTCACCGCGGTACTGGAGAGCCAGAGCCTGCTGCAGCAGACGATGGAAGTGCGTCCTCTCTTCGGTGCCGAGGAGGGGGATGGTTCTGTTTTGGACTCCTGGTCGGGCACGGCCTTTCGTGCCGCTGCTGGAGATCTGGACGATGTGCCGGCTGGAGAGACGACTGTCATGCAGTGGGATCGGCGTACGGAGTTTTACCGCCAGGGCATCAGTGCTCACGCCTACCAACTCCGGCCGGGCGACAGGCTCAATATCACCCTGTGGCCCGATGGACCGATGGTCCGTCATGTGGATGCCGTGAGTTACGATTGCTGGGGCGAGGTTGTGGCGGTGAGTAGGCTCGGGGCGACAGACAATGTTACCGTGCGGTGGCGGGACCGGGATGGAGATCTGGCCTCCGGCGAAGTTACCCCCAACACCCGCCTTGAAGCGGACGGCCAGCCTGCTGATCCCGATATACTGAAAGAGGACCTGCACATCGGGGTGGTACGCGTGCGCGGGTCATCCCGTCTGAGCTATATGGAGATATATGGTGCCGATACACCGGTGACCCGGCGGGATTCCGCGGATCACACGGTCAAAGGTGAAAGAGATGCTCCCGTCGCCCATGCGGATGATCGTGAGCCCGCTGCTGCAGTCATCCCCTCTCCCGTTGACGCCATTCCCGCAGAGGAAACCATGGAGGATAGGGATCCTGCATCCGACTATTCGCCTCATAACCGGGAGGTGGTGGGAGCGGATGATCTGCGGAGTATTCTCGAGGTGGACGGAAGCGGCACCCTGGTTGCCGTGGTGGATACCGGAGTCGATCCCCTCACTGCAGGCCTGTTCACTGCCAGCGGTGGATCTGCCCGTCTGGTGGACTGGCGGGATTTCAGTGGAGACCGCAGTATTGCTGATCGGGCGACCGATGAAAGTGGCGTCAGGCTGGCGGAGGGTGATGTTGTCACCCGGGAGGAGGTTCGCATCGACGGCGGGACGTTCTTCTTCGATGGTGAGGAGTTCGCTTTGGAGGGGCCCGAACCGCGCGAAGGAGTGCTGCGGTGTGGGTGGGTGAGAAGCGATTTCTTCCTGCCGGACAGAAGAGAAGAGGAGCGTGTCCTGGTGGCTGCTGTGTCCCTGGAGGAGGGGGCGGGTTTCGATGCGGCGTACGTTGATCTGGAAGGAGATGGGGTTCTGCGCGAGAGCGACCTCTTCCGCCCGGTGCGGGCGGGAGGCGGGGCGGGCAGCATCGCCTTCGATGGAGTGGACGGGGACGGAGTCAATTTTGTGATCGGTGACATTGATCCCGATGGCCGGCTGGTCAACCTGGGCTTTGATGGTAGCGGGCACGGCACCCAGGTGGCCGGCGTGATCGCTGGAGCGGGCAATGAGCGCGATGGCGGCGGGATCGCACCGGGAGTGGACATGATGGCCCTGAAAGCCCTTTCATCGGACGGTTCCGGGAGCTGGGCCGGTGTTATGCGTGCCATCGAGTACGCGGCGGAGGAGGGGGCTGACGTCATTAATGTCAGCGTCACCGGCATGCGCGACCTCAGCAGCGGCAGCAGCCTGGAATCCCGCATGCTGGCGGAGATTGCGCAGGAATACGATGTACTCATCATCACCGCTGTGGGCAACACCGGTCCCGGACTGGCCACCGCCTACACGCCCGGAGATCCGCGCTGGACGCTATCAGTGGGTGCTGCTGCGGTGCCGGAGGTGGTGCTCCGGGACTACGGCTATGATCTGCCCGGAGAGGCGGTGTGGGAGTACAGCTCCATGGGACCCCGGGCGGATGGCGGGCTGGCCCCCTCGCTTCTGGCGCCGGGAAGCATGTATACGGCCATGCCCGAATGGCTGGTCTCCACGGAGAGGCAGTTTTTCGAGGGCACCAGCTGTGCGACCGGTCACGTGAGTGGAGTCGCCGCTCTTATGATACAGGCGGCGCGGGATCGGGACGCATCTTACACCATGCAGGGGGTCAAGCGGGCTCTGGAAGAGGGCGCGAGCAACCTGGACGACTACCTGCCGGTGGAGCAGGGCTTCGGGCTGCTGGATGCTGTTGAATCCTGGAGAGCGTTCCTCAACGATCCGCAGGGCGAATCGCGCGCATGGCTGGGACTGGATTCGGGAGTGATGGTGGAGAGACCCCTGTCCGAAATGGACCCGCGCGGCATATACCTGCGGGATTATGCACCCGGCGGCATATCCGTGTCCCTGCGCAACCGGACAGACGACCCCTCGGAGGTTTCAGTGCGAACAGAGGGGATGAACTGGGCGTCACTTTCCTCGCGCGATCTGCGCCTGCCGGGCAATGCCGAGGTGGACCTGTCGGTCAACTACCGGCTGCCCGATGCACCGTCGGTTCTGAGTGGTTTTTTGCGCGCAGACGATGCCGATACGGCGGGTGTGGATGATCGCCTGCTGCACACCGTCATTCGTCCGGAGAAGCTGGATGCCGATGAGCCATCGCTGCAGGAGGAGGGGGAGTTGGCTGCCGGGAAGTGGCAGAGATATTTCGTGCGCGTGCCGGAGGGGGTGTCCAACCTGCGGGCCGAGGTGGGGGTTCCGGAATACGAGGCCGGTCGCGTCTTTTTGCAGATCGTGGATCCGCATGGCGAGCAGGTGCACGTGAGTCCGCACGTGGGAGCGGGCAGCCGTGGCCGATGGGGCGAAGAGATGCTGCACACATCGCGCGTGATTGAATGGCCGGAGCCCGGAGTGTGGGAAATAATCGTGAGTAGTGCATCCTCACTTTCCTTTTACGGATTGGAGACCAGTGAGTTTGACTTTAGCGTGGACATCCTGCCGCGCGGTTCACTGGCATTGGTTCCGGAAGAGACCGAGTGGAGATTCGGTAGCCCCGACGCTGTTCCCGATTCGCAGCAGACGAGGGTGGAGATCGCCGTCGGTGGGACAGATACTGCCATCCTCGACGACCTCGAGCCACTCGGGGTGGGACTGTTTGCGAGCCCCGAGGAGCTGCAGGTTCTGCCGCGCCAGCGCCTGGAGGGAACTGCACAGGAGTTTGAGTACTCCCACTTTGAGGTTCCAGAGGATACCCGGGTGCTCAATGTGTGGTGCGGCAACCCGCATCCGGAGGATGTTCAGTTGGAGACCCGGCTCTATCGTGAGGGGTCTGATGGCCGCATGCAGGAGGTGACGCCCGACTCAGAGCTGAACGGACACTTCCTGCGGGTGAGGAACCCGCTGCCGGGGAAGTACATGCTCGCTTCGCGCCCCGATTCAGAGGATACCTGCGATTATGAGGTGAAGGTGGAGGCGTGGCCGGCCACCTGGGATATGCAGGTCAGCGGACCGGTGGTCGGACGGGGGGGTGCGCATGAGCTGGCGGTGCGGATGGAAATGCCGCGCGATGCGGGCAGTTACTGGGCACTGGTCGGACTGCAGACTCCCGATGGCCTGCCGGTGGCGCGCACCTGGATGCAGGTGGAGGTGGGTGCGGGGCCGGTGCTGTTTTCTTCGCCTCCTGTCGCGGGCGAGCTATCCCCGCTGCGCATATCCGTCCGCGATGCCGAGACTCTCCGTCCGGCCGGGGGTGTGGTTTCTCTCGACGAACAGCTGTATACTCTAGATGAGGACGGAGTCATCACTATCCCATCGGTGGATCCACTCGATGGCCTAAATCACTTCGAGGTGCGCTACAATTCAGGAGAGGATGAGTGGTCTCCCCCGGTGCGCATGTCCGCATCAGCCCTGTCTGATGCACAGCTTGCGGGTTGGCGCCGGGATCTCATGCGACCGATTGCGGCGGGCGAGCTCGACAACCCACTGATTCGGAAGCGCTGGGAGAGCTTCTTCCACGTTCCCCCGGAAGGATATCCGCGTCGTTGATGAGTACTCATCGGTGCGGGGAGCTTGTCATGAACGAATCCAATATGTAATAATTTGGGAGGGATTGCATGGACCTGTACATAGACACAGCTAATATCGACGAGATCAGAGAGGCCAGTGAATGGGGTATCATCTCGGGAGTTACCACCAATCCGAGTCTACTGGCCAAAGAGGGACAGAAGATCGAGGATGTTATCGATGAGATTGTTACGCTGGTGGACGGCCCCATAAGCGTCGAGGTGGTGGCCACCGAGGCGGAAGAAATGGTACGGGAGGCGCGAGAGGTCGCGCAGATTGCCGACGACATCGCTGTGAAAATTCCCATGACCACTGAAGGGTTGACGGCCGTATCGCGGTTGCGAGAAGATGACATCGCATGCAATGTCACTCTGGTCTTCTCCGCAAACCAGGCATTGATGGCTGCCCGCGCCGGTGCGGCGTTCGTCAGTCCATTCGTGGGCAGATTGGACGACATCGGGACCGATGGAATTGGTCTGGTGAGAGATGTTGTCGACATCTTTGCATATTATGATATTGACACGCGCATTATATCGGCGAGCCTGAGACATCCCCGGCACGTGCATGAGTCGGCCATGATGGGTGCGCATATCGCAACCGTTCCCTTTGGAGTTTTACAGAAGATGGCGAGCCACCCCCTCACCGATTCTGGTCTGCAGAAGTTCCTGGACGATTGGAAGTCAATGGAAGAAGATTTGTAACTGAGGGCACCGCCCGCGAGGGCGAGTATTTAGGAAGGTGAGGTCTTTGGACCAAGCAACCATTCAGTTGTCCGACCTGGAGGGCCTTCGTCTCTCCGAGTTGTACGAACTGGCAAAAAAGATGGACATAAGCGGCTACACGAATCTGCGTAAGCGGGAGCTCATTTTCGAGATACTGAAGACCAAGACGGAGCATCAGGGGCACATCTTTGTCGAGGGCGTACTCGAGGTTATGCCGGACGGATTTGGCTTCATCCGGCAGTTTTCCTATCTGCCCAGTGATGAGGACATCTACGTATCTCCGTCGCAAATCCGCAAGTTCGATCTGCGTACCGGGGACAAGATCACCGGGCAGGCCCGCCCCCCAAAGGATTCGGAGCGCTACTTTGCACTGCTTCGCATTGAGGCAATCAATGGAGGAGATCCGGAGGACACGGTGCGGAGGGCGCCATTTCACGCTCTCACGCCCATCTTTCCCGATCAGAGATATTCGCTGGAGACAGCCAACGGCGACATATCTACGCGCCTCCTGGATCTCGTAGCTCCCATGGGCCGGGGCCAGCGGGGACTGATAGTGTCACCGCCCAAGGCCGGCAAGACGGTGCTGCTGAAAACGGTGGCCAACAGTCTCACGCAGAACTATCCGGAGATCTCGCTGATGGTGCTGCTGATCGATGAGCGTCCCGAGGAAGTCACCGACATGGAGAGGTCGGTTGACGGAGAGGTGCTGGCGTCCACCTTTGACAAGATGCCGGAAAATCACGTCAAGCTGGCGGATATGGTGCTGGAACGCGCCCAGCGCGTGGTCGAACACGGTAAGCATGTGGTCGTCCTGTTGGACAGCATCACCAGACTGGCCCGCGCGCACAACCTGGTGATTCCGAGCAGTGGACGCACACTGTCCGGCGGCCTGGACCCCAGCTCCCTGCACCGCCCGAAGAAGTTCTTCGGAGCAGCCCGGAACATCGAGGAGGGCGGCAGTTTGACCATAATGGGCACGGCACTGGTCGACACCGGAAGCCGGATGGATGACGTGATCTATGAGGAATTCAAGGGCACCGGTAACCTCGAGGTACACCTTGACCGTCGACTTGCCGATCGCCGCATTTTCCCGGCGATTGACGTCAAACGGTCGGGAACCCGCAAGGAGGAACTGCTGCTCACCGAGCGAGAGCTGGAGATCATGTGGCGGTTCCGGAAGTCGACCGCGGACATGGATTCTGCCGAGGTCATAGAGGAGTTCGGACGCCTGATCCGTCAAACCAAATCGAATGAGGAGCTGCTGGAGATACTGCACGCGACCTTCGGATAACTGCAGGGATGGGCCGGGTGCCCATTTCCTCGCATCGCACGGGCAGTTTCCTAGTAGATGCTGGATGAATAAATCACCCCCTCTGGAACAACCTATGGCGTGACCTGCGATGGTCACGACAGAGAGGGGTGAACAGCTTGCCTGTTCAATGGTGGACGGAATTGCGCAGTGTTTTCAGCGCAGCACTGATCGTCCTCCTCACGGCGGGATTTGCGGCAGTGCCCGACTCCGGCGACCCGGCTACGACCGCGGACGATCCGGTCAGAAATATTGCCGAGGGCTGGCCGGGCACTCTCAAGGAAGTTTCCGAGCCCCGATCCTGCGAGGGGCAGGTTGAATATAGAGGAGATGATCTCTCCGGGAGACCGACGGTGGACGACCTCGCCCGGGCCAGTGTGGGGGGAGCCGGGGAGGAGAAGCGCGAACATCGCGTTCAATCCGGCGAGACCCTTTCCTGTCTCGCCGCTCAGTTTGACATCTCGATTCACACTCTGGCCGCAGCCAATGATCTGCGCGACCCGGACGTGGTGCGGGCGGGTCGAACTCTCATAATTCCGCCCGAAGACGGGCTGCACCACCGGGTCCGCCGGGGCGAGACCCTTTGGACCATAGCGCGGCAGTACCAGGTATCCGTGCAGGAGATCGAGTCTGCGAATGACCTGACATCGGACCTGATTCAACCGGAACAGGTTCTCTTCGTGCCAACCCCCCTGATTTGCTCGCCCGCGGCGGCCCTCACCGCCGACGCGCAGGGTGGCAGTGGTCACCCACAGTTTCGATGGCCCCTGACTATCCGGGGGAGAATCTCCTCTCCATACGGACCGCGTTGGGGAGGTTTCCATTACGGGCTGGATATTGCCGTTCCGGAGGGAACCCGTATTCTCGCCGCTGCACAGGGACGGGTGGTTGCGGCGGATTGGAAGGGTTCCTATGGGTTGACGGTTCGTCTGGATCACGGGAATGGCTACGAGACCGTCTACGCCCACGCCTCGCAGCTGGAGGTCAACGATGGCGAGGTGGTTCAGGCCGGACATCCCATCGCGCGGGTGGGCACCACTGGCCGCTCGACCGGCCCGCACCTGCACTTTGAGGTGCGGGTGGGTGGAGAACCCCGCGATCCCCAGAATTACCTGCAGTGACCCCCGGGTGCCGACAGCTGTGCTTGGATGTACCCGCGGGGAAGGATAGAATGTAGGCAGGTGGGGTTGCAGATGTACTCCGGTGACCTCACCTGCCCGACAGCGACCACGAGCCACACTGGCTTGGCCGTGGTCTTCTGTGCATGCTATAATTCGATGGATGCTGATGAGCAATGTGAGAGGAGGATGACCGCTGTGAAATCCGAAATTCACCCGGAAGCTCAGGAGACGGTAATCCGTTGCGCCTGTGGTGCCGAATTTCACACCAGGTCGACGGAAGAGGAAATCCGGGTTGAGATCTGCAGTAACTGTCACCCCTTTTACACCGGGCGACAGCAGAGAGCGCGCACCGGTGGGCGCATAGAGAAGTTCCGCGAGAAGTTTGGCTACGTCGAGGGCGAGGACAGCGACCCGGAGGAAGAATCATCTGATCAGTGACCCGGAACCTTCCGGCGAACTCCGCACCAGAGGGGGAAGTGATGAGGCAGGAAGCTCAGGCTGGCGGCCAGGCCGTAATTGAGGGCGTGATGATGCGCTGCGGGAAAAGGATGGCTGTGGCCGTGCGGGCGGCGGACGGCAGCATAAGCGTGCACGAGGAACCCCTCTTTTCGCTGGGGGAACGATATTCGCTTCTGCGCCTGCCGATTATCAGGGGAGCGGTTTCCCTGGTAGAGTCGCTCAGCCTGGGTGTTCGCGCGCTCATGTATTCCGCCAATGCCCAGGCGGAATCGGAGGAAGAGGAACTGTCTCCGCGCGAGATGTTCGGGGCGGTGGCCTTTGCCGTACTGCTGGCCGTATTTTTGTTCATCCTGCTTCCCACGGTGCTCACTTCGCTGGCCGGGACAGTGATCGGGGGTGGACTGGCCCTGAATCTCGTGGAGGGAGCGATCCGGCTGGCCGTGGTCGTCGGCTACATTGCCGCAGTGGGCCTGATGCCGGATATGGGGCGGGTCCTCGAGTATCACGGCGCCGAGCACAAGGTCATCCGCGCCTGGGAAAGCTCCGGAGCCCTTCCCGATCTGGAGGCGGCCCGGAGGCAGTCCACAGTGCACGTGCGCTGTGGGACCAGCTTCATACTGATGGTAGCTGTGGTCAGTGTTCTGGTGTTTTCACTTTTTGGCTGGCCCTCCATCTGGGGCCGCATCGGCATGCGCCTGCTCCTGCTTCCGGTGGTTGCCGGCCTGGCCTACGAGCTGATTCGCGCGGCGGCGCGCGGCTCCAGTTCCCTGGTATCCGCACTGATGCTCCCCGGGCTGTGGCTGCAGCGTCTCACCACGCGGGAGCCGGACGACGACCAGCTGGAGGTGGCCATGACCGCTCTGAGACGATGTGTGCAGTGCAGGCGGGAGGATGCTGAAGATGATTGATAGATATGCAGAAAAAATCACCGCCCTGCGCGAGCGGTATGAGGAGCTGAACGGGATCATCAGTGATCCCGAAGTGATCTCTGACCAGAATTCCTGGCAGAGGTACGTGCGGGAGCACTCCAGAATCGAAAAAATCCTGGAAATTTATGATGAAATGCGGCGGGCCGCCTCGGAAATCTCGGATGCGCGAGAGCTTCTGCAGATGACCGACGATGAAGAGGAGGCGCGCTGGCTGCGCGAAGAGCTGGATTTTTGGGAGGAGAGATCCGGTTCCCTCGAGTTGCGTCTGCGGCGCCTGCTGGTGCCAGCGGATGAACGGGATGAAAAGGACGCCTTTGTCGAGATCAGGTCGGGAGCGGGAGGCGAGGAGGCCTCCCTGTTTGCCGCCGACCTCCTCCGCATGTACGCACGCTACGCGGAGCGACAGGGCTGGCAGGTGGAAGTAGTCAGCCGGAGTGAGACGGATCTGGGCGGAATGCGGGAGGGCATTCTGGGCGTCTCCGGCGATGACGTGTTCAGCCACCTGAAGTACGAGAGCGGTGTTCATCGCGTGCAGCGGGTGCCGCGCACCGAATCCGGCGGCCGGATACACACCTCCACTGCCACGGTGGCGGTTCTACCCGAGGCGGAAGAGGTCGAGCTGGAAATTGATCCACAGGAGCTGCAGATCGATACCTTTACCGCCAGCGGTCCGGGCGGACAGCACGTCAACAAGACCGAGTCGGCAGTGCGGATCACCCACATTCCGACCGGCATCGTGGTCTCCTGCCAGGACGAGAAATCGCAGCACCGCAATCGCTCCCAGGCCATGAAGGTCCTGCGGGCGCGCCTGCTGGATCAGATGGAAAGAGAAAAAGAAGAAGAGCGATCCCGTGAGCGCCGCGCCCAGGTGGGTACCGGTGATCGCAGCGAGCGGATCAGAACTTATAATTTTCCCCAAAATAGGATAACTGATCACCGGATTGACCTGACCGTGCATCAGCTGGAGCAGGTGCTGGACGGTGAGCTGAACATGTTGATTGAGCCGCTGCGCTCCGAAGAAGAGGAGCGCCTGCTGGACACCGTCGTGTCGGCGGAGTGAGGTGTGCAGTGCGAGCTGTCGGACCCGATATTACCTGGCGCGATGCGCTGCGGTGGGGCCGGGCGCAGCTGGGTCTGGCCGGAATCGAGGGTGCGGGAGTGGAAGCGGAGTATCTCGCCCGACCGGAGTTGGGAGCACAGCCGGTGGCTCTTCTGTACCCGGAGAGGCGACCTGCCCCGTCCGAATGGTGCAGGTACGTGCGGGCGGTTCGGCGCCGCGCGGCGCGGGAGCCCCTGGCCTACATTCGGGGAGAGACGGAGTTCTATTCGCTCGGGCTGCAGGTCGGGCCCGAGGTGCTGATACCTCGCCCAGAAACGGAGACTCTGGTCGAGGTTACGGTGCAGCTGGGAGGGCGTATGCCTGCGGGCCCGATACTGGAGTTGGGTACGGGCAGCGGAGCGGTGGCAGCGGCGTTGGCGGTCAATCTGCCCGGGCGAGGCATCGTGGCCACCGATATTTCCCGCCCGGCGCTGCGCGTGGCGTGTGCCAACGTGCGCCGACACGACCTCACCGGGCAGGTGCAGCTGTTGCGCGGGGATCTTTTCGCCCCGGTGGCGGACCGACGCTTTGCCGCGGTGGTCTCCAATCCGCCCTACGTTCGGTCCGGGGACCTGCATCTCCTGCCCCCGGAGATCCGGTTCTGGGAGCCGGTGGGCGCCCTGGATGGCGGAGAGGACGGACTGGATTTTCTGCGGCGAATAGTGCGGGAGGCCCCCCGTCACCTGCGGCGCGGCGGATTCCTCATTCTGGAGACGGGAGCGGGGCAGGCCGGACGCGTCCGGGATCTCTGCCGGACGGCGATCGGTGACGACGTAAGAATTGAGTACGATCTGGCGGGAAATGAACGGTTGGTGGTGAGCAGATATGCGGGATAGAAGATGTCGACTGCAGACAGAAATCCTGCCCTGGGCAGCGGATGATCCGAGGACGCAGCGCCTGGTGCTGGAGACGGCGGTCGATTTCCTCCAGCGGGGCGAGGTTGTGGCCTACCCCACCGAGACCGTATACGGGTTGGCCGTCCCCGCCTTCCGGGAGGAGGCGGTGGAGAAGGTATTCACCGTCAAGCGTCGGTCGCGCGATAAGCCGCTGCTCGTGGCCGTTCGGGACCGGGAGATGCTCGCAGAGGTGGCCTCGAGCATTCCGCCGGAGGCAGATAGACTGGTCCGCGAGTTCTGGCCCGGTCCACTCTCCCTCATCCTTCCCCGTTCCGGCAATATCCCCGATGCGGTGACCGCCGGCGGGGATTATGTGGGAGTGCGCTGCCCGGATCATCCCGCCGCGCAGGGCCTGATCGCCCAACTGGGCGAGCCCATCACCTCACCGAGTGCCAATCTTAGCGGAAACCCCAGCGGATGTTCATCCCCTGAGATCCTCCGGGACCTCAGCGGCCGTATCGCCGCCATCATCGATGCTGGAATTGCGGCGGGAACCGAATCCACCCTGGTCGATTTGTGCGGCGATGTGCCCAGGCTGCTGCGGCGGGGTGCCATAGATGCGGGTGCGCTGATTCCGCTGCTCGGAGATCTGGAGGAGTTCTCTGATGAGCAGGCCCCGGCGCAGCGCGACATACTGCTGGTTGTCTGCACGGGCAATACCTGCCGCAGCCCCGTTGCCGCGGAGATACTGAACGGGCGTCTGGGCGGCATCATATCCGCCGAGTCGGCCGGAATTGCCGCGGAGCCGGGAAGCGGCCCGGCGGAAGAGGCAGTGCGCGCGGCTGACGCTCTGGGTTATGACATCACCGGGCATCGCGCCCGCGGCCTGGATGATGTGGCGTGGGATCGCGTGGCCATGGTCATCACCATGACCCACCTGCACGCGGAACAGGTGCGGGATTACCTGGGTGTAAAACCGGATGATGAGGGGGCGGCTCGCATCCTTCCCCTGGGCGACCTGGTGACGCGGGAGGATCTCCCCGCCGACGTGACTGACCCGTTTGGGGGCACGCCACAGGATTACCGGGATATGGCAGGGATGCTAGAAGACATGATTTGCGATGCGGAGGATGAGATACTGCGAAGGCTCTCGGAGGAGGGAGCGAAGTGAACGAGGTTAATGACTGCAGTCGCCGCACAGTATTTGCCCGCGTGGGAGTGGCCTGTGATCACGGAGGTTATCCGCTCAAGGAAGAGATCTGCGCGGTGCTCCGGTCCATGGGCATCGAGTACGGGGATCTGGGCACCGACTCGGGGGATTCGGTAGACTATCCGGATTATGCCCGGCGGTTGGCCGGGAAGGTGGCGGCTGGCGAGCTGGATGCCGGTATTCTCATATGCGGCACGGGCATCGGCATGGCCATGGCCGCAAATAAGATTCCAGGGGTGCGGGCGGCAGTGTGCAGCGAGCCGCTTTCCACCCGTCTGACCAGGGAACACAATGATGCCAATATACTGGCAATCGGCGCCCGGATCGTCGGACCGGCCCTGGCCGAGGAGATGGTGCGGTGCTTCTGCACCACGCCATTTTCCGGGGGGCGGCACGCCCGCCGGGTGGAGAAGATTGCCGAACTGGAGAGAGATTCTTCCCAGTGTGAGAGGGAGGTTTGAGTCGCCATGGAGGCTGAGGGGATCGCCGCCGGGGTGCGGCAGGCATCGGAGATGCTGATGGAGGTGGCCGAACCCGATCCGAGTGAAATTCTCGTTCTGGGGGCGAGCACCAGCGAGATACAGGGGGAGAACATCGGTTCTGCCACGAGCGAGGAACTGGCTGCTGCGGTACTGGATGAAGTGACCGCCGTGGTGCGGCAGAACGGACTGTATCTGGCGGTGCAGTGCTGCGAACATCTGAATCGCGCCCTGGTGGTGGAAAGAGAGATGCTGGACTGCTACCCACTGAAACTGGTGTCCGTGATTCCCACCCCCTCCGCCGGAGGCGGGGTGGCCGCCCGCGCATACCGGGAGATGGACGATCCGGTGATTGTGCAGGAGGTATGCGGGCACCTGGGAATTGATATTGGAGACACCTTCATAGCCATGCATCTCCGACCGGTGGTGGTGCCGGTGCGGATACACCACCGGGAAATAGGACGGGCCCATCTTACCATGGCGCGCACCCGTCCTCCTCTGATAGGTGGCGAGCGGGGCGTGTACCCCGAGGACCCGTATGGAAAGCGAATCCGGCACCCCGGCGGGCCCTGAGAAGTGATTTTTTCCGGTTGCTCTCCGACGGTGGGAAATGGTCGGGCCGGGATGATACAATGGGGTCGAATATTGTGGCAGGATGATGAGCTGTAGGAGAGGAGCGAGGACGATCTCAGGTTTGCTGCCTTTCGGCGTGGCACTTATTCTGGCTGTGGTGATCACCCCGGTCTTCCGTCAGCTGGCTCTGCGACTGGGCTTTCTGGCCCACCCGGTGGATCGGAGCGTCCATTCCGCCCCGGTACCCTACCTGGGGGGCGCAGCCCTGTATGTCGCTTTTGCCCTGACGTATGCCATCCTGGGGATCACCGATCCCCTTCTTCCCGGCATTCTGGTTGCCGGGGGATTCATTGTGCTGCTCGGGCTGGTGGATGACCTGAATAGGCTGCCGGCCGCAGTCAAGCTGGCCGGTCAGATCGTCTGCGCCCTCATTCTCCTGAGTTACGGCGTGGAGATAGAGAGGGTCACCAATCCCATGGGCGGTTTCATCTACTTCGGTATGTGGAGCGGACCGGTCACGGTCCTGTGGGTGGTGGCGTTCACCAATGCCATCAATTTCATCGACGGTCTGGATGGTCTGGCAGCCGGGGTCGCGGGCATCGCGGCAATCACCCTGGCGACGGTCGCCGTGCAGACCGGACAGCCGGCAGTGGCCCTGTATCTGACCGGTGCCCTGGCGGGAGTCTCTTTCGGGTTTCTCCCGTTCAATTTCCATCCGGCGAAGATATTCATGGGCGATGCCGGCTCCATGTTTCTGGGATTTGTGTTGGCCGCCGTGTCCATCGCGGGGACGCTCAAGAGCACTGCGGCCATTGCCCTGGGAATCCCGGTGCTGGCGGTGGGACTGCCGGTCATGGATACCGCCTTCGCCATCGTTCGCCGGTGGCGCAATGGACAGGCTCTGTACGAGCCGGACCGCGGCCACCTGCATCACCGTCTGCTGCAGATGGGAATGACGCAGCGTGAGGCAGTGATGCTGATGTACTGCATCAGCGGATGGATGGGGATCAGCGCCCTGGCCCTGACTCACCTCCGTCCCGCGCCGGGTCTGGGAGTCATGGCCTTTGCCTTTGTTTCACTGTATTTTGGAGCCAAAAAATTCGGAATTATGGACCTGGAACGGAGAGAATACTTTCGTTGAGTCGACACAGAGTGCTGATAAGCTTTGGAACGAGACCGGAAGCGATAAAGATGGCTCCCGTGGTCAGCGAACTGCAGAACCGCGGCACCCTTGAGGTGATTACTGCGGTTACGGGACAGCACAGGGAACTGCTGGATCAGGTGCTGGAACTTTTCGGGATTGACCCGGAGTTCAACCTGCACGTGATGAAACCCCGGCAGAGCCTCACCGACGTGACCGTCCGCGTGCTGCGCGGTCTGGAGGATATATATCGGGAGGTCGAACCTGATTTGGTGCTGGTACACGGGGATACAGCCACCACGCTGGCTGCCTCCCTGGCGGCCTTTTATCAGAAGGTGTCGGTGGGACACGTCGAGGCGGGTCTCCGCACTTTCGACCGGTACCAGCCCTACCCGGAGGAGATGAACCGGGTTCTGACCGATCACATTTCCGAGCTGCACTTTTCTCCCACCGGCATGAACAGGGATCATCTTTTGCGCGAGGGTGTGCGGGAGGAGAACATATTTGTCACCGGAAATACCGCCATCGATGCCCTCATGAGTACGGTGGAAAAGGACATCCCCTTCGCCCTCCCCGCCCTGCGCGAGCGTCCGTGGGAGGGGAAGAGACTGGTTCTGGTGGAGGTGCATCGCCGGGAGAGCTTCGGTGGGCCCCTGCGGGACATCTTTCGCGCTCTGGCACGTTTTGTGCAGGAGTGCGAGGAGGTCTTCATGGTCTGTTCCGTGCATCCGAATCCGGAGGTTTCCGGGCCGGCTCAACTGCTGCGGGGACGGGAGAGAATCCTGACCATTGACCCGGTCAGCTATCCGGACTGGGCGCGCCTGATGGATGCGGCCCACTTCATAGTGACCGATTCGGGTGGGCTGCAGGAAGAGGCTCCCTCCCTGAACACGCCAGTGCTGGTGGCACGGGAGAAGACGGAGAGACAGGAGGCCATCGAGGCCAAGACGGTGAAAAAAGTTGGAGTGAGTGAAGAATCGGTGTTTTCGGCCTGTCGGCAACTGCTGCAGGATGAGGACGAGCACCGCGGTATGTCGCAGGCACAGAATCCGTATGGCGACGGGCGTGCAGCCGGACGAATCGGCGACGCCCTGGAATGGCACTGGAAGCTGAGATCGGACCCGGTGAGCGAGTTCTATCCGCACAGCTAGCGGAAGATTGCCGGGTCGGGAGGTGGAGATTGTGAGTCCAATCATGTGGACGCTGGTGAACCTGGTAGTGCTCATCGTCCTCGCGGTGCGCTACGGTCGGGAGCCCGCCGGTCGCTTTTTGCACTCGTATGAGAAGGAGATTGAGGAAGCGCTGGAGCGGGCCGATGCAGGACGGCGCGAGGCCAAGGAGCGTTTGGCCAGCTGGAGAGAGCGCTGGGAGCAGCTCGATGCGGAGATCGAAGAGATTATCCGGGACGGACGGGAGACGGGCCGCAGACTGCAGGAAGACGCCCGCGACCGGGCCCGCCGGGAGCGGGAGCATCTGCGGAGCCGGGCCCGCATCAGCATCGAGCGGGAGCACGACCGGGCCTTTGTACAGACGCGGGAAATGATGTCGCAGACCCTGGTCTCCGCCGTTACCCGTGCCCTGCAGTCCACGGTTACGGGTGACGATCACCGGCGCCTGGTGAAGAATTTTATAAGTGAAGTGGGAGATGGGTCATGAGTGTCACGGCAGCGGAAAAGTACGCAGATGTTCTGTACGAATGGGCAGAGGAACGGGATGCAGTGCAGGAGGCGGAAGAGTCACTGAACCGGATGGAGCAGTTCATCGAGCAGAGTGAGGACTTTCGCCTCATATGGCTGCACCCGGTTCTGCCCGCCTCGACCAAGAAGAAGATTCTGGAACCCGTACTGGATGACCAGATATCCCCCGGTATGTGGGGTTTTATCTCCCTGATAATGGAGCGGCGGCGCGAGAAGCTCCTTCCGGCCATAGCCGGTGAGCTGCGGGAGAGAATCCTGCGCGCCCGCGGCGTGGAACCGGTGGATGTGTACGCGGCGGACGACATACCGGAGGACCTCCGGGAGCAGCTCAACCGCGTCCTGAGTGAGCGGGAGTCAACGGAGGTCATTCTGCGTTATCATCAGAACCCCGAGCTGCTCGGAGGACTGGTGGTCCGGATCGGAGATCTCAAGATTGATGGAAGCCTGCGCAATCGACTGAGAAAGCTCAGGCGCGTATTGTCGGCGGGTACAGACGTGCAGATGCCCACAAGAAGGGATGAATAGCGTTGAGTATGAGAATTGACGAGATTAGTTCCATCCTGCGCCAGCAGCTGGACCAGTACGAAATTGAGGTCGACGTGGACCAGGTGGGAACCGTCATCGAGGTGGCCGACGGAGTGGCCCAGGTGTACGGATTGCGCGGAGTCATGGCACAGGAGCTGGTGCAGTTCAGCACCGGCGTCTACGGCATGGCCTTCAACCTGGAGCAGGACACCGTCGGTGTGGTGATCATGGGACCCTACTCCGACATCCAGTCGGGAGACGAGGTCCGCAGCACCGGTCGCATTGTCGAGGTCCCGGTCGGAGAGGCCATGCTGGGACGCATCGTGGACTCTCTGGGACAGCCGATCGACGGCGAGGGTCCCCTGGATGCAGAGTCCTCCCGTCCCACCGAGGTGAAGGCCCCCGGCGTAATATACCGGGAGGAGGTCAACACCCCGGTGCAGACCGGCTGGAAGGCGATCGACTCCATGATCCCCATAGGGCGGGGGCAGCGTGAGCTGATAATTGGTGATCGCCAGACCGGCAAGACCTCCCTGGTCATCGACACCATAATCAACCAGAAGGACAGCGACGTTATATGCGTGTACGTGGCCGTCGGTCAGAAAGCCAGCACCGTGGCTTCGGTGGTCGATGCCCTGGAACGGTACGATGCCATGGACCACACCATTGTGGTCTCCGCCACCGCCAGTCAGCCGGCTCCGCAGCTGTTCATAGCTCCCTATGCGGGCTGCGCCATCGGCGAGTACTTCATGTACGAGCACAATCGCGACGTTCTCCTCATTTATGACGATCTTACCAAGCACGCCTGGGCGTATCGTGAGATGTCGCTATTGATGCGGCGTCCTCCCGGCCGGGAAGCGTATCCCGGAGACATTTTCTATGCCCATTCCCGTCTGCTGGAGCGGGCGGCCAAGCTGAGCGAGGAGATCATGGGCGGCGGTTCGCTCACCGCGCTCCCCATATGTGAGACGCACGGCGGCGACATAAGCGCCTATATACCGACCAACCTGATCTCCATCACCGACGGTCAGATATTTCTGCAGTCGGACCTGTTCTACTCCGGTGTCCGGCCCGCCGTCGATGTGGGTAGATCAGTTTCCCGGGTGGGCAGCGCCGCGCAGGTTCCGGCCATGAAGCGCGTGGCCGGGCGGCTCCGACTGGATCTGTCGCAGTATCGCGAGCTGCAGGCCTTTGCCCAGTTCGGTTCCGACCTGGATGCAGCCACACAGGCCCGCCTGGCGCGGGGCGAGCGGACCACCGAGGTTCTCAAGCAGGGCGAACGGGATCCCGTGTCGGTCGAGGACCAGGCCTTCAGCATTTATCTCGCGGTCAACGGCGAGCTGGATGACGTGCAAGTGGCGGATGTTCCCTCGTTCGTGGACGAGTTCCTGCGGCATATCCACACGCACCATCCCGACTTCGTGCAGCGGGTGCGCGACAGCGGAGAGCTGGAGGACGAGGACGCGAATGAGCTGGATGACATCATCGCCGACTTCAAGGAGGCCCAATCTGGAGAGGGCGAGGCCGATTCGGACCGCAGGGTATCCTGAGTCATCCGTCGAGGAGGTGAGAACCTGGGGTTTCTCCTGGTGAGGATCCCAGTCCAAAGTGGCCGAGAAACCGAGAGACATTAACCGCCGCATAAATGCGGTGGACAACACCCGGCAGATAACGCGCGCCATGGAACTGGTGGCCCGGACCAAGCTGTACCGGACGCAGAGTGAAGTGCAGGCCGCGCGTCCCTACAGTGAGTCGTTGACCCGGTTGATGCGCAGACTCGTCGCCCGGGGAGCGACGCAGGACGTCGATTCGCCCCTGCTGGAGAGTCGCCCGGTGCAGCGGGTCATGGTCATCGTGTTCAGCGCCGACCGGGGACTGTGCGGCAGCTACAACAACAACGTCCTGAAGCGGGCAGAGCGCGAGGTTCGCGAACTGCTCGACTCGACCGAGGTGCGCCTGATCACCGTCGGTCGGCGGGGACGCGACTACTTCCGCTGGCGCAAGTTTGACATATACGACCAGTTCACGAACATCGGTGAGGAGGCCGACCTGGGCCTGGCGCAGAATATCGGCCGCATAGCCATGCGGCAGTTTTCTGCCGGACATGTGGATGAGGTGAGGCTGATATACACTCGCTTTGAGTCCGTATTCCGGCACCCGGTCGAGGAGATTCGCCTTTTACCGCTGCGGGATTTCGGCGCGGATGAGGGCGCGGAGCCGACCGGCCAGTACATCTATGAACCGAGTCCCGTCAGCATACTGCAGGAGTTGATACCGCGCTACGTGCACAATAGTGTGTACAGGGTCCTGACCGACGCCAAGGCCAGCGAGCACGCCGCCCGGGTCACGGCCATGAAGAACGCCACGGACAACGCCGGCGAGCTCATCGAGGAGCTCACCCAGCAGTTCAACCGGGCGCGGCAGGCCGTCATCACGCGGGAGATCACCGAGATTGCCAGCGGTGCCGAGGCACTGGCTCAACAGCGCGGACAGTAATAGGGAGGGAGCATTCGTGGCGGACGAAAGAGTGGATGCATCGGAAGAGAAAAGAATTGGCGAGGTCGTCCAGGTTCTGGGGCCCGTGGTGGACGTGGGCTTCCGAGGTGGGCACCTGCCCGACATATATAACGCACTGTCGATCGCACGACCGGAACAGGACAAGGATCTGATACTGGAGGTAGCCCACCACATGGGCGACAACGTGGTTCGCTGCATCGCCATGGATTCCACCGATGGATTGATCCGGGGCGATAGAGTTCTGGACACCGGCGAATCCATAGCAGTTCCGGTGGGACCTGGAGTGCTGGGGCGCATGTTTGACGTCACCGGCAGCCCGATAGACGGCCAGGATCCGCCGGAGGATGCAGAACGCTGGTCCATTCACCGGCCCATCCCCAATGTGGCGGACGTCGACCCGGCCACGGAGATGCTGGAGACCGGCATCAAGGTCATCGACCTCGTATGCCCCTTCGCGCGGGGCGGTAAGGTCGGTCTGTTCGGCGGAGCCGGCGTGGGCAAGACGGTCCTCATCATGGAGCTGATCCACAACGTGGCCTACGAGCACGGCGGCTTTTCCGTGTTCGCCGGCGTGGGGGAGCGGACCCGTGAGGGCAATGACCTGTGGAACGAGCTGCAGGATTCGGGCGTTTTGGACAAGACCGCCCTGGTATTCGGCCAGATGAACGAGCCTCCCGGAGCCCGATTCCGCACCGGACTGGCCGCCCTCACCATGGCCGAGTACTTCCGCGAGGAAGACGGCAGCGATCTGCTGCTGTTTATCGACAATATTTTCCGCTTCACGCAGGCGGGCATGGAAGTGTCGGCGCTGCTCGGGCGCATGCCCTCAGCTGTGGGATATCAGCCCACCCTGGCCACCGAGATGGGGAACCTGCAGGAGAGAATTACCAGCACGCGGCGCGGTTCCATCACCAGCGTGCAGGCGATCTACGTTCCGGCGGACGACTACACCGACCCGGCTCCAGTCACCACCTTCGCGCACCTGGATTCAACGGTACAGCTGGAACGTTCCATCATGGAAAAGGGAATTTACCCGGCGGTGGATCCGCTGACCTCCACGTCGCGCATCCTGGAGCCGGCCATCGTGGGCGAGGATCACTACAAGGTGGCGCGTGATGTGCAGGAGGTGCTGCAGCGATACAAGGACCTGCAGGACATTATCGCCATTTTAGGTATGGATGAGCTGTCGGATGAGGATAAGCTCACCGTGCAGCGGGCCCGCAAGATTGAGCGGTTTCTGTCCCAGCCCAACTTCGTGGCCGAGGTGTTCACCGGGCTTCCCGGTCAGTACGTTTCCATCGAGGAGACGGTGGACGGCTTCTCGCAGATTCTGGCCGGCGAACTCGACCACCTGCCGGAGGAGGCCTTCTACATGGTCGGTTCCATCGAGCAGGCGAGGAAGAAGGGCGAGGAGCTAATGAAGGAGGCCGGAGATGACTGATTCCGGGCCTCTGCATCTCACCATCACCACCCCGCAGGGAGAGATACTGCGGGACCGGGCGGCTTACGTGGTATTGCCCACCACGGAAGGATACATCGGCATCCTTCCCCGACACATCCCTCTGGTGAGCACTCTGGCTGCCGGGGTGGTGTCGTATCGACGCGAGCAGGGCGGCGAACGGCACGTGACCGCGGTGAGCGCGGGATTCGTCGAGGTGTCTGAGGACGAAATCAGCGTGCTGGCCGATGCCGCCGAGAAGCCGGACGAGATAGATGTTGGCCGGGCCCGGGAGGCACTGCGCCGGGCCGAGCGGCACCTCGAGGCCGGGGAGGAAGATGTGGACACTCTGCGGGCACGGGCAGCCATACAGCGGGCAGTGGCCCGACTGAAGGCGGCCGGCGCGTACCGCGAATCAGGATCTGACTGAGCAGCAGGGGCGGTGCAGCTGACTCCGGCTGCACCGTCCTGTCACCCCATCCTCGATTCTTTCATCATATCCCCCTTCCGTGCATAGGGATTTAGGAGGAGATTCGTATGCGGAAGAGGGGTTCGCTTGCGCCACGTTCTGATCAGCTTTCTCTTACTGCTCATCGTCGTCATTATATGCATACCCTGGGTCATGATGCGCGGTCTGGATGAAGCGGCGCCTCCCGATCGCCCCCCGGATTCGCCCCCTGAGGTGAAGAGAGATTCCTCCCCGCCCGAGGAGGGGGAGGCCCCCCTCACCATAGAGGTGGCGCTCTCCGGTTCGGGACGGGTTCAACCGATGGGACTGGAGGAATACCTGGTCGGGGTGGTGGCGGCGGAGATGCCGGCCAGCTTCCACCCGGAGGCACTGAAGGCGCAGGCGGTGCTGGCGCGCACTTATGCGGTGTCGCGCCTGCGCGAGCTGGGCGGCAGCGGCACGGCCGCAGGGGCGGATGCGGATATCTCTGATGACCCGGATTACGATCAGGCCTGGATGAACTCGGAACAGATGAGGGATCGCTGGGGCTGGCTATCCTACTGGACGCATCGCCGCCGCATTGAGGAGGCAGTGGCGGCCACGGAGGGACTGGTGGTGACGCACGACGGTTCCCTCATTGAGGCGGTATATCATTCCACCTCGGGCGGAAGAACGGAGGATGCCATCTCGGTGTGGGGAGGTGAACATCCCTACCTGGTGAGTGTGCAATCCCCGTACGAGGAGCACTCTCCCCACAAGCTCACTGCCCGCCGGCTCACCTGGGGTGAACTGGCGGGGCTGACCGGGGTGGAGGAGGAGACCCTGCGGGCGCAGGGGGCGGACCCCGACGGTCGGGCGGTGCGCGTCGCCGAGCGAAGCAAAACTGGCCGGGTGGTGCGGGCCATAATCGGCGGGGAGGAGTTCTGCGCCCGCAGACTGCGCGAGCTGCTGGACCTTCCCTCCACCTGGTGGGAGGTCGAGGAGCACGGGGACGGGGTGACATTCTCTGTGCGCGGCTTCGGCCACGGCGTGGGCATGTCGCAGTACGGGGCGGATGGCATGGCGCAGCGAGGATACTCCCACCGCGAGATAATCACACACTACTATCCGGATACCGAGCTGCACTCCCTGCAGGAGCTGGATGCGGTCGCTGAGTGATCGCTCTCTCCGGTATTGTCGACGGCCACTCCGGCAATACTAGGCGAGAAGGGAGTGGAGACCTTGTATCGACGCAGAGTTACACCTGCACAGAAGTTTCAGTTGATATGTTGTGCCATTGGACTCACCGTACTGCTGCTGGTCGTCTTAACCTCGCGCAGCGTTCCGCGGGTGCCGGACGGAGCGGATGACGCGGCGTCGGGGCAGGTGTTCTACGAATGGGCGCTCAGCGCCCCCGGAGGAGAGATCTCGCCGCCCACCGGTGGGGGATCTGCCTTCATCCACGGGGGCAGGGCTCCGGCCGGAGGGGGCGCGGCTGCCAGTCATCTGGGTGGCCTCATCGCCGCCGGGCTGGGAGATCACCTCTGGCCGCCCGGTGATGGCGTCACTCTGATAGACCACGTTTCTCCGTCCCCGCCCGCTGAGCCTCCCGCCGCGCCGCAGACCGAGCCGGTCGACTCCGGAGTTAATCGGCCACCCCGGCCAATGCCCCCGCCAGACGAGGGGCGGGAGGATCATTCCCCGGCGGAGCAAAAGACCCCGGCCGGCGATGAGGCGTCCCCCGGGAAGCAGACGGATGATGCTCAGGACAGAAGCAAGGCGGACCCGCCGCCCGCCGAGTACGGGGTTGTGGAGAAAGTCCCGCTGCCGGTGTGCGGGGAGGTGGCAGTACCCTTTGGCTGGACCGAATGCCCCACCCTGGACGAGTGGATCTTTCACCCCGGCATCGACATCGAGGCAGAGGAGGGGAGTGTGGTGTGCGCTCCCGTGGCGGGAGAGGTGCTGGAGGTGCGGGACGAGCCAGATATGGGTACCTCGGTCACAGTCGCCGCAGGGGGACTTCAGTTCATCCACTCGGCCCTGGCCGTAGCCGCGGTGGCCCCCGGGGGGGCCGTGCAGCGGGGGGAGACCCTGGGCGAAGTGGGTCCCGCCCCGCCCCGCGAGGTGGCCGTCGGACCCCATCTGCACTGGGAAGTGCGGGATGCCGGGGGCGAGCCAGTGGAGATCCGGGTTGAGCCGGAAGGCGACCGGGCGAGGTTGATCCGCTGATGCGGCCGGTTTCCCGCAGCGTCAGAGTCGTCGGCTGGACGGGTATGTTTGCTGTCCCGTTGCATATAGATGTACTGCCGGGCTCAGGTAGGGAGGGAATCAGGTGAGAGGATACATCTGGCGGCGGGTCCTGGACGTGAGCACCTACATCGCCGACACAGGTTGCACGGTGCGGGATGCGGCCCGCAAGTTCGCCGTTAGCAAGAGCACAGTACACAAGGACGTCAGCGAGAGACTCCCCCAGATCGACGCCCGCCTGGCCGGGCGAGTGCGCCGTATTCTGGATCACAACAAGGCGGAACGGCACATCCGCGGCGGTGAGGCCACCCGCAAAAAATATGCCGAGCGTCATGCAGGAGTTTCCTGAATGACCGAGAAACCGATATACTTAGAGAAGTTCATATGATGCCTGCGGAGTGAGAAACCCGACAAGGGCAAACCCATCGCGAGGTGGGGGCGCAAAGCCGTGATTCCCCCGTGGAATGTCTGGCTGCCGGGACATCACCGTCGATTGCCCCTCTCCAGCAGCTCCGCGCTGGGTACCCCTTCGGAGAAAAACTACCCTTGTCGCCCTCGTCCGGATGCATCGACGGGAGGTGAATGCGACGTGTTGCGTGGAGTTTATGCGTCTGCTTCCGGGATGATGGCCGGCGCCCGGAGTCAGCGCACAGTGGGAAATAACATCGCCAATGCCGAAACCGACGGCCACCGTTCCCAGCAGACCGTGCACGCCCCGTTTGGGGCCATGTTGATCGGCCGCTCCTGCGGGGGCGGCAACCCCATGCCCGCTGCCGGTCCCCTGGGGTCCATCAATCTGGGGTCGCGTGTGGCCGGACTGCATACATCCGACCGCCCGGGGGATATCCGGGAAACTGCAGAGGCAGAGGATCTGGCCCTGGACGGGCCGGGCTATTTCGTCCTGCAGGGCGAGGACGGACCGCTTCTGACCCGGGACGGTAACTTCCGGGTGGATGAAGGGGGTTATCTGGCCACACCCGAGGGACTCCGCCTGCGCTCGGATGTGGGTTACGTGCAGGTGGGCAGTGAGCCGTTTCAGGTGAGTGAGGACGGGGTGGTGCGGCGGGATGATGAGGTGCTGGCCCAGCTGGAGATAGCCGACCCCGATGTGCAGGACGCTGAGATCCTGGAGAGCGGTCTGATGCCGGTCGCCGAGGAGGATGTGGCGGCGGCTGCCGTGCCGCCGGGAGATACTGCGGTACATCAGGGTCATCTGGAGTCGTCCAATGTGGATATGGTGAGGGAGCTGACCCTGCTGATGACCGCCCAGAGGAGCTACGCCGCCAACCGGACTGCCCTGCAGGTGCAGGAGGGTACTCTGGACGAGGCGGTCCGACTGTCTGATGGTATGTGAGGAGGTCAGCAATGTACGGTTCGATGTGGACATCATCCGTGGGCCTGAAGGCGGGTTCCGACCGGATGGATGCCACGGGACATAATATCGCGAACATAAGCAGTGATGGCTTTCGTCGACACGACCTGAGTTTCCGTGAGCTGACGCACGCGCAGGAGATCGAGCACAATCCCGCCACCGCGCTGCAGCCGGTGGCGACGGGCTCGGTGGAAGTTGATCCCAGCGTGCTGGCGCGGGGTCACGGGGTGCGGTCGCGGCCGGTACAACTGGATGATGCCGACGGTCCGCTGCGGCAGACCGCGGTGCCCGAGGACCTGGCCGTGCAGGGCGAGGGATATTTCGTCCTGGGCGACCGGGCCGGGGAGGATCCAGTATACACCCGGCTGGGAGCCTTCCGGCTGGACGATGAGTCCCACCTGGTACATCCGGGCGGCCTCTATCTCTTGGATGCAGACGGTGAACCGATCCAGGTGCCGGAGGAGGCAGAGGAGCGCATCAGTGTGTCTTCCGGGGGCGAGATCAGCGTTGTGGTTAGCGACGGGGAGGATGATGCAGCCGAGACAGTGGCGACAATTGAACTGGCGGTGCCGCCGGAGGGCGCGAAACTGGACCCATTGGGGGACGGCACCTACGATATGGTGGGCGAGGACGGCGCCCCACTGGATCCGGATATGGCCACTCCCGGTGCGGACGGGGCGGGAAGCATTCGTTCCGGGTATTTGGAGGGGTCGAATGTGGATCTCAGCACCGAGATGATGGAGATGATCCTGGCGCAGCGCGCCTTCCAGCTCAATGCCCGTACACTGCAGACGGCGGATCAGATGCTGGAGGGAGCCACCGACCTGCGTCGCTGAGCTGTGCGGGATTGACTCAAGGAAAACGACCCTCCGGGGACGAATAAGTCCCCGGAGGTGTTTTTTATGGCCGACGTGATGATGACCTCGGAACAACTCAAGGAGCACATACCGCATCGCTATCCCTTTTTGTTCATCGATGCGGTCACGGAAATGGAAGCGGGTGAGTGGGCCGAGGGATACAAGATGGTCACCGCCAACGAGTGGTTTTTCCCCGGGCACTTCCCGGGAGAGCCCATTTTGCCCGGGGTGATCATGGTCGAGGCCCTGGCCCAGCTGGCTGCGGTGTGCTTTCTGGCCGAGGAGGGGCAGGAGGCGGACCTGGGAGTCTTCACCGGTCTGGACGGCATCAAGTTCCGCCGGCTGGTGCAGCCGGGTGAGCGCCTGGACCTGCGCATCGAAAAGGAACGGCAGCGCGGGCCCTTCGTACGGGTGACGGCCCGGGCATCCGTGGATGATGAGACTGCCGTACAGGGCAGCATGTCGTTCTCGCTGCTCGCAGGAGATGAGAGGGATGATGATTGAGGCCGGACTACAGGCGCTGTGCGCGCGCATCCTCACTCCGGAAGGGGAGGTGCGGCGCGCCACGGTACGCTGGGAGGACGAGAACCTGACCGGGGTCCAGAGCGGCCTGCAGGCGGCACCGGATGTGCGCATCGTTCCCACTGGATACACGCTGCTCCCGGCCCTGGTGGATCTGCACGCCCACGGCGGCGGGGGCGTGGACGCGGCCGATTTGCTAGAGGCCACCCCGGGGGAGGCTGCCGATCTGTGGTGCGAGCTCAGCGCGCACGCGGCCCGGGGCGGGGCAGCGGCGATGGTGCCGGCGCTGATGTCGGCCGGGCCCGAGGCCACCGAACTCTTTTTGCACCGCGCGGCGAACCGACCAAAACGTCTCCCGGGCGCCGATCTGCCGGGGGTTCACCTGGAGGGACCCTATCTGGATGAGGAGTACCGGGGGGCGCACCGGACTGAGCACCTGCGCAGCCCCGACCCGGATGAGGTGCAGCGCTGGCTGAAAGTGGGGGGCGACGCCCTGTGCATGGTAACGCTGGCTCCCGGGCTGCCCGGGGCGATGGAGGTGGTTGAGCAGCTGTCCGCGCCGGGCCGGATCGTGGCCTGCGGGCACACGGGGGCGGGTCTGTGGGAGATGAACCGCGCCTTCGGCCGGGGGGCGGGGCACGTTGCTCACCTGTTCAACGGGATGCGGCCCATGCACCACCGCCATCCGGGCCCAATTGCCGCGGCCCTGCTGCGCTCCGGGGTAACCTGCGAGTTGATAGGCGACGGGCTGCACGTGCACCCGGAGATGGTGCGCCTGGCCGCCCGGATGAAGGGTCGGCGGGAGCTGTGCCTGATCACCGATGCCACTGCTGCCGCCGGCTGCGGGGAGGGGGAATACTCCCTGGGTGGATGCCCGGTGCAGATGTCCGGAGGTGCTGTGCGCACCCCCGACGGGGCCCTGGCGGGCACCGCGGCGACCCCGATAGACGTTTTACACTGGGCGGTGGATGATCTGGGGTGGACTCTGGAGCGGGCAGTGGATGCCCTGAGCCGGGTGCCAGGTGGAGTGTTGGGCAGAAATGCCGGACAGATTGCGGCCGGCCGCCGCGCCGACCTGCTGCTGGTGGATGAGGAGCTGGAGGTGGTCGCCACCGTCGTCGGTGGGCGGGTGGTCAGTGGACACATACCGGAGGAGTGAGAAACTGTGGTGGAAGAATATGACGGAGTGAGGATCAGGCCGGCCCGCATGTCGGATGCCGGGGATCTGCACCGGGTGCGCATCGCCCCAGAAGCGGCCCGCGACACCCTGGGGCTGCCCAGCATCAGCTTTGAGCGGTTCGAGCAGCAGATGCAGAAATGGCTGGAAAAATCCGGGGTGCACCTGCTGGTCGCCGAGGTGGAGGGTGCAGCCGTCGGCATGATACAGCTGAGCGCGGGCTCCGATCGACGCGCCCACTGTGGGTCGCTGGGGATGGCCGTGCACGATGACTATCACGGGCGGGGCATCGGCTCCGCCCTGCTGGAGGCCATAGTGGACCTGGCCGATTCCTGGCTGGGGCTGCACCGGCTGCAGCTGGAGGTTTACGCAGACAACGCGGTGGCCATCCGCATGTACGAACGCGCCGGTTTTCAGCGGGAGGGATGCATGCGGCGCGCCGCGGTGCGGGACGGACGGCTGGCGGATATCGTGCTGATGGGGCGGCTGCGGGATTGATACGGTGGGACATATGCTTGTCGGCGGGCCCACAACTGGATATAATCGGAAGCAGGCGTTGAATCAGAGAGGATATCACTGCCGCTGAGGTTTGCCAGAGAGGAGCTGAGGGGAAGATGTCGGCACTTAGAGCACAGAGAGATTTCACCTCCGAGTCGGTTACCGAGGGACACCCGGACAAGGTGGCAGATCAGATTTCCGACGCCATGCTGGATGCCATTCTGCGTCGGGATCCCCTGGCACGGGTGGCCTGCGAGACTCTGGTCACCACCGGTCTGGTCATGGTGACGGGCGAGATCTCGGCCGACAGCAGCATAGACTTCGGCCGGGTGGCGCGAACCACAATCAAAAACATCGGCTACACCCGGGCCAAGTACGGGTTCGATGGGCAGACCTGTGCGGTGCTGACGGCGCTCGACGAGCAGTCGCCGGACATCGCCCAGGGAGTGGTGCCCGATGATATCGACGAAAACGATGAGGAGTACCTGGAGAGCATTGGGGCCGGGGACCAGGGCATAGTGTACGGTTATGCCTGCCGCGAGACCCCGGAGCTGATGCCGTTTCCCATCGCGCTGGCGCACCGGCTGGCCCGCCGTCTGGCGTACTGCCGGAGGAACGGGATCATCCCCTACCTCCGCCCGGACGGCAAGACGCAGTGTACGGTGCGGCACGATGCGGAGGGCATGGCGGAGCGGGTGCGCAATGTGGTCATCGCGGCCCAGCACCGGCCCGATGTGGACATGGATCGGCTGCGGGAGGACATCCGGGAGAAGATCATCTACCCGGTGGTCCCGCCCGAGTTCATCGACGACGATACCGAATTTTACATCAACCCCACCGGACGCTTCGCCATGGGTGGCCCGCAGGCGGATGCCGGAGTGACCGGCCGCAAGATCATCGTCGATACCTACGGCGGCCGGGGACACCATGGGGGCGGCTGCTTCTCGGGCAAGGATCCCACCAAGGTTGATCGTTCCGGATCCTATGCCGCGCGCTACGCGGCGAAAAACGTGGTGGCCGCCGGTCTCGCCGAGGAGTGCGAGATCGAGATCGCCTACGCCATCGGCATTGCCCAGCCCCTCTCCGTGCGGGTGGAGACCTACGGCACGGCGCACGTGGATGAGGAGATGATCGGCAAACTGGTGCGGGAGCTGTTTGACTTCCGGCCGGCCGCCATAATCCGCGATCTGCGCCTGCGTCGCCCCATTTTTGAGGCCACAGCCGCATATGGCCACTTCGGCCGCACCGATATCGACGCCCCGTGGGAGGAGACCGACCGGGCGGCGGAGCTGCGCGATGCGGCCCAGTTCGGCGGGGGCGTATCCGACCCCGGTTTCGAGTGGTCCAAGGAGGCCGCCGCGGCGGTGCGCTGGGAGCAGGGAGATGCGGAGTGATACCGGGCACAGGAGGCCTCCCCCGCACATAGAGTGAAGCGCGGGGGTGGTCCGCGGTGACCGATCCGGTGGCAGCGGTCTGGCAGCTGGTGGCGGCGCTGAGTTTTCTGCTCATGGGCGTCCTCATAATATCAACCCGGCGGCGCGGGTCCTCCCCGCCGCCGGGCATTCTGACGGTATGCATCCTCTGCCGCGACCAGGAATGCCGGCTGGAGTACATGGTGCGGAGGCTGCTGGCGATCCTGTCTGAGGGAGCGGGCGGCCGCCGCGTTTGCCTGGTGCTGCTGGATGTCGGGTCTGCGGATGAGAGTCCACGTATAGCTGCGCGCCTGGCGCGGACCTGCCCGGGTCTGGTGTCTGTCCGGGGCGGCGCAGCACCGGGAGATGAGCTGCTGCGGCTGCTCCGGGCGCGAGACGGGGGGCCGCTTCTGACCCTGTGGGTCCGCTCTGCTGCGGACTGGGAGGATGTGGCGCAGTGGGTGACGACCGTGGCAGCTGGTGAGGTCAAACGATCCGGCAGCGATGGGAAGTGGATGCGTGATAGATGAACGCTGGAGAACCCGCCTGGCCTGGGCGGGGGCGGCGCTGGCCGATTTCATTTACCCTCCCTCTGACAGGTGTGCAGTGTGTGACAGAAAGGGAGCCGACTCTGCCGGTTCCGTGCCCGGATTGTGTGCTGGATGCCGGCGGCTGCTGCAGTGTAGACCGGATGTCTGTCCGGTGTGCGGCGGTGCGGTTCCCCAGCCGGTCGGAAGACGACCGCTGGAGCACGACTGTCCGGGTGCACCGCCCGGCGGCTATCTGCACTATCTGGGAGAGGACCGGGGGGTGCTGCGGCGGGCGGTGCGCCGCCACCGGGGCGGCGCGGACGGGATGACCGGACTGCTGGGGAGTCTGCTGGCGGAGAGCCTGGCCCGCAGCCCGCACCCCCTGCGGGCGACGACCATTCTGCCGGCACCCGATTTTTCGGGCGGCTCCGGGCGGAATGAGGTCCTGGCGGCCGCTGTGGCCGGGGAACTGGACCGGCCCCTGCGCCGCACGCTCCCGGGTGAGGAGACGTCCCCGTCTTTTCTGGCCGGGATGGTAGCGCGGGGACGGGAGCAACCGCTGCCGCACGGGGTTAAACGTTTACTTCTGGTTGACGATATATATGTGCGGGGAGGGGATGCAGCGCGGGCCGCGCGGCGGCTGCGCGAACGAACAGGACTCCCCGTATCAGTCGCGGCCCCCGCGGCGCGGGGTAGATCCGGACGCCGCCCGGGGGGCCTTCCCCTCGGGACGAAACATAACCGGTTCAATTTTCGTCTTTACCGGCGATAGCGACTGATAATGGGCAGTCAATTGCGCGATAGTCGATGTCACAGGTGATAATGCGGAGTAATGGATGCATACAGGGAGCGACGCAGCTAATGATTTCGGGACGACATACCGATATAGGGAGTGAAGGGGTGCCCGGTGTTGGACACGGGGGATGAGGAGGCGTTCGATCATGATGATTTCGTCCAAACAGCTGATGGCCGCACTGCAGGGCAGTGAGACGCGGACTGCCGCGCTGAACCGCAGCGAGGAGATCCAGGCCGCGCGGGAAAGCAGTGGTCAGCCGGCGAAGGCAGCCCGCACCGATGACCTGACTCTGTCTTCCAGGGCCAAGGAGGTCATGCAGGCGCGGCAGGCGCTGAGCAACATGCCGCCGGTGCGGCAGGACAGGGTGGATGAGATTAAGGCCGAGATTGAGGACGGGACATACGATGTTGCAGCCGAAGACGTGGCGGAGAAGATAATCAGCCGCGCCGCGGTGAACCGGCTGTTCAATGAGGGCGCGGAGTAGGGAGGCGTGTCGTGACGGACAGTGAGGTAAAGGAGACGAGCACGCCGGAACTTTACGGCAGGCTGTGCGGGATACTGGATGATCACGCCGGGGCTTACGATACCATCTGCGACCTGCTCCGGCAGCAGCGGGAAGCGCTCAAGGATAATGATCTGCCGGAACTGGAGTCGCTGCTGCGGAGTCAGCAGGAGGTGATCCTGCAGGTGGCGGGGGCGGAAGAACGGCGGCGTCAGGTGCAGAGCGAGCTGGTGGACCGCCTGGGCCTGCCGGCGGAAGACGATCCCACCCTGCAGGAGCTGGAAGAGCTGCCGGGAGTTCCGGGTGAGTATCGCAGCAGGTTGACCCGATTGCGGGAGCGGGTGGTGCAGTTGACGGATGAGGCCAGGCGGTTGAATGAGGAGAACCGCGAGCTGGTGCAGCAGGCGCTGCAGTTCATCAGCTACTCCATCAACGAGATCCGCAATCTGGCAGATGGCCGGGGAGTGTACGGGGACGGCGGTCGCCGCGACGGGGGCGCCGGTGCCCTGATGATGGACAGGCGGTACTGACGAAAGGTGGGGGAGGATCTTGCGCAGCAGTTTTTTCGGTCTGGAGATGGCCAGGAGGGCGATGAGTAGCCATCGCACCGATGTCGACGTCATCGGTCACAACCTCTCCAACGCGCACACCGAGGGCTACAGCAAACAGGACGCGGTTCTGCGGCCCACTTCACCCTTTTCCGTGGGTGGGTCGAACCGGATGGAGATGGGGACGGGAGTCGAGGTCACCGACATCACCCGTCGCACCAACCGGTATCTGGACCGCGAGATCTACCGCAGAAGCGGGGAGGCGGAATACTGGGAGAGCCGCAAGCAGAAGCTCTCGGAGATTGAGGACATCCTGGCCGAGCCGGGAGATTCCGGCATAAGCGCAGTCATGGATCGTTTCTGGAACTCCTGGCAGGAGCTGTCCTCCGAACCGGACAGCATGTCCGCCCGCACCTCGGTCATAGAGCGGGCGGAGGAGATGGGCGATGCCTTCTCGGCGGCTGACCGCCAGATGGAGAACATGCTGGACAACCTGGATCAGACGGCCGAATCACGGGTGGAGCGGGTGAACGGCATCCTGGATGAGCTGGAGGATGTCACCGATCGCATCCGCACCCTGGAGGGTTCGGGGACGACGGCCAATGATCTGCTCGATCAGCGGGACCGGCTGGTGGAGGAGCTGAGCGGGCTGATAGATCTTCACGTCTCCGATTCGGAGGACGGTGGGGTGCGCCTGATGGCGGATGGCACGCCGATTCTCGATTCTTACACCGGACGAAGGATGGAGATGGAAGTTGCACCGCCGGAGAATGAAGACGGGGAAATAAAAGACTTTCCGGATGAGGAAATAGGTTTCCAGTGGAAGCATGAAGAGGGACACGCGGTACAGTGGGAAGATCCCCCCTCCACGGGAGAGCTGGGCAGCCTCACGCAGATGCGCAACGAGGATGTGCCGCGCATGCTGGAGGATCTGCGGAGTCTGGCGGACGGCATCCGCGAGGCGGTGAATGAGCAGCACGGCGAGGGTTTTGATCTGGACGGCGACGAGGGGGATGACTTCTTCTTTAATGGGGAGGACGCACAGAGCGGCGTTCTGACTGTCGATGAGGTGGTGCGGGACGATCCCCGCCTGCTGGCCGCAGCGAGTGATGCGGACGGTGTACCCGGGGACGGGAGCAATGCGCGGGCCCTGGCCAACCTGAAAGAAGAAGACATCAATATCGAGCTGCAGTACCGGGACGAGACCGATAATGAGGCCCCCGGCGAGTTTCTGCGTTCGGTGGTTGCCGATCTGGGCATCCGGGCGGAGCAGGCGGAGCAGCAGCACGGGAACAACCACAGCATGCTGACGCAGCTGAAAAACAGCCGGGACGCAGATACGGGAGTGTCCATAGATGAAGAGATGACCCACCTGATTCAGTCGCAGAATGCCTTCAACGCCTCGGCGCGGCTGGTGCGGGTGTGGGATGAGATGCTCGATACTGTAGTGAACGGGCTGGTGAGATGATATGCGGGTAACGGAAAACGCCATGACCAGAACGGTTCTGAATGATGTGATGGGCAACAGGGGACGGCTATCGCATTTGCAGGAGAAGCTGAGCTCCGGCTATGATATCAACCGCCCCTCGGATGATCCCGGGGGTACCTCTTCCACCATGCAGCTGACCAGCACGCTCTCGGAACTGGACCAGTTCAAATCCAACTCCGACCGGGCGCACGACTGGCTGGCCGCCACGGAGTCCGCGCTGAATGAGAGCACCGACACCGTGGGCCGCGTGCGGGAGCTGACCGTGCAGGCGGCATCGGGTTCGCTGTCCGAGCAGTCCTACGAGGGGATCCGCGAGGAGGTGGATGCTCTCACCGAGCACCTGGTCTCGCTGGGAAACAGCCGCCACTCCGGCCGCTACCTGTTCTCCGGGCACCAGACGGATGAGGCTCCCTACGATATAGATGAGCTGTGGAAGGAGCTGGACGAGGCGGATGATCCGGAAGATCTGGGGGATCGGCTCGCGAATCTGGATGATGGCGGCGGGATGTTCCGCGGTGATGAGGGGACGATGACCGTGGAGGTCGGACCGGGGGTGGAGCTGGATATCAATGTGTCCGGTGCAGAAGCCTTCGATGACATCATCGAGACCTGCCTGCTGCTGCGCAAGGCCCTGGAGGATCCGGAGGAGAATGAGATCGGGGAGTATCTGTCCGACATCGATGATGCGAAGGACGAAATTTTATCCGCCCGGTCGCGCATGGGCGGCCGCATGAACCGTCTGGAGCTGAACGAAAACCGGCTGGAAGAGCTGGATGAGTCGGTGCAGCGGGTACTGTCCGAGACGCGGGATGCGGATATAGCCGAGGTGGTCATGCATCTGGCCACCGCGGAGCGCGCCTATCACACCTCTCTGGCCACCGGCGCCAGGATACTGCCGCAGACTCTTCTGGATCACCTGCGGTGACCCGGCAGTTTGACTCGGATTCTGTGAATGTCCGTCAGTCGGGGGTGAAGTACCTCGGCCCGGGCCATCCCGGGCTCATTCGTAGCGCAGGGACTGGATGGGGTCCAGGCGGGCCGCCTGCACGGCCGGATACACGCCGGACGCCAGTCCCACCGCCGCCGAGAAGCCGCAGGCCAGGATGACGCTGCTCGGGGTGATGACGGCGGTGAGGCCGAAGAAGCGGATTATGGCCGTCAGGCCCCAGCCGCACAGTATCCCCAGGAATCCACCGCCCAGGCTCAGGGCCACCGATTCGATGAGAAACTGCAGGAGTATGTCGCGCCGACGTGCGCCGACCGCCTTTCTGATGCCTATCTCCCGGGTTCTCTCCTTGACCGAGACCAGCATGATGTTCATGATACCGATACCCCCCACCACCAGCGATATGCCGGCTATGGCCCCCAGCATGATGGTGAGGGTGCCGGTGATGGCGTCCACGATCTCCAGGATCTGACTCTGGCTGGTGACCATGACCGCGTCCTCGCGCCCGGCCAACACCTCGAAGATACGTTCGATGTGGGCGGTGGCCAGGTCGATGGTGTCTGCTCCGGTGCCCTGCGCGTACAGCATATTGATGCGGTCGGTGCGCAGGGTGCGCTGCAGGGCGGTTATGGGGGCGAGCATCACATTGTCGAGATCCTGGCCCATGGTTGCCCCCTGCGCGCGCAGTATGCCGATGACCGTGTAGGAGTGTCCTTCAATGGTGATCCCCTCCCCCAGGGGCGAGCGCCCCCCGAAGAGCTCCTCTGCCACCGTGGTGCCGATGACCGCCACCCGGTGGCGAAAGCGGACGTCCTCGGCATCGAACAGCCGTCCCTCCTGCATCTGCAGCGCGAGGATATCGGCGTAACTGCCCCCCACGCCCTCCACATTGGCCCGGTGCGTCTCCGTGCCCCACCGCAGGGTGGTGACGGTGCTGAGCAGGGGAGAGGCCGCCTGCACGGTGGGGACGCGCCGGACGATCTCATCCGCATCGCTGGCGGTGAAGCTGTAGCCGCCGCGCGGGGCAATGAGGATGGCGTTGGTGCCCAGCCGGTCTATCTCCCGGGTTATGTCCAGGTGGGCGCCCTGCCCCACCCCGATGAGGGTGATGACGGCGGCCACGCCAATGATGATGCCCAGGGTGGTCAGTGCGGAGCGGAGCGTGTTGCCGGTGATTCCCATCCATGCGGCCCGCAGGCCCTCGCGCAGTATCATGGTTTCGCCCCCACCCGGGCCGGCTCATCGGAGACGATCTCTCCGTCCAGGAGGCGGATCACCCGCCGGCAGTGGGCGGCCACGTCCTCTTCGTGCGTCACGATCACCACGGTCATGCCGTCCCGGTTGAGCGCGGTGAGAAGGCGCATGAGGTCCTCCTGCGCCCGGGTGTCCAGGTTGCCGGTGGGTTCATCCGCCAGCAGCAGGGAGGGATCGGTGGCCAGGCTTCTGGCCACGGCGGCGCGCTGCTTCTGTCCGCCGGACAGCTGGTTGGGGCGGTGGTGCATCCGATCCGCCAGTCCCACCTGCTGCAGGGCTCTCTCGGCCCGCTCCCGGCGCTCCCGTGCGGCCATGGGGCGGTAGGTGAGGGGCAGGATGACGTTGTCCAGGGCGTGCATGGAGGGGAGGAGATTGAATTCCTGAAAGACGAACCCCAGGTAGCGGTTTCTGAGCTGGGCCAGCTCGTCGTCGCTGCGGCCGGCCACGTCCTCGCCCGCCAGCAGGTAGCTGCCGCGGGTGGGGCGGTCCAGGCAGCCCAGGGTGTGCATCAGGGTGGACTTGCCGGATCCCGACGGTCCCATGATGGCCACCATCTCGCCCGCCTCGATATCGAAGCTCACCCTGCGCAGGGCGTGCACCTGCACTGCCCCGGTGTCATAGATGCGGTGTACGTCGATGATCTGTACCACCGGTGCGGTCACGGCGGATCACCCGCCCCCGCCGGGTCCCGGTCCCATGAAGGGCGGGGTCATGGGCGGCCGCACCGAGGCCAGGACCACTTCCTCTCCGACCTGCACGCCGGAGATGATCTCGGTGTGGGTGCCGTCGGAGAGGCCGATTTCCACCTCGCGCACCTGCACATCCCCGTCGGTGCGTACCCGCACGGTGCTGATTCCGTCGGCGGTCACCACGGCTTCGGCCGGCACCACCACTGCGTCGGCCACCCGCCCGACCTCGATCTCGGCGGTGGCCGACATGCCGTCCCGCAGCCCATCCGTAGGGGGGACGGTGATGGTGACGGAGTACACCGCTACGCCGTCGGCGATGGTGGCGGTGCGGGAGACGGACGCCACCTCACCGTGGATCTCTGCGCGCGGCAGGGCGTCCACCTTTATGCGGGCCTCCTGTCCCACCTGTACGGCCGCAATATCCAGCTCGTCCACTTCGATTTCCAGGTGGTAGGGATCGGAGTCGGACACGGTCAGCAGGTGGGCTCCCGGGCTGACGTGGTCCCCTGCTTCGCACTCCACTTCCGTCACAGTTCCAGCCACCGGGGAGACAATGGTCAGGTCGCGCAGCGCCCGCTCCTCGGCGGCTATGGCCAGCTCCGCCTGCCGAATGCGCAGCAGCTGCTGGTTGATGGCCACCGAATGCGAGGGAGAGGACAGAACCAGGAAGGGGTCGTCCTCGTGCACTTTCTGTCCCGCGCGCACCATGAGCTGCTCCACGGTTCCGCCCACTTCTGAGTAGACGCGGGTGACGGGCAGCTCCACCACTTCTCCCTCACGGGTGAAGCCGCGGGCGGGGAAGTGCACGTCGGCGGTCTGCCCGGGGGAGATCAGGCCGCGGGGATTTTCTGCAGTTATCTCCACGGTGTGCAGGGCCACGCGGTCGGCCGGAGTGGCCTCTTCATCTACATCTACCACCTGGCCGGGGAGTGACCCGGCGAAGTCGTGCAGGTACAGGGTGACCGCGTCGCCGGGGGAGATGTATTCCACCTCGCGCGGGGTGACGCCCACTTCCAGGTGGGCGACGTCGTCGCGCACGATCTCGCCCAGGGGAGTGTCCGGGCCTATGCGGTCGCCCTCCTGCACGGCCACCGAGCGCAGGCGGCCGGAGGCCGGGACTGCGACGGAGGTGGCGGCCATGAGATCATCCGGCAGCGGATCATCCGGAGACAGACCCAGCAGCTCGCGCAGACTGAGGCGGGCCGACTGCAGATCCAGGCGGCTCCTCTCCGCCCGCAGCTGCAGGTCCTCGTCGTCCATCTCCACCAGGATGTCGCCTGTGCCTACGCTGTCTCCGACGGAGACATGTACGGCGGCCAGCTCGCCGGCGGCAGTGGCGGTCACCTCGCGGCGCCGGTGCGGCTGCAGGTGTCCGGAGTCGGAGACCGTGGAGATCACCTCGCCCTTCGTCACGGTCTCGGTCACGTACTGCTCCACCGCGGCGTGCCGGGCGGCCTGCGTGCGCAGGTACATCCATCCCCCTGCGATTATGACTGTAAGGATTAAAAAAGCTGTGAGCCAGGGCCGTTTGCGCATGATGCAATTTTCCACCCCTCCGGCGTTTATCTGTATGATGGTATGAAACTGACCAGTCGGTCAGAAGTAGTTTAAGCCATTCTGCCCCCGGGGTCAATGCGGTCAGAATGGGAGGTACTGGGGAGATCTCGGGCGGGGAGCTAAAGTTTGCGGGGCGTTTTCCGATAATACTGGTGAAGGCAGAAAGCGGAGCCGGCAGGGCCCGCCGACGGAACCGGCAGCCCCAGTTCGGATCGAGATACCGCGGCGGGAGAGGGCTCCGGGAACATCACCCACAAGGAGGAGGATGTTGTGATGAGGATTCAGACAAATATCGACTCATTGAATGCCTACCGCAACCTGAATCAGACCAACCGTTCGATGTCGCAGTCGATGGAGCGACTGTCCTCGGGCTTTCGCATCAACCGGGCTTCGGACGATGCGGCGGGACTGGCCATATCGGAGAAGATGCGCGGACAGGTACGGGGGCTGGACCAGGCGGTGCGGAACGCCCAGGATGGCATTTCCCTGATCCAGACGGCGGAGGGTGCGCTGAATGAGACGCACGCCATCCTGCAGGAGATGCGGGAGCTGGCCAACCAGGCGGCCAACGATACCCTGACAGAGGATGATCGTTCTGCCATCCAGCAGGACATCGATCAGCTGGCGACAGAGATCAGCCGTATCGGCAGGACGACGGAATTCAACACGGCCGAGCTGCTCGACGGTACATTTACCGGGACTTTGCACATAGGTGCAAACGAAGGACAGAATATGGACATCGAGATTGGTGACATGCGGGCCGAGACTCTCGGAATCGCAGCCTCCGAGGGAATAGAGATTGAGGTTGATGCTACGGTCAGCCACGGCGACTGGGACGATGATAGTGCAAAGGTGGCCTGGGATGTGGAGGCGGATCAGGCATTTGATGTGGTTGAATTTGACGAGACAATAGAGAATGTCGGTGAAACCAGTGTTGAAGGCTTTGGTGACGGTATAGACGCAAATTACGGTCTGGAAGATGGGGATGGCAATATAGTCGCAGTTAGCGACGACGGTGTCGAGTTTCAGGCTCTTGCTGATGCTACGGGCGAAGATGATTTGGACAGTGATACAGAAGTTGCGCATTGGGACGATAGTGGCACCGACACTGCTTTTGACGCATTCGACTTCGGCGATGAACTTGCCGTCGGCAGCGAGGTGGAGTTTGCTGAACTGGACGGAGATGACCTGACCGCAACGGGCGACCATAACATCGAGTTCCAGGACGCAGATCTGGCATCCGGCACCTATACCGTCGTTGATGGGGACCATAACCTGGTTGGCGACGAGCACCATGGTCTTGTCAACTCGCAGGATGAACTCGTCGCCTATTCCGAGGATGGCGAAGCCTGGGAAACCATGGGAGGCGAAGAGCTTTTCACTGTGGACGAGGATAATGCATTCACAACCCCAGGCGAGGAGCTGGAGGTTACTGGAGAGGGTGGCATCGACGTATCCAGTCACTCCGCGGCAAATTCAGCTCTTCCTGATCTCGATGAAGCCATAGACCTGGTCTCCCTGCAGCGCTCGGAGATGGGCGCCATCCAGAACCGCCTGGATCACACCATCACCAACCTGGAGGTGGCCAGCGAGAACCTCACCGCCGCCGAATCCAGGATCCGCGATGTGGACATGGCCGCGGAGATGACCGAGTTCACCAAGGATCAGGTACTGACTGAGGCCGGCACCGCCATGCTGGCGCAGGCCAACATGGCTCCGCAGTCGGTGCTGCAGCTGCTCGGATGATGACGCAGACGGGGTTCTGTTCAGCGGGCGGGCCGGGCGTGATGCCGGTCCGCCCGCAGTAGAGAGGTGACGATCATGCGGGTGGAGAGAGTGGACGGCAGTTCGGCATCACGCGCATCGGAGCGGGCGACGGAGAAGCACGCATCCCCGCGCGATGCACAGAAGCTCTCCCGCGAGGAGTTTGCCAGCAGACAGCAGCGCCTGGAGCGGGACCTGGACATAAATGAGGACCACCTGGAGGAACACATAGACCTTCTCAACGACACACTCCGCACCTTCGACAAGCGGCTGCGGTTTGACATCCACCGGGACACCGAGCAGATCTACACCCAGGTCATTGACGCGGAGACGGAGGAGATTCTGCGGGAGATACCGCCGGAGGAAGTGCTGAACATGGTGGCCCGCATCGACGAGCTGGTCGGACTCATCGTGGACGAGAAAGTGTGAGGTGATTGCATGGTATCGGGCGTGGCTTTCGACGGCCTGGCTTCCGGGCTGGAGACGCAGGAGATTCTGGAAAAGCTCATGGAGATCGAACGGGAGCCGATGCGCCGGCTCGAGGGGCAGCGGGAGGAAAAAGAGGCGGAGAAGGGAGCCTGGGAGGACATCAATGCCGGACTCTCCTCTTTCGATTCTTCCCTCAGTCCCCTGCGCGACGACTCCACCTTTCGGAGCCGGTCCGTCAGTTCCTCCAACGAGGATCTGGTCAGCGCCCGCGCCGACACCGACGCCGTGGAGGGGCACTACGAGATAGAGGTGCAGGAGATCGCCACCAATCATCGTATCGCCTCCAACCGCATGGGCTCATCAGATGAAGAGCTGGGAATCGAGGCAGAGCTGCAGATAAATGGAGAATTCGTGCAGATAGAAGAGGGCGACGACCTCATCGACATTCGCGATGCGGTGAATGCCGCCGATGCGGGGGTGCGGGCCTCGGTGGTAGACCACCACCTGGTTCTCACCTCGCAGGATACCGGGTTGGAAAACTTCATCGATCTGCAGATAGAAGAGGCAAATGATCAGCTGGATGAGCTGGGACTGCTGGATTCCGCCTCGGCCGGGGTTGCAGATGCGGGAGATGAATACGGAGCACTGACAGCGACAGAAGAGGGAGAGGATTACCAGGTGGTCGCCCCCGAGGGCGGCGCGCAGCTCAACGGCGACATCTACAACTTCGCCCTGCAGAACGCCGACGGAGAATTCACCGCCGTCAGTGTCGACGGCACCTCCTATCACGCGCTGGAGGAGGCGGTTGATGACCTCACAGAAGGGGAGCTGTATGGTGAAGCTATCGAATTTTCGGGAGCGGTGCGCAGCGGCACCGTCACCGCACAGCTGGAAGACGACGACTCCATCACCCTCACCGGCGATACCCCGAAGAGGGAGCTTTCCGCCCCGCAGGATGCCCAGTTCACCATCGACGGCCTCGACATCACCTCCGACACCAACACCGGCATCAGCGACGTCATGGACGGGGTCACCTTTGACCTGCACGGGGTCACGGACGGACCGGAGACGGTGGAGATAGCGCACGATACCGACAGGGCACTGGAAGAGGTGCGGGGGTTCGTAGATAAATTCAATGAAATATCAGAAAAAATGGATGCAATGGGAGCCCGCGATGAGATCCTGGCGGGTGATGGCACCCTGAGGAGAATCAGCAGCAGCCTGCGCGATGTGATCATGCGCGAGGCAGAATTCTCCGATGATCATCAGTTGAACTTTTTGCACGAAGTGGGAATATCCATCGACCGGCACGGCGAGATGTCCCTGGACGAGGACGAATTCACCGACGCCCTGCGCGAAAACCCGGAGGATGTGCGGGTCCTGTTCGCCGGGAGGGAGAGCCAACAGGGCGCCGACGGCCTGAGCCGCCGCCTGGGCGACCACCTGCACACCTACCTGCGCAGCGGCGATGGAATACTCACGCAGAGAGAGCAGATGTACGATCGGATGATCGAATCGGTGGATGGACGGATGGAGACCCTGGAGCGCCGGCTGGAGCGGCGCGAGGCGAGTCTCACCAACCAGTTCATACAGATGGAGCAGGCGCTGTCCGACATGCAGTCGCAGGGGCAGTGGCTGTCCGGGCAGATTCAGTCCCTGCCGGGAATGGGCGGAAACTAGCGATGGGAGCGGGTGATGAAACGTGAGGCGCTGTCGCACACTGCATCTTCTTTACGATGAGTACCGCAGGCTCACCCGCGAGCTGGCCTCCGCCTGTGCCTCCGCCGATTTTGCGCGGGTCACCCGGTTGATAGAGCGGCGGGATGACATGGCTTCCGCCATAGATCGCCAGCGGGAGGACATCCCCGATCCCGTGCTGACGGAGTATCCGCAGCTGGAGAACATGCAGCAGTGTCTGCTGGAAATCCACAGGCTGGAGCGCGAGGTCACCCGCAGGCTGCAGTCCGACGTAAAGAGCGTCGCAGAAGATGCGGCAGAGGCCTCCCGCCGGCGCATGAAGACCGCCTCGTATCAGAAGAACCGGCAGGTGCGGAAACGGGCCACCGCCTACGACAGACGGGGTTGAAACTGCAGGAGGGAGATAGCCGTGAACAGAAGCCACGCCTACCACCAGTACAGGGGAACACAGGTACAGACCTCCGGAACGAAGAACCTCATGCGCATGCTGCACCGGGGAGCGGTGAAGTTCATGAACCTGGCGGAAAAGTGCATAGAGGAGGGGGAGTTTGCCGGGGCCAACGAGCACCTCATCCGAAGCCAGGACATAGTCAATGAAATCCGCTTCTCCTTCCCGGAGGGCGAGGACGAACTGTCGCAGAATGTGCGCGGCCTCTACGCCTTCATGTACCGCCGGCTGGTACAGGCCAACGTGGACAAGGATGCGGGCATGATCTCCGAGGTGCGCGAACTGATAATCGAGATGGGCGAGGCCTGGGATGGTGCCGCCCGCGCGGCGGAAGACGGGGATGGGTCCATAGATGTGACGGGATGAGAGCATGGGTGATTCCGTGCAGCGAACAGCCAGAGAACTGGTCAGACGCCGGGATGATCTGCAGCAGCACTACTTCCTGCTGCGTGGCACACTGACAGAACTCCGCCGCCAGCGCGGGCAGCTGCAGGCACAGATCCGCTCAGTAGATTTGAGCCAAAATGGCAGAGACGGGGCAGAGGATTCCCGGCGCGATGTGCGCCCGGGGTCGCATGACTGGAGAGAGAGCTGACACAGAGCATGGCGCGCAATGATCTCACAGTGGCCGAGATGGTACAGAGGCTGCATCATCTGACCCGGTGCCAGCTGCGCCGGGCAGAGGCGGGCTCCTGGGAAGAGGTGCGCGCGCTGATGTCCGACCGCGCGCCGCTGATGCGGTCGCTGGCCGATGCCCGACCGGCGGCCCTGCGTCCCCTTCGATCCCTGTGCATGCAGATAGACCGGCTGAACGCGCGGCTGGAGGACATGATCGGAGAGGAACAGGAGTCCACCCTGCGGGCGCTGTCCCGGGTGCGCCGGGCGGAACGTTCTATCGGAGCATACTCCACCGGGTGGGTTCCCCGCAGACCGGAGTATCTGGATGAAAAGAAATGAATGCATCTACACAGAAGATGATATCATCCTGCGACGGCCCCGGCGGGGCCGTTTCTGATTTGTACCGCATCGGTGGAGGAATTGACTATCTTTGCGGGAATATTATTAGTAGCCGGGTCGCGCACATTCCCACCCGGGACAGCCCCGATCCGGCGAGAGGCCGTAGTTTGACAGCTCATGCAGAAGGAGTGGTCCGATTGCAACTGACACTTCACGGCAAAAATGTTGAGGTCACTCCGGCGCTCCGCGAGTACGTGGAGAAAAAGGTCGGCAAGCTGGAGAAGTACTTCGAGTTCTCTCTGGAACCGCAGGTGGTCCTGCTGGTCCAGAAGGGGGATCACCGGGTGGAGATCACCATTCCCCTGGACGGACGGGTTCTCCGGGCGGAAGTGGAGACCGGTGACATGTACGCTTCCCTCGACGAAGCGGTGGACAAGATCGAGCGCCAGATCCACAAGTACAAGACGCGCATCAACCGCAAGGCGCGGCAGGTGAATGATCCGCTGCTGTTCAAAGAGAATCTCATGGGCACCGAACCAGAGGAGGAGGATGACGAGCCGCGGCTCGTGCGCACCAAGCGCTTCCCCATGAAGCCCATGAGCATCGATGATGCGATCCTGGAGATGAACCTGCTGGATCACGATTTCTTCGTTTTCACCAACTCCGATACCGAGCACGTGAACGTCGTGTATCGGCGTCGCGACGGCAATTACGGGTTGATAGAACCGGACTACTGATGCCGTCAGGATGTTTCCATACGGTGGTATAAGCTTCCGGGGGCCAGTTCTCGCCGGCTGGCCCCCGTCGCGTAAATAAGGAGAGTGGCCGATGTTGCGAGAAAAAGTGGGCGTGGTGATATTTGAAGGGGGCAGGGCGCACACGGAGGTGGAGGAGAGGCTCCTCGCCGTACGCAAGGGAGTGGCACTGGACAACACGCAGAAGGCGATGGCGGCGGATGGGGTGGACGAGGTCATTCTGGCCACCAACTATCCGGACCTGGCCGACCGGGCCGGGCGTCTCGGGGTTACCATCAACGAGACGGAGGGAACGAGCCGCTTTCACTTTGGCGAACACCTGCAGCACGTGGTGGATGCCTACGAGCTGGACAGCGTGATATATCTGGGCGGGGCCACCCTGCCCCTCATTCGGGTGGATGATTTTTCGGACATTGCGGAGAAGCTGCGCCGCTGCAAGAATGTGGTGGTGGTCAACAATGTGCAATCCGCGGATCTGACCGCCTTCACTCCCGGATCCATGCTGCAGCACATAGAATCCCCGGACAACGACAACTTTCTCGGCTTTCTCCTGCGGGAGGCCGGGCTGCGGCGGATCCTCATTCAGAACTCCGCGCGCATAAATTTCGACATCGATGCCCCCATGGATGTGCTCATCCTCCAACAGTGCAAGAACGTGGGGCCGAGCACCCGGGCTGCCCTGAGCACGCTGGACATGCCCAATGATCATCTAATCCGCGCCCTGCAGGTCATTGAGCGATCCGGCCATGACCAGTACGCCGAACTGGCTCTCGTGGGCCGGGTCAGTCCGGTGATAATGTCGGTCATAAATGCCAACCTGGGAGTTCGCCTGCGCGCCTATTCCGAGGAACGCGGCATGAAGGCGCTCAGCCGCGAGGACCGGGGCGAGGTGGTGTCGCTGATCGGACACTTTTTGGAGTCGGTCGGATCGGATGCCTTCTTCTCCTACCTGGCGTCTGTGGCCGACGTGGCGCTCATCGACACCCGGGTCCTCATGTCCCATCTGAATCTCCGGCTGCCGGCGGGCGACCGTTTCAACTCCGACCTGGGTCTGGTGGATGAGATCGAAAATGACTGGCTGCGCGAGTTCACCGAGGCCGCCTACAATGCCCCGATCCCCGTCGTACTGGGAGGGCACAGCCTGATCTACGGAGGATTGTGGGCCGTGCTTGACGAAAGAGGTCTGCTGGAGAGGGGATTACCGGATCTACCCTCGTGATTTGTCCCCGCGGCAGGAATTGGGTGGAGCGGGGTCGAATGGTAGAAGGTGGTGAGTGGATCTTTATGGGAGACGAACGGTCGGACGAAAGAACTGAGGCCACATCTGCACTGAGCCCGGAAGAACTTCGGCGCCTGATCAACCGCCTTCCCGGCGTGATAACCGCGTCTGTGGTGACGGATGACGGGGCCGATGAGGAATTGTCTGGCGTCAACCTGGTGGCCCGGGCGAATCAGCGTTCCCGCGGGCAGCTGCGCCGGGACGTGGTGTCGCTGCTCTTCATTCACACCGGGGAGCGGATGGCGGAGAAGGACGTGGATGTGGTCTTCAGCGCCGGCTCGGAGCTGGTGGCGGGCGAGGGCGCCCGACCCCAGCTGGTATCCCTGGCCACCACCTACGAAAGGGGCACCACCTCCATAGAGGTGACCCTGGCAGTGGGGGACAGACGCGGCCGGGCCAGCCGCGATCTGGAGTCGCCCCGGCCGGGTCGGATCCAGCTGCTGAGCGGTTCCGGACGCGTCACGCTGTCTGCCGCCGAACAGCTCATATCGGAGCGCTGTCACTTTGCGCTGGAGGGAGCTGACACAGTGCGGCTGGCGGGAGAGGATGTGGCAGTGGTGGCGGTGGCGACTGCCCCGGACGTCACGGACGGCCCGCTCATAGGTGCGGTACGCATCCACGGCGACCTGGTAGATGCCGGGGCCAAGGCGGCACTTGATGCCATAAACCGGGCATTCAGCTTCTGAAGGAGGACATAAATGGCAGTACTGGCGCTCGGGCCGAAGCGGAGCCTCAACCTGCTGCTAGCGGATGCAGGGATGCAGGCGACTTCTTAGGAGGTTGAAACCTCAATGTCCCGTGTGATAAAGATCCTGACAGCCATCGCAATGCTGCTTATGATCGGCGGAGCGAACTTCCAGGTGGGATACTGAGTCTCACCGGCTGTACATCCCGGTCCGGGCGCCATTAACATTGTAGGGACGGCGGGAGAGGAGGAACGGGCGATGTCGACGGACGACGCTGGGGATGCCGAAGCAATCCGGAGACGTAGAGTCCGCGCTCACCTGTTTGCCGCCGCCATTCTGGCGGGGGCAGTTGCCACCGGAATTGTGCTCTGGCCCACTGCAGTTCCCAATCCGATATCATTGCTATTCTTTTTCGTCATCATTGCGGTGACCGAGGCGCTGCCCATCAGGCTCCCCCGGGCCAGGGGGACCGTCTCGGTGGGTTTTGCCATGTGCTATTCGGCGGTGATTCTCTTCGGACCCTTCTGGGGTGGGCTGCTCACCGCCATCGGTTCCCTGCGCAAGGCAGAGGTGACCGGCAGGGTGGAGGTACTGGAGACCCTGTTTAACCGCGGGCAGCTGTTTCTGGCCGGCGTCAGCGGTGGTCTGGTCTTTCACTCCATATCCGGCGGTTCGCTGGAGGCCGGGCAGGGCGTGCTCATCGGAGCCACCATGGCCGGGGGCATAGCCTATTTCGTGGCCAACGTCACTGCCGTGGTCATATACTTCTCCCTCAAGATGGGAGCCGATCCCCGCGCTCTGGTGCTCAATGACATTCGCTGGTCCATTCCCAGCTACATGGGGCTGATGCCCATTGCCTATCTCAACGTCGCGGTATACGGAGCGGTGGGCAAGCTGGGCGTCATATTCTTCCTGCTGCCGCTGCTGGTGGGCCGCTACGCCTTCCAGATGTACAGTCAGCTGCGCGAGGTCTTCGTCAGCACCATCAGTGCCCTGGCCGCCGCCCTGGAGGCGCGGGATCCGCACACCTCGGGACATGCCGAGCGCGTATCCTACTACGCGGTGCGCATTGCCAAGGGCATGCAGCTGCCGGATGATCGGGTGGAGCTGCTGCAGTACATTGCCATCCTGCATGACATCGGCAAGCTGGGCATCGAGGATCAGCTGCTGCGCAAGCCCGGCAAGTTCGATGCTGCGGAGATGAAGATCATGCAGTCGCACTCGCAGATAGGTGCGAACATACTGAGCAAGATCAAGGCCCTGCGCGAGGGAGCCAGCTGGGTGCTGCATCATCACGAGCGCTACGACGGGGCCGGCTACCCGGACGGTCTGCAGGGGGAGGATATTCCGCTGGAGGCGCGGATTCTGGCCGTCGCGGATGCCTTTGATGCCATGCTGTCCGAGCGCCCCTACAAGGATCCGATGACCCCCGGGGAAGTGCGGCGGGAGCTGATCCGCTGCCGGGGCACCCAGTTCGATCCCCAGGTCACCGATGTGCTGGTCGATTTGATGGACAACACCGATCTGGTGCAGCCGCAGATTCATCGGGCCGGGTCGGAGGAGTCGGTGGAGGAAGAGGCGAGAGGTGGCAGGGCGACATGATGTTCATGGCCCTGGCCTTCGCCGTGCTGCTCGGCTGGCTGGTCGGCGGGTCGCTGCGCAACCTCATGCACCTGCCCCTGCGCCACTTTGAGTGGATCACTGCCGGTTTCGCCCTGCAGGCGGCCCTGCTGGTCGCCCCCACCGTGGGCTGGACGCCGGTGATGCGCTGGTGCTTTCCCCTGCACATACTGTCCTATCTGCTTCTGCTGTATGCCCTGTACGGAAACCGCAGGTTGCCCGGCGTGATGCTGTTGAGCGTCGGAGTGCTGGCGAATTTTGCGGTCATCGTCCTGAACCGGGGCATGCCGGTGTGCGCGGAGGCGCTCATTGCCGCCGACCGCGCCTATGTCATTCCGGCCCTGGAATCGGGCAATTACCTGATGCACAGACTGATGACTGAGGATGTGACTTTTGCACTGCTGGCCGACTACATAGTCCTGCCCAGCTGGCGCGCGGGCGGCACGGTGGTCAGTCCCGGGGATCTTTTGATGGTGGCCGGGATGGTGTGGTTGGTGGTGCGCGCCATGTCCGGCGCAGTGACCCCCGCGCCGGGAGAGGAGGATGAACGTGTCGCAGAAAAAGTCGGGGCAGCAGCCGAATAGGGAAGGGAATGGGGAGATGAGTGAATTTGCGCGCATGCTCTGGCCCCCGCGGCCGCGCGGCTACATCTCACCCGACCTCCCGCTTCTATACGTGGTCTTTGTGATCGTGAACCGGGTGGTGTACGGGGCGCTGGGTTTCCCCGCTCCAGATCAACCCTGGATGTCCGCCGCGGCCATCATCCTGCACGGGTCAGCTCTGGCGCTCATCGCCTTTCACTATCTTCACCGCTATGTGGGGGACGACATGGGTTGGTGGGGACCGTCCCGCCTGCAGCGCACTGAGGTTCGCGCGGTGCCGGTGACCGCCCGGGTGGCCTGGATCATCTGGGGGGGCATCGGGACCTGGCTGATCTGCAACCCCGGCCTGCGCGCCCTGCTGGCCCCGGCGCAGGATACCCTGGGCTTCGACCTGTGGGAGATGGGGACACTGGGGAGGATAGTGGGCGATATGGCGGCGACCGGGGCGTGGGTCCCCCTGGGGCTGGCGGCCATCGGCATCGTCGCGGTGGCACCGCTGGGGGAGGAACTGCTGTTCCGGCGCAGCTTCTACCAGATCATCATCGAGGGGCTGGGGGGGCAGACGGTGGCAGTGCTGGGCAGCGGACTGCTGTTCGCCTTCACGCACGGCGAACCGTTCGCCATGATCCGGGCCGGCCTGGCCGGACTGATCTTTGCCCTGGCCTACCGCTGCACCCATTCTGCCCTGGTTCCGGTGCTGATGCACGCGATTTTCAATTTTCTGGCCCTCGCGGCCGTCCTGCTGGACTGGGGACCCTGGTTGTTTCCCTGACTTCGATACATTCCGGAGAGGAGTGATGATATGACTCCCGATGAACACACCGATGATCGTCCCAGCTGGGATGAATATTTCTTGAACATAGCCGAGGTGGTGAGTACGCGCTCCACCTGCCCGCGGCGTTCGGTGGGAGCGGTTCTGGTGCGGGACCGCCAGATTCTCAGCACCGGCTACAATGGTGCCCCGCGCGGCCTGCCGCACTGCAGCGAGCGGGGCTGTCTGATGCGGGACGCACACTGCGTGCGGGCCAGCCACGCGGAGATGAACGCCATCGCCCAGGCCGCCCTGCACGGAGTGCGGGTGGAGGGCGCCACCCTGTACAGCACAGACAAGCCGTGTCTGATCTGCAGCAAGCTGCTGATAAACGCCGGCATAGAGAAGATTGTTTTCGTGCGGGACTACCCCGACGAGATCGCCGACGATATCGTGCGGGAGGCGGGTATAGAGTCCGTGCAGCTGCAGCCGTAGTGCGGCCTGCGCCCCACCCGCATCCCGCATTCAGACACAAATTACCACCCACCCCTTCCGAATAATCTCACGCCCCGGTGGAATGCTCCCGAGTGTAAGGAGATGCCGCGGAGAGGGGGTGTGAGAATGCATCGTTTGACCGAACAGGAAGTGCAGCGGCTGCGAGAGCTTATTACCCGCAAGGACCTGGAAGCACAGAAATACAGAAGCTACGCGCAGCAGTGCCAGGACCCGCAGCTGCGCAATCACTTCGATCAGGTCGCCGGGCAGGCAGACCAGGCCCGACAGACGCTTCTGAACCATCTCCAGTGACGCATCATGTGTCAAGAGAAGGGGTGTAATGGATGATTCGCGATCGAGAAATGGTCCTCGATTGTCTGGAAAGCTGCAAAGTTGATTCTGTTCGATTCACCGAGGCGGCCAACGAATCCAGCGATCCCAACCTGCGGCAGACCCTGAAGCAGCTGCGCAATGAGGTGGAGAACTCCCACCAGCAGATCTTTCAGATAGCTTCACAGCACGGCTGGTATCAGAATCCCAGCCCGGCCAATCCCCAGGAAGTGCAGCGGATCCGCAGTCACTTCGCCGGGGGTGCCGGCGCGGGACAGACGCAGTGGCAGGGACAGCAGTACGGCGGCTACGGCGGGCAGTATGGGACCGGCGGCTATGCCGGTGGTTACGGCGGTGGCTATGGGGGCGGATACGGCACGGCGCAGTCGGCGCTGCGTCAGCCCACGGCCCAGCCGGGCCAGTCCGGCAGCACCTACGGCGGGCAGTATCCGGGCACCGGCTACGGCGGAGCTGGCGGCTGGAGCCCGGCCAGTCCCGGTGGAGCGACCTACGGCGGAACCACCTACGGGGCGGGCCGCAGGTACTGAGGCTACTCGGCATACAGCAGTGATGCGGGGGAGGATCCGTCGCGGGGCGGCGATGGATTCTCCCCCGCCTGTGTGGTAGACTGCAGTGGGAGAGGAGCGGCGTGACCCGACTACATATTTGCCGATCGGTACGCGGATTTCTCTTTGATCTGGACGGTACCCTGATCGATTCATGTCACATAATCATCTCTTCCCTGCAGAAATCTCTCCGGGCCGTTGCGGGTATGCAGGTGAGTCGGGAGGCCCTGGCTGACCTCTCCGGACAGCCCCTCGATGAGACCCTGCGGCTTCTCGGTGTCTCAGATCAGCAGCGGGTGGCCGACCACTATCGGTGCAATTACCCGTTCGGCCTCCGCTCGACCATTTTCCCCGGGGTGCCCGGAGTGCTGCACGAGCTGACCCGGCGCGGGTACCGGATGGCGCTGGTGACCACCCGGCCGGATGATGAGGCCGCCGCGGAGCTGGCCGAACACGGCATAGCCGACTACTTCCCGCATCGGATAACTGCCGGGCACGTTCGGCGGCGCAAACCCCATCCGGAACCGGTTGCGCGCGGTACGCATATGCTGAGTCTTGAGCCCGCGGAGGTTATCATGGTCGGGGATTCCGGGGTGGACATCGAGGCCGGGCGGCGGGCCGGCACCTGGACCGGTCTGGCCGGCTGGGGAGGTGCCGGAGGTCGGGCAGCTGACGGGGAGTATCCGGACTTCGTGTGGCATAGTCCGGGCGAAATCATTGCGGCGCTGGATGAACCACTGCGGGATAGCCCGTCGGGTGAGGGGGACCGGGGTGAGTGAGCGAGGCGGACGCATACTGTGCTGTTCCGATATTCACGGTCATTTGCATGCGATGCGTGAGGTTCTGCGTCAGGCCGGATGGCGTCCCGCGCAGGATCTTTTGATACTGCTGGGCGACTATGTTGACCGGGGTCCGCGCCCGCGCCGGGTGGTCGACGAGCTGCGCGTACTGTTGCGCTGCCCGGATGTCATCGCGCTGCGGGGCAATCACGAGGTCATGCTGTGGGACTATCTGCAGGGAACGGTTCCGGAGTCGCATTACCTGGGCAACGGCGGAGGTACGACTCTGCGCGATTACCGCGATGACCCGACGGCGCTCCGGGCGGATGCAGAATTTCTCATGGGTCTGCCACTGTATCATGCGACGGACGACTATATTTTCGTGCACGCCGGTCTGCGCCCCGGTGTGCCGCTGGAGCAGCAGAACGAGCGAGATCTGGTGTGGATTCGCGACGAATTCGTCACCGGGTACACCGGCGGGCGAACGGTGATCTTCGGTCATTCGCCCACTTCCCTGCTGTTGAACACGGCGGGAGTTTACTGGGGAACGGACAAGATTGGCATAGACACCGGGGTGGCGTACGGCGGTAGACTCACCCTGCTGGAACTGCCGTCGGGCGAGACCTACAGCGCTCCCCCGGACGATTGATGAGGTGAAGTGAATCCATGAACTCGCCCCTGCAGTACCCGAATACAAAACTGTATTTTGTGCGGCACGGACGGACCGAGTGGAACCGGACCGGCCGCCTGATGGGACAGACGGATATCCCCCTGGACGCAGTGGGTCGAAGCCAGGCGCACAGTGCAGCGCGATGGATGCGGGCACTGCCCATTGAGCGCGTGTACGCCAGTCCCCTGGCGCGGGCGCGGGAAACCGGCAGAATTCTGGCCGAACACCTGGAGGTGCCGTTCTCGGAGGACGAGCGCTGGCGTGAGGTGGACATGGGTGTCCTGGCCGGCCTGACCTGGTCGGAGGTGGAGGAGTCGCACCCGGATTTTGTGCAGGCCCGGCAGGTCGACCCGGCCAGTGCGGCCCGCCTGGACGGCGAATCGGATCAGGTCATGCAGCGGCGGGCCGTGGATGCATTCATCGATGTGATTCGCGAATGCGCCGGCCGCACGGTTGCAGTGGCCAGCCACGGGGGGCACCATCAAGGCGGTGCTGGCCTACATACTGGACATGCCCCTGGGGGACAAATGGCGGCTGCAGATTGCCAACGGGTCGGTGACCCGGTTGCGCTGCAGCCGGCGCGGCTGGCAGATCGAATTGTTGAACTACACCGATCATCTGCGTGATGTAAGAGAAGGTGGATCGCCGGAGTAGTCCAGGTGATGCTGCGGCGACGACATGCCGGGAGAGATGCCACCTGGCCACTGGATACCGCAGGTACAGCTGTGCGGCCCGCCGCCAGCGGCGCACACCGGTTCATTGGGCGGATGAACGCAGGTATGCTCGGGAGATATTTGGCAGCAGCGCGTGTGCGATGCGCGGATCCGCCCGGATCCCGCCCCGGCCGCCTGGACCGTGACATCTGTCGCGCAGCGGCCGGGAGACAGACCGGATGCGGGTCTGCCCTGCGCCGGCGCCCGACCCACCTCACATCGGACCGGATTGGACCGGGCACCGGCCCGGACGGTCATGTACTCATCACTACCCTGCCATTCGTGTCATACCGTAGCCCCATCTACGCATTGCTGCTGCGCTCATTTCGCCTTTCACTGCTGCCGATAATGTGATGTGCCCATCCCACGGCAGAGGGGCGCTGGCCAGCTGCTACAGTGCGTCACGACTGCTCCGGGGCTACTTCTGAGCGGTGAACTGTGCGGGAGGCTGCGGGGTTGACCCGACAGAGGTCTGGCCCATCGTACTCCCATCTGCAGCCCCATCGTACCCAGTGCCCGGGGCACTGAAGTGCAGGAGAACCCCGGGGCAGATAGAGCGTATCTGCCGGTGGGAAATGATGCGCCCAGTTTCAACGGCACGGGCTGCGAAGTTCGCACATTTGCCCGTTGCCCCGCAGCTCTTCAGCTTACCTCCAGTCAGTGAGGGGCGAATGTCGGTTTGCAGTCCCTCCCGGGTGACGGATTCAGGTGGCCGCATTAAAGTTTGCGCCCAGCTTTCTCGATGTATTCAGTGAAAGGCAAATCAGCTGGTCGGGGAACATGTCCCTTCCGCCGCCCTATCCATCTTGCGGCTGGCAGGCCAGCGACACTGCGGTATACGGGAGGATTTCCATGCGACGACTTTATGACTATTACAGGGAGTCACTGATGGTGAAACTGGCGCTATTGTTCCTGCTGTTCGGGCTGCTTCCGGCGGGGGCAATTGCCCTGGTGAGCCAGCAGACGGCGACGGATTCGCTGGAGGATCAATCATTTGCCACCCTGCAGATGCTGGTGGATATCATCGATGAGGAGATAGAGGAATTCTTCGACGAGCGCGAGGGAGACGTACAGGTCATGGCGGACAACCCGAGCATATATCGGTCCCTCGGCACGCTGCAGGACCCGACGGCGGACAGGACGGAGGAAAATGCGGCTGAGGCAGATATAGAGGAGGTCCTGGAGTCGGTCGCGGCCACCTATGGCTATGGGTCGGCCTTTGTCACCGATTCCGACGGCGTGGCCGTGGTTGCCACCGACGATGACCTCGATGGGGCCGATCTCAGCGATCGTGACTATGTACAGGGTGCCCTGGGCGGTTCGGTGACCTGGTCTGAGCCGTTTTATTCCGATGTGATTCACGCCAACTGCCTCACCCTGGCCGCGCCGGTGCGGAACGATGGAGAGACCATCGGCAGCGTTGTGGCGCTCTTCGAGCAGGCCTATCTGGATGACATCGTACACGGGGGCATTGAGGGCGTATGGGAGACGGGGGATGCCTATCTGATAGATGAGTCGGGCACCCTGATGACCAACACTCTCCTCGGGGATTACCGGGAAGGCGCCGCTTTGGATGTGCAGATAGGGCACCAGGCGGTGGACATGCTGTCTGAGCCCATCCGCGCCGGCCGGGCCGACTTCACCGACCAGGGTCTGTACGATGACTACCTCGGTGAGCCCGTCCTGGGCACGCTGGCGGTGACCGAGATGGGTGATCGGCCCTACGGTCTGGTCGTGGAGCTGTATGAGGAAGAAATAATGGCGCCCGTGCAGCAGGCCACCCTGATGATCGGCCTGGCCATGGCCATAGCAGCTGCGGCCATAATCGGGGCGGGTATCTGGGTCGGTCGCGGCATGGCCAATCCACTGATTGCGGTCAACGAGCAGCTTTCCGAGCTGGCGGCCGGGGGCGGAGACCTCACCCGCAAGATTGACATAGAGCGGTCGGACGAAATTGGCCAGGTCGCGGAAAACTGCAATTCTTTCATCGGCAAGATAAGGGACATCATCGTTGACGTGGTTCAGGCCACCGGGGAGACGCGCGATACCGGGGATGACATGGTGAAACTGTCGTCCACCGGTCTGGACAACATGGCGCGCGCGGCCAAATCCAGCGCCGAGATGCGGGAAGAGGCCCAACGTCAGGCGGAGATGACCAATGATGCCACGTCCAACACCCGGCAGGTGTCGGAGGGCGTGGAGCAGGTGGCCTCCGGTGCACAGGAGCAGGCCACCAGCATAGAGGACGCGCAGAACATGATCGTGGAGATGATGGAAGAGGTCGAGGCGAATCAGGGTCAGATGGAGAGCGCCACGGAAACGGCGGAACGCAGTGCCCGAAGGGCGGACGTCGGGGTAGAGGCCATCGATGAGGTCGACCGCGTGGTCAACCAGGTCAATGAGACCGCGCAGGAGACCAATGAGACCATGGAAGAGATGCGCACATCCTCGGAAGAGATCGGCAAGATCACCGACATGATCCGCGACGTCTCCGATCAGACCAACCTGTTGGCTCTCAATGCGGCCATCGAAGCCGTGCGGGCCGGCGAGGCCGGGCAGGGTTTCACGGTGCTGGCCGAGGAGATCCGCAGCCTGGCGGAGCGAGCCTCCTCTGCCACGGAGGAGATCAGCAGCATAACCGGCAAGATGCGCGAGTTGATACAGACTGCCGCCGAGGGTTCCGACAAGTCCGTGGAGGCCATCTCCGCCACCACCGAGAGTACCGACAATGCCCACTCGGTGATCGATGAGATGCGCCAGGCCTCCGAGGAGACGCAGGAGGCCATGGAGACGCTGACCGAATCATTCGGTGAACTGAAGGACAACATGGAGAGGGTTACCGAATCCATGCAGTCGGTCTCCAGCGTGGTACAGGAAAACACCGCGGCCACGGAGGAGATGGCGGCGGGCAGTCAGGAAGTGGCCGAAACCATGGATCAGATGTCCGATGGAGCCGACTCCACCACGGAAAGTGCCACCGAACTCAGCGAACTCACGCAGAAACAGGAAGAACTCATGAATGACGTTTCAGAGGCGGCCAACCGCACTCTGGGCGCCGCGCAGAAGGTGGAAGAGCTGCTGGGTCAGTTCAAGACCGAGTAGAGGTGCGGCGCGAATGCAGTCGCCGCATGGTCCGGCGGAGGGGCGTACCGCTCCTCCGCCGGGAGTCATTATCCGCTGCACGCTGGGATATACAGGGAGACAATCGAGAAAATGCAGGAATGGTGCGAGGCGCACCGAACTATCCACATCGGCGTCAGCGCCGTGATTCGCTCGTTTTTGGTGCAATATATGATGCATCTGTGCAATTTTAAAGGATTAAGGGATCATGTCGACAAATGTAATATACGTGAATCTATAATGAGGTAAAATTTGTCGAACAACAATTGACAGCAGGCCGGGGAGAGGATAGGCAATATGGCAACTGACGACAGGTGCGAACAAAGGTTTCTGTTACTGCTGTTTGTGGCTGTACTGGTACTGATGCTTTTCGCCGCCGGCCGGGATAGTGACTTCTGGATGCTGGGAGTCCTGCCGGTGGCCCTCTCCGGGTACTCCTGCTTTGCTAAGGATATCCTGTCTTTTGTCCGGGATGGTGCGGAAGGTGTAGATGGAGAACGCTCCTCCGCTTCGTCCGGAGAGGGGGGGCAGGAGGAGGTCGTCGTTCGGTGCACCGCGACCGGAGAAATAACGCATGGAAGGGAAGAGTTTTGCCAGCTCTTTTCTGTGCAGACGGACGAGACCGCCCCGGACAATCTGTTTCATCACGTGGACGATCGGGGGGAGCTGGCTGACCAGCTGTCCGGCCTGCACCCCGATGATCCCCTGGTTACCCTGCAGTGTGATATCCGTACCTCCGGAGACGAGCAGCTGCGCCAGCGCTGGACGGTGGGAGCCTTTTTCAATGCACGGGGTGAGGTGATGGAGTATCAGGTGACCGCCCGGAACGTCGACCGGCGGCAGTGGAGTGCGGCCAGGTTGGGACGACTCATCGAAAACGCTCCCGACATGATTGTCCTATATGATACCAGCTTCCGCCACATATACTGCAACCGGGCGGTGGAGCACCACTTTGGGGTTTCCCGCGATTTCTTCCTGGGCCGGACGTTCAGTGATTTGCGACAAGAGCCCCATTATGGGCACTATCGAGAAACTGCGCGCACTATGGAGAGGACACTGCAGACATGCCTCCGGGAAGGGCAGCCGCAGGAGCTGCAGGTGGAACTGCCCTTTGCCGAGCGGGGACGATATTTCGATACCCGCCTGGTTCCGCAGTTCGACCCCGCCGGCGAAGTGGTGGCCATTCAGGTCATTGCGCGGGATATTACCGAGCAGGTGTGGGCGAAAGAGGAACTGCGGCAGCGGGCGCGGGAGCACCAGGCGGTGCTGAACGGTACGCAATCGGCCATGTGCCTGGTGCGGGTCATCGATGAGGATACCTTTCGCTATGTACGGAATAATAAGATGCACGAAGAGGTCACCGGTTTTTCTTCCGCGGAGATCCGGGAAAAAGATTTTGCCGAGGTGGTGGGAGAGGATAATGCTGCGATAATAGCTCGCCACTACCGGGCATGCGCCCGGCGGAAGGCGGTGGTGACCTATGAGGAGACCCTGAGTCTTCCCACCGGGGAGAAGACCTGGCGCACAACCCTCACTCCGCTGATTAACTCCTCTGGCTGCGTCACGCACATAGTGGGTATGGCTCACGACATCACCAGGTTGAAGGAGCAGGAGAACCAGCTCAGGAGACTGGTGCGGGACCAGAACATAATCCTCAGCAGCGTCGATACCCACATCTGGTATCTGCGCGATCCCCACACATATGGGGGAGCCAATGAGGTACACGCACAGTTCTGGGGGTTGGATGTGGGAGACCTGGAGGGCAGGCCGCTCTCTGAAACGAGAGAGGAGGAGGATCTCAGAGCCTGTCTTGCGGCGAATAGAGAGGTTTTCTGCACTGCAAAGACCTACCGCGGACAGGAGTGGGTGACCGACGGTGCCGGAGAGAAGCGGTTCATGGATGTCACGAAGACCCCGCACATAAATGAGTGGGGTGAAGTGGAGTACGTCATCTGTTCGGCCAATGATATTACCGAGCAGAGGGAGTTGGAGGAAAACCTGCGTCAGCGGGAACAACAGTTTTTGGCACTGGCCGAAAACTCGCCCGATCTCATAACCCGGGTGGATCGCAATCTGCGCCGCGTCTATACCAATCCCAGGGTGAAGGAGTATCTGGGCGTGGAGCGAGATGATGCGGTGGGCAAAAACAATGAGGAACTGGGAATATCGCCTCCCATGTCACAGGAATGGGAGGCGGCCGTCTCCCGGGTGTTCTCCTCGGGAGAATCTGTGGAGACGGAGCTGACCTCCGAGCACAACGGCGTCAGTAGGTTCTTCCACACCCGCCTGGCTCCGGAGTTTTCCCCCGACGGGAGGGTGGAGTCGGTTGTCAGTGCGACCAGAGAGATCACCAGATTGAAGAAAGCGGAACGGCAGCTTCATCACAGCGAGAAACGTCTGCAAAATGTGCTGGCGCTGATTCCGGATATGATATCCATTCAGGATCCCGAGATGAACATCGTCTACAGCAACTGGAACGGCTTCGGGGCGGTACCCGAGGAGGACCGGGTGCTCGGCCGAAAGTGCTACCGGACCTATCGGGACCGGGACAGTATCTGTCCGGACTGCCGCGCCGTGCGCGCACTGCATACCGGCGAGGTCGTGCGGGAAGAGGTCGAGCTGCCGACAGGATGGTTTGAGGTGCGGGCCATTCCCGTGCGGGGTGATGATGGCGAAGTAGAACTGCTAATCGAATGGGTCAGAGATATAACTGACCAGAAGGAGCGGGAGCAGGACCTGCTCTACCGGAAGAATCTCCTGCAGGGCATCCTCGACGGGATCTCCGATGTTGTGGCCATTCAGGATACCGACCACAGAATAGAGCAGTACAACCGGGCGGGCTATGAACTACTGGGAATGACGCACGAGGAGGTGCAGGGCAGGCGCTGCTACGAACTGCTGGGCCGGGAGAGCGAATGCCCCGAATGCGCCACCCGGGAGGCGCTGCGCACCGGTGAGTTTCAGCAGATTGCCAGGTATGTACCGGAGCTGGAACTGTATCTGGACTGGCGCAGCAACCCCGTGTTTGACGAAAACGGTGAGCTGGTGCGGGTAGTGGAGCAGCTGCGCGACATAACCGAGGAGAAGAAAATGCAGCAGAAGATGCGCTACATGAGTTTTCACGATCGGCTGACCGGTCTTTACAATCGGCGCTTTTTGGAGCAAGAGATGGACAGACTGGACAGTGATCGCCAGTTTCCCTTGAGCCTCATTATGGCAGATGTCAATGGGCTCAAGCTGGTCAACGAGACTTACGGCCATGACACCGGCGACCGTATGCTGGCGCGGGTGGCCGGTATACTGCAGGATTCCTGTCGCAGCGATGACATCATCGGCCGGTGGGGTGGCGACGAGTTCGTCGTGGTGCTCCCCCGAACCGATGCCACCCAGGCGAAAGGAATCGCTCACAGGATCCGACGGGCCACCGGAGGCACATACATAGACGAACTTCCCATCTCGGTGGTGGTGGGGGTTGGAGTCAAGGAAGACGCCGATCAGTCCATGATGCAGGTCCTGAGCGATGCCGAAAATGATATGTACAAGAACAAGCTCACCGCCAGCAGTAGTCAGAAGAGCGTCATCGTGGATGCCTTTTTGCGCATGCTGCGGGAGAACAGCTTTGAGACAGAGGAGCACACCAGAAGGATGACTGACCTGGCCACGCGTATCGGGGAGAGAATTGGTCTATCCGAATCGGAGATGCACCGGCTGGTGCTGCTGGTTCGTCTGCACGACATAGGCAAGACCAGCGTGTCACAGGACATACTCACCAAGGAGGAAAGCCTCACCCCCGAGGAATGGGAGGCGGTCAAGGAGCATCCGGAGGTCGGCTACCGGATAGCGCGCTCGACCGAGGAGTTCTCGCATGTGGCGGAGGAGATCCTGACACATCACGAGCGCTGGGATGGGACCGGATACCCGCAGGGTCTGCAGGGAGAGGAGATACCCCTGCTCGCCCGCATCGTGGCAATCGCCGATGCCTACGAGGTCATGATCAACGGTCGACCATACAGTACGACCAAGTCACACGAAGAGGTTGTCGCCGAATTGCGGCGGTGTGCCGGCAGTCAGTTCGATCCGCAGCTGATCCCGGAGGCAGTTGAATGCATTGAGGGGTCGGCCGATGAGTAGTCATTTCACTGTCGTGGAGGGAACTGTCGTATGACGAACCACAGGAGATATCTGGTGGCCGCCGTGCTGGCAGTTGCATTCATGCTCTCCTTCTTCACCTTTCCGACTTTTGTCAGCGGCGGGCTGGGTGTATTTTTCATCGTGTATCTGGCCTGGATCGAGGGCCTGCGCGGCGGTATCGCCGGGACGGCTCTGGGTTCACTCATCATGATAACCAGCTACCTGCTTTCTGCACCGCACACCTTCAGCCGCACCGGCCTGCTGGAGGGGCTTTTTATATACGCTGTGCTCGGTCCCGGCCTGGGCAAGCTGGTATCGGACCGCAGGTGGGCGCAGGGGCACATGAGCAGAGCGCGGCAGCATCAGGAAATCCTCCTGCACAACATCGACACGCACGTGTGGTACCTGCGCGATCCCTGCACCTACGGCGAGGTGAACCGTTCGCATGCCCGTTTCTGGGGTAAGGAACCGGACGAACTGCGGGGTCGCCCCCTCTCCGACGTGAGAGCCCCGGATGAACTGGAGGCCTGCGTGAGCGGCAATCGCGAAGTCTTCTCCGCGAGGCGTCCCGTGCAGGCCGAGGAATGGATCAGGGATGCGGGCGGCGAGGCGCACCTGATGGCGGTGACCAAACACCCCTATATAAACCGGGATGGCGAGGTGGAATATGTCATCTGTTCGGCCAATGACATAACCGAGCACTGGAGGGCCCTGCAGGCGCAGCGGGAGAGCGAGCGGCGCTTCCGGGGGTTTGTGGAAAATGCCAATGACATAGTCTTCACCTGTGATGAGCGAGCTGTGTTTCGCTATGTGTCGCCCAACTGGCAGGATATCCTGGGTCATGATCCGGATGAGGTGCGGGGGAAGCATCCCGGTGACTTCGTGCATCCGGATGATGCAGAGAGGCTCTTCAGCGAGTTCCGCGAGTTTCTGCGCGAGGGTCCCTCGAACCAGGAGATTCAGTACCGGGTGCAGCGCAGTGATGGGCAGTGGCGCTGGCACGCGACCAAACTGGGGATTCTGGAGGACAATGGACGGGGAGTGACGATTCTGGGCATCGCCCGGGACATCACGGACCGCAAGCACGCTGAACAGAGACTGCGGAAGAGCGAGGCGCAGTACCGGCAGTTGACCGAGACACTGCAGGAGGGCATCTGGGCTTTGGACGCAGAGGGCTACACCACCTTCACCAATGAGTCCATGGCGAAAATGCTGGGCTACACCCCGGAGGAGATGCAGGGCACGCACCTGTTTGCGCACCTCGATGCCGAGGACGTGGAGAGTGCGCGCCGCAATCTCAGCCGCCGGGCCGCCGGGATTCAGGAGCAGCACGAGCAACGATTTCTGCGCAGCGACGGCACCTATCTGCACGCCAGCCTGACCACCACTCCCATACTGGACGATGAGGAAAACTACACCGGTGCCCTGGCCGGTGTTCAGGACATCACCGAGCGCAAGCGGGCCGAAGAGAGGCTGCAGGAGAGCGAGCGCAAATTCCGCCGTTACATCGAACATGCGCCCCACGGAATATTCGTGGCCGACGGGCAGGGTTATTACCGCGAGGTAAATCCGTCTGCCTGTGACATGAGTGGCTACTCAGAGGACGAACTGGTGGGCAGGCACCTTACCGAACTGGTGGCAGAGGGTAGCCGGGAAGACGCGGAAGCGCATTTCGATAGGGTTGTGCGGGAGGGCAAATCGCGGGGCGAGCTGCACATGACCACGAAGGACGGGCGCATCCGGGTATGGAGTATCAGTGCAGCCAAAATATCGGAGGACTCTTACCTTGGTCTGCACCAGGATATAACGGACCGCAAGCGGGCCGAAGAGAGGCTGCAGGTGCAGCTCCGTTTTGAGCGGATGGTGGCCCGCATATCGTCCCACCTGGCCAGCCTCAGCCTGGACCACATCGATGAGGGGATAGACTATGCCCTGCGGGAGACGGGCCGGTTCTTCTCCGTCGACCGCGCCTACATATTCCAGTTCTCCGGGGATGGACAGCATTTCAGCAACACCCACGAATGGTGCTCCGATGGTGTGGACGCGGTCATGCACCACATCCAGGACCAGCCAGTGCACAGCCTTCCCTGGTTCATGGAGCGCATACGCAGCGATGATCACGTGCTGGTGCCCGATGTGCGGCAGCTTCCCCCGGAGGCGCACGCCGAGAGGGCAGAATGGGGTTCGCAGGGCATTGAGTCTCTGCTGTGCGTGCCCATGACTGAGGATGATCAACTGCTGGGCTTTCTTGGTTTCGATGCTGTCAGGCGACGACGGACCGTTGCCGGCCACCAGATAGCGCTGCTGCAGGTGGTGGCTGAGATGATCTCTGCCGCCATTTCCCGGCGGCGGGCCGATGAGGAGATTCGCTACCTCAGCTTTCACGATGGACTCACCGGCCTGTACAACCGGCACTACCTGGATGAGGAGCTGCGCCGCCTGGAGGCGGGTCGCCAGCTGCCGGTGGGTGTGATCATGGCCGATCTGAACGGCCTGAAACTGGTCAACGATGCCTACGGACACGATGTGGGCGATGAGATGCTGAAATCGGCCGCCGCCCTGCTGCACAGCGCCATCCGTAGCGAGGACATCGTGGGCCGCTGGGGCGGTGACGAGTTCGTCATGATTCTGCCGCAGACCGGACACGATGCCCTGGAGGACATCTGCCGCCGGATTGAGGCCGCCACCGCGGGGATCTCGGTGCGCGACGTGCCCATCTCTCTCGCCCTGGGGTGGGCGGTGAAGGAGGAGTCGGACGAGAATCTACTGCAGGTTCTCAATGAGGCGGAGGATGACATGTACAGGAACAAACTGGCGGAGAGCAGGAGCCAGAAGAGTGCGGTCATGGATGGTCTTTTGCGGGCTCTGCGGGAAAAGAGCACAGAATCGGAGGAGCACTCCCGACGAATGCGCCAGGCAGCCCGGCAGATCGGTGCGGGGATGGGGCTGGGTCATCCGGAGCTGCGGCGCCTGGAACTCGTCGTCTGGCTGCACGATATAGGCAAGATCACCATCGCCGAGGATATCCTGCGCAGAGAGGGTTCGGTGTCCGGGGAGGAGGAAGAGGTCCTGCGCAAACACCCGGAGACGGGCTACCGCATTGCCCGTTCCACTGAAGAGTTTTCCCACATTGCCGAGGAGATCCTGTCCCATCATGAATGCTGGGACGGAAGCGGCTATCCGCGCGGACTGCAGGGAGAGGATATTCCCCTCCTCGCCCGCATAATTCACGTGGCGGGTGCCTATGAAAACATGATCAGCGCAAGGGGGAAGGAGCCGCTGTCGCACCGGGAGGCCATGGCCGAACTGCGCCGCGGAGCGGGGTCGAGATATGATCCCGATGTAGTGCAGGCGGCGGAGACCCACCTGCAGCCGGCGGCCAGCTGCCGGCACTGAGGTCGCCGGGAGGACTCAGCCTGCGGCGAATTCTTGTCGATCGGCACTCGCAGTGGTATAATTCCCGGCAGATGAACAGAGCAGGCTGTGAAGGGGAGATCCCCGGATTGAGGTGCCGCAGAGAGGTCGTGGCCGCTGAGAACGACTCATCTCGCCGCGGGAGTACCCCCCGGAGCCCCTGTCCGAACCCCTCCGGGGCAGTAGGCGCAGGCGGTCCCACCGTTACCGGGAGTGGACCATGTGAGGAGATCCCCCTGCGGGGATAATCGGGGTGGTACCGCGGAGATGATCCGTCCCTGAAGGGCGGATTTTCTATTTCTTGCCCGGATAGAGAGAGGAGAGAGGACAGTGAATCTGCACGCAGACATGTCCATTCAGAAACAGGTGGAAGTTCTCACAGAGAATACTGCGGAGGTGATCAATGCCGAGGAGCTGGAGAGCAAGCTGCGCAGGTCGCGCGAGGAGAACCGTTCACTCAAGGTCAAGCTGGGCCTGGATCCCTCCGCGCCGGATATCCACCTGGGTCACACAGTGGTGCTGCGCAAGATGCGCCAGTTCCAGGATCTGGGCCATGAGGTCATATGCCTCATCGGCGACTTCACCGGCCGGGTGGGAGATCCCTCCGGCGCCTCCGCTACCCGGCGCCAGCTGACCGAGGACGAGGTGCGGGAAAATGCCCAGACCTACGCAGAGCAGGTGTTTCAGATCCTGGATCCACAGAGAACCACCATGCAGTTCAACTCCAGCTGGCTGGCTCCGATGACCTTCTCCGATCTCATCGAGCTGGCCTCCAACATCACCGTGGCCCGCATGATAGAGCGCAGCGACTTCGCCGAAAGACTGCGCAGCGACCGGGCGGTGTACGTGCATGAGTTCTTCTACCCCCTGATGCAGGGATACGATTCCGTCGCCCTCGAGGCAGATGTAGAGCTCGGCGGCACGGACCAGCGCTTTAACCTCATGGTGGCGCGGGACATCCAGCGCGCCTACGGGGTGGAGCCCGAAGTGGCGATGCTCATGCCCGTTCTGGAAGGTACCGATGGAGTGCGGAAGATGAGCAAGAGCCTCGACAACTACATTGGAGTGACCGAGGACGCCGATTCCATGTTCGGCAAGGTCATGTCCATCTCCGATGACATGATCATCCGCTATTTCCGTCACCTCACCGACGTGCCGGCAGATGAAGTGGCGGAGATGGAGGAACAGATGCGGCGGGAAGAGGTTAACCCGCGCGATCTGAAGGTGAGGCTGGCCCGCACCCTGGTGACCTTCTACCACGACGGGGAGGCCGCCGCCCGGGCGGAGGACGGCTTCGCGCAGGTTTTTGCGCGCGGCGGACAGCCCGGCCACATGGATGAGGTCGATGTGAGCCGGATGCTGGACGAAGGGGGACAGGTGTGGGTCGTGCATCTGGTGACCGGCTGCGATTTTGCGACCAGCAACAGTGAGGCCCGTCGCCTGGTGCAGCAGGGCGCTGTCTCTCTGGATGGGGAGAAGATCACCGATCCCACCGAGCAGCTCATGCCGAAGGACGGCGCGGTACTGCGCGTCGGAAAACGCCGCTTCGCCCGCCTGCGGAGGTGACCACCGGCGGCCCGACTGCATAGGATACCCCGCGGGAATTTTGCGTAAGAGGGGGGATCCATGTGGTTTCTCTCGGCCGCCGGAGAAGGATGCATCGGCGCATCCTCGTCGTCGCCGTCCTGGCCGTGCTGTTGACAGTCGCAGCCGGTGTCGTGCATATCGCCGACCGCAGGCTGCGGCCGGCACTGTTCGTGATCGCCCGCAATCGGGTGCAGGGAGAGGCGTTCACCATGCTCACCGCGGTCATCGAGGCCGAGGCAGCGGAGCCGTTTCATTACTCGGATCTGATCGAGGTGGAGACGACGTCGGATGGATATGTCTCGTACATGATGCCGAACACCATGCGTATAGCGCGCCTGATGTCCCGCATTGGTGGCGGGGCGCAGGAGGGGATCAATCAGCTGGCGGAGGCGGATCTGAGCATACCGCTGGGGCAGCTGTCCGGATTGGCCACCCTGTCCCATCTCGGACCGCGGGTGCCGGTCCGCGTGCTCCCGGTGGGGACGGCCGACGTGTCGGTGGATGAGGAGTTCATCGGGGTGGGCGTCAACCATGTGAAACACACCATATTCTTCGCGGTGGACTGCGACCTGCGCATAGCGGTTCCCCTGATCGATGAACGCCTGGAAGTTTCCGTGCGCATGCCGGTGGCCGAGGCGGTGATAGTCGGCCCGGTGCCGGAGATGTATCTGAATATGCAGCTTCCCTCCCTGGGAGGGGGCCGGTGAATCCGCATTTCGCCCCGGGGAGGAAATGGGGTACGCTGAAGTGGAGTCAAAGGTGGGAAATTGGGGGTGCAAGTGTGGTGCCAGAGACATCTTTTGACGGGACCGATCGACAGAAACTGCTGGAGCGCTGGACCGAACGCACGGTGCGGTGGATTCGCGAGCGGGTGGAGGAGGCCAACTGCTCGGGCACTGTGCTCGGTGTGAGTGGGGGGCTGGATTCCGCCGCGGCTGCGGCCCTGTGTCAGCGGGCCTATCCGGATAATGCCCTGGCCGCAATCCTCCCCTGTGAATCGGACGAGCGGGACATGCACTACGGACGGATGCTGGTGGACACCCTGAACATGGAATGCATCGAGGTATCTCTGGACGAAAGCTATGGCGCACTGCTGGAGCAGCTGCCGTCGGTCGGGGGCGAACGGGGCCGGCTGGCCCGGGCCAACATCAAGCCGCGGCTGCGCATGACCGCACTGTACTATCTGGCGCAATCGCGCAGTAGCCTGGTGGTGGGAGCCGCAAATCGTGCCGAGCTCTATCTCGGCTACTTCACCAAGCACGGCGATTCCGGCAGTGATCTTCTACCCCTCGGACGCCTGGTCAAGAGCGAGGTGGAGGCCGTCGCCGCGCATCTGGGGGTCCCGCAGGAGATCATAGACCGTCCGCCCACCGCCGGTCTGTGGCCCGGTCAAACCGACGAGGAGGAGATGGGCATGAGCTACGCCGAAGTCGACCGCTATTTGCTGCGCGGATGGGCCGAGCCCGAGATCAGCTCGGGCATAGAGTCGGCGCACCGGCGCAGCGAGCACAAGCGAAAGATGCCCCCTCTGCCGCCATTTTCGCTGGGGGAGGGAGCTGTTCGCCCGCCCGGCGGCGAGGATAGAGAGTCGCGGAGCTGATGTGCTAGAATGTTCCCAGGGTGCGCAGCGTCGGCTGCGCGACGGCCGTGGCAGCACAGCTCCCTCGAAAGAGGTGATGATATGGCAGGACACTCCCAGTGGGCCAATCGCAAACACCGCAAGCAGCGGCAGGATGCAAAAAAGGGAAAAATATACTCCAAGATGGCTCGCAAGATTGCGGTGGCTGCCCGCAAGGGCGGCGACCCGGAAAAGAATTCCGAGCTGAAGGTGGCTATAGAAGAGGCCAAGGCCCTCAGCGTTCCCAACGATAATATTGAGCGTGCGATTCTCCGCGGCACCGGCCAGCTGGAGGGATCCCGGCTGGAGGAGTTTCAGTACGAGGGATATGCACCCGGCGGGGTGGCAGTGCTGCTGGAGATCGTATCGGACAACCGGAACCGGACCGCCAGTGAGCTGCGGTACCTGTTTGCCAAGTACGGGGGTAACCTCGGCGAGTCCGGCTGTGTGGCCTGGATGTTCAGGCGCAAGGGACGGGTGCTCATAACCGGGGACGACGTGGATGAGGATGAGCTGTTCCTGGATGCTGCCGAGGGCGGCGCAGAGGACCTGGAGGCCGTAAACGGCAGTTATGAAGTCATAACTGCTCCCTCTGAGGTCATAGATGTGCGGCAGGCCCTGGAGAACTTCGGTTATGCGGTGGAGACTGCCGGCTTCACCTTCATCACGGACCACCGGGTGCCGGTGCAGGGAGAGGAAGCGCGGGAGCTGGTGCGGTTTCTCGATGCCCTGGAGGATCACGATGACGTGCAGGAGATATACTCCAACTTTGAGGTGGATGAAGAAGAACTGGAGAAATATGCGAGCTGACTGATGCAGTGTCCCGCCGGGAGGGCCCGGCGGGACGGGGGCGCTTCCCGCGAACGGAGGACTTTTTCTTGCTCATTCTTGGTCTCGATCCCGGCACTGCCACCACCGGCTACGGTCTGGTGCAGGCGGACGACTACGAACTTTGCTCCCTCTGTCACGGGGTGGTCCGCACCGCGGCATCTGACCGTCCCGAACAGCGGCTGCAGCAGATTTACACCGGCATATCAGATATCCTCGATGAATACGGTGCCGACGCCGTGGCCGTGGAGAAGCTTTTCTTCAACCGCAACGTGCAGTCGGCCATGAGCGTCGGTCAGGCCAGGGGAGTGATTCTCCTCGCCGCCGCCCGGCACGGTGTCCCGGTGCTCGAGTACACGCCCTCGGAGATCAAGATGGCCGTAACCGGGCACGGGTCGGCGCCGAAACAGCAGGTGCAGTCCATGATCCAGGCTGTGCTGTCGATGCAGGAGACCCCGACCCCGGATGATGCGGCCGATGCCCTGGCGGTTGCAGTCTGTGCTTTGCGGCACTGGGAGTGGGAACGCGCTGTGGAGGATGGACAGTGATAGGAAAACTGCGTGGGCAAATTGACAGTGTAGACGAGGGGACTGTCATAATCGACGTGGCAGGTGTCGGCTACCAGGTGCGGGTCACTGCCGGGGAGCTGGATCGCATCGGCGGGGTGGGCGAGGAAGTAATCCTGTACATACATACACACGTGCGGGAGGATGCCCTGGAGCTGTTCGGCTTCCGGAGCCGGCGCGAGCTGCAGGTCTTTCAGATGCTGGTGGGGGTGTCGGGAGTGGGACCCCGCATGGCCATGGATACGCTCAGCGCCCTGGATCCCGCCGACTTTCTCCGCGCGGTGGGTTCTGCCGACATAGCGGTGCTCACCCAGGTGAGTGGAGTTGGGCGCAAGACGGCGGAGCGTCTGGTGCTGGAGCTGCAGGACAGGGTTGGAGGCATTGACTTGACGCCGGCGGCGGCAGAGGATGCGGGGGGCGATGCACCCGTGGAGGAAGCGGCAGAGGCCCTGCAGGCGCTCGGCTATAACCGGGCTGAGGCGGTGCGGGCAGTGCGTCGAGTGGTGCGCGGGGCGGCAGAGACCGACATCGATGTGCAGGACCTCATCCGCCTGGCGCTGCGCGAACTCAGCGGTGAGGGAGGGATGTCATGAACCGGTCGGACCACATTTTTTCTCCCCAACCCCGGGGCGAGGAGTCCGCGGAGGCCGGCCTGCGTCCCGCGACGCTGGATGAGTTTGTGGGGCAGCCGCAGGTCAAGGAGAGACTGGACATCTACATCCGGGCCGCTCTCGAGCGGGGCGAGCCCCTGGATCACGTTCTGCTGTATGGACCCCCGGGTCTGGGAAAGACCACGCTGGCGCACATAATCGCCAATGAACTGGGCGTGGGCATCCGCGTAACCTCCGGACCGGCCATTGAGCGCCCCGGCGACCTGGCAGCCATCCTGACCAATCTATCCCCCACCGATGTTATGTTCATCGATGAGATTCATCGCCTCAACCGTACGGTGGAGGAGATACTGTATCCGGCCATGGAGGACTTCGCCCTGGACATCGTGATCGGTAAGGGGCCCTCGGCGCGGTCGCTGCGCCTGGACCTGCCGCCCTTCACCCTGGTGGGAGCCAGCACGCGGATAGGACTGCTCACCTCGCCGCTGCGGGACAGATTTGGCGTGGTGCTGCGGCTGGAATATTACGAGCCGCACGAACTGTCGCGCATAATCCATCGCACGGCCCAGCTGCTGGAGGTAAGGATTGACGACGAGGCGGCCGAGGAACTGGCCCGCCGCTCGCGCGGGACACCCCGGGTGGCCAACCGGCTGCTGCGGCGCCTGCGCGACTACGCTCAGGTGCGGGCGGATGGCGTGATCACCCCCGAGGTCTCCGAAGAGGCCCTGGCCCTGCTCGAGGTCGATAGGATGGGACTGGACAAAAATGACCACCGCCTCCTGCGCACCATCATCGAGAAATACGATGGGGGGCCGGTCGGACTGGACACACTGGCCGCCGCCCTCAGCGAGGAGACTCAGACGGTGGAGGATGTGTATGAGCCGTACCTGCTGCAGAAGGGGCTTCTGCAGAGGACGCCGCGCGGCCGGGTGGTGACGCGTTCCACCTATCAGTATCTGGATATAAGGCCCCCGCGCGATGAGCGGCAGCTGGAACTCTTTGACCGGATGGAAGAAGAGGAAGACGTTGAAGATGAGGAGTGAGTCGTGTGGATCCCGCACCCCTCGGACGCCTAATCATGTGGATGGGAGCACTTCTCCTCATAGTTGGGGGACTGCTGATCCTGGTGGGGCGCTTCGGGATTTTCGGTAATCTGCCGGGGGACATCGTGGTGCGGCGTGATGACTTCACGCTGCATTTTCCCCTGATGACCTGCATCATACTCAGCGTCGTGCTGACTCTGGTCCTGAACCTGCTGCTGCGCAGATGACTGCGACGAGGAAGGAAGGAGATTTCTTGCCGAAGCCGCGAACCACGCACAGCTATTCCCCCGGCCATTATGACTACTTCCTGCCGGCCTGCGACATAGCACAGACCCCGACTGAGGACCGTCCGGCTTCCCGCCTGCTGGTGCTGGATCGCAGCTGTCCCGCCGGGGATCCGCGCGGCATGCATCACCGTCATTTTCGCGACCTGGGCGAATATCTGCAGCCGGAGGACTGCCTCATATTCAACCGCACCCGCGTCATCCCCGCCCGCCTGCGGGGTTTCAAATGCCCCACCGGCGGCGCGGTCGAGATTCTGCTGCTGGAGCCCTCCGGCGGGGAGCGCTGGAGGGCGCTTCTGCGTCCGGCCCGGCGGCTGCGTCCCGGCACCTCTGTGGCCGTCCCTCCCGTTGATCGATACGACCAGCTGGAGAGGATGCCGCCGCTGGATCGCGCCGGGGCGGTGTGTGATCCCCTGTGGGTAGAGATAGGAGGGGAGCGGGGAGAGGGGGAGTACGAGGTGCGGCTTTGTGGGTTACAGGAGACGGGTTCGCTGTCGGTGCACGGCTCAGTTCCACTGCCCCCATACATCTACCGGACTCTGACCGACCCCGAACGGTACCAGACAGTGTACGCGAAGGATCCGGGCTCGGTGGCCGCTCCCACGGCGGGACTGCATTTTGACGAACAGCTGCTGCAGTCAATCCAGAGGCGGAACATCCGTACAGATTACCTCACCCTGCACATCGGACTGGATACCTTCCGCCCGGTGCGGAGCGAGGACATCAGAGAGCACGATATGCACGAGGAATACCTGGAGGTGCCGCCCTCTGCTGTGCGCACAGTTCGCCGGACCCGGGAGGCCGGGGGCAGAGTGGTGGCGGTGGGCACCACGGTGGTGCGGGCGCTGGAGACCGCGGCCAGCGGGGGCGAGATCCATCCCTACCGGGGGAGGACCGATCTGTTCATCTACCCCGGCTACAGCTTCCGGGCGGTGGACGCCATGCTGACCAACTTTCATCTGCCGCGGAGCACCCTGTTGATGCTGGTCTCCGCCTTTGCCGGCCGCGACCGAATAATGGCCGCCTATCGGGAGGCGAGACGGAGGAGATACCGCTTCTATTCCTTTGGGGATGCCATGTTCATCGTCTGACGGGAGGGACCGACTTGCTGTTCAGTGTGCTGCACAGATGTGACGAGACAGAGGCCAGGACCGGTCGCATCATGACCAGACACGGGCCGGCCGAGACCCCCGCGTTCATGCCAGTGGGGACCAATGCGACGGTCAAGGCCATGCCGCCCGCCGATCTGGAGCGCCTGGGAGCGAGCATTGTGCTGGGCAATACCTATCACCTGTACCTGCGGCCGGGGGATGATCTGATAGCATCGGCCGGTGGGCTGCACAGCTTCATGAGCTGGCCGGGTCCCATTCTGACCGACAGCGGTGGCTTTCAGGTGTTCAGCCTCTCCTCCCTGCGGCGCGTGGATGATGATGGGATCACATTTCGTTCGCACATCGACGGTTCTGAACACCGGTTCACTCCGGAACGGGTGATGGAGATTCAGCGCAATCTGGGCGCTGACATTTTGATGTGCCTGGATCAGTGCCCGGCCCTGCCCGCCGGGCGCGACGAGATGCTGCGGGCCATTGGCCGCACTACCGCCTGGGCCGAGCGGTGTCGCGCGGCGGGAACCCGTTCGCACCAGTCCCTGTTCGGCATCGTGCAGGGCGGCACTGACGTCGATCTGCGGTTGGATCACCTCCGGGAGCTGACTTCACTCGACCTGCCCGGTTACGCCCTGGGCGGGTTGAGCGTGGGCGAGTCGAAGGAGGATATGTACCGGGTACTGCGGGAGGTGGCCCCGCACATGCCGGAGGATAGGCCCCGCTACCTGATGGGAGTGGGGAGTCCGGACGCCATAATTGAGGCGGTGCGCCGGGGAGTGGACATGCTGGACAGCGTGTATCCCACCCGCATTGCCCGCCACGGCACTGTTCTCACCTCGTATGGATCAGTTCCCGTGCGCAATGCCGCCTACGCCCGGGATTTCCGCCCCCTGGATGAACGCTGCTTTTGCCACGTGTGTCGCAACTTCTCCCGCGCCTACCTGCGGCACCTCATCAAGGCGGAGGAGCTGCTCGCTCACTATCTCACCACCTACCACAATCTGCACTTTCTGCTGCAGATGATGCGTGAGATCAGGGAGGCGGTGCATCAGGGGACTTTCCTGAGCTGGCGCGAGGACTTCTGGCACCGTTTCTACAGGTGTGCGCCACCCGAGTGACCGATTGTTCCCGGAGCTGGATATGCGCGGTGAGAGACGTGTTTGCGTCGGACAGCAGGCCGCGGCAATTTTTTGTGTGGCGTTGCCAGTTACTTTTCGCTGACATACAATTGAATGTACAAAGATGCGGTCATCGACCCGGTGACGGGGAGATGATCTTCATACCGTCCGAGCAGAGATGAACGGGCGCTGCGTCTTCGGGGCGAGGTGAGGAGGGCTTGTGCCCTCCAATTCCCGACCGGTGGTGAAGCCCCCGCGGTTCGCTCGCGAGAGCCCGCGCGGGGACGAGCCCATCAGCCTCAGCGGTTGATCTGGTTAGAATCCAGAGCCGACAGTAAAGTCTGAATGGGAGGAGGCGGAGCGTACGAAATAGCAGATTTTGCGCGGTTATACCGGGCTGCTTTTCGGACCCTCCGCACCCCGACTGGGTTGGTCGGGGTTTCTTATTCGTACAAAATTTCGGAGGAGGTAGAGCCAATGGATAGGGACCTGCGGAGGATGACCTTTGCGGCGGTTTTTGCGGCACTGATCATGTTGGCGACCATGTTTCTGCGCATACCCGGTGCGACTGGATACTATCACCTGGGAGATGGCCTGATCTATGCCTGCGCTATACTGCTCGGGCCGGCGATGGGCGGGATGGCAGCGGCGGTCGGCTCGGCACTGGCTGATGGGTTGAGTGGCTATGCGGTGTGGGCACCCTGGACTTTTGTCATCAAGGGATTGACTGCCGCAGTGGTGGGCATCATGGCCCGCCGCGATTCGCCTGCGGTGGGTATGGTTCTGGCCATGGTGGCAGGGGCGCTGGTTACGGTGGTTGGCTACGGTGCGGCCACATATGTCATGTATGGGGCCCCGGCGGTGATACCGGAGACATACGGCAACCTGGCGCAGACGGGGATCGGCGTAGTGGTCGGGCTGCTTTTGGTCCTGTGGAGGCAGATTCCCGTTGATGACATCTGATCTGAGTGGAAAATGTGCGGGGTGATGCAGCAGTTGAACTTCATCCCGGAGGGCAGCGCAAATAGTCTCCTGGAGGGATGCGAGCGATGAAGCTGGAAGCAGTGTCTCCCAATTGCTGGCGTATGTCGCGGACGGGTTCCATGCGGGCGGATGTAGTGGCCTATCTCAATGACGCCCTGAAGGAGAATCTGGAGAAGGACACCATGAACCAGCTGTCGGATGCCGCCACCCTGCCGGGAGTGGTGAGCCCGGTGGTCGGCATGCCCGATCTGCATGTGGGTTACGGGCTGCCCATTGGCGGGGTCATGGCCATGCAGGCGGAAAAGGGGCACCTCGACAACTCAGTGGTGTCCGCCGGTGCGGTCGGATTTGACATCAACTGTGGAGTGCGCCTGCTGGGGACCAACATTGTGGCAGAGGATCTGGATAGAGAGGACCTGCGGGAGCTGCTGAAGGCCATCCTCCGGCGTGTGCCGGTGGGAGTGGGGCGATCCTCCGCCCGCGGGGATATCAAGGGCGTCAGCCTCAAGGATGTGGCCTACAAGGGGGCCCAGGCACTGATCAAGGGGGGTTACGGACGACCCGAGGATGCCGATGCCATAGAGGAGTCGGGCAGAATGGACGGCGCCCGGCTCGATGCTGTGAGCAAAAAGGCCAAGAAACGGGCCAACCAGCTGGCCACCCTGGGCGGGGGCAACCACTTCATCGAGATCGGCGAGGTGGAGACGGTATATGACCCTGAGGTGGCCGAATCCTTCGGGCTGGCGCAGGGAGATCTCACGGTGATGATTCACACGGGTAGTCGGGGATTCGGGCACGAGATATGTTCCAATTTCACCTCCCTCATGAAGAATCGGGCCCGGGCCTACGGCATAGATCTGCCCAACCAGGGGCTGGCCTGCGTACCGATAGGCTCACCCGAGGGCCAGGATTACCTGGCCGCCATGGTCTGTGCAGTGAACTACGCCTTTGCTAACCGGCAGCTGCTCACTCATGACGTGCGGGTGGCCTTCTCGGATGTCTTCCGGGAGGGTGATGCAGCACTGGGTCTGGATGTGGTATACGATGTCGCCCACAATATTGCCAAGTTTGAAGAGCACTGCGGTCAGCGGATGCTGGTGCACAGAAAGGGTGCAACTCGCGCCCTGCCGCCGGGGCACCCGGATAATCCATCCCGCTATCGAGAGACCGGTCATCCGGCCATAATACCCGGCAGCATGGGCACCGGGTCGTTCGTGACCGTGGGCACCGAGCGTACGGAGGAGACCTTCCATTCGGTCAACCACGGGGCCGGTCGGGTGCTCTCCCGCACCGCGGCCAAGAAGCAGTTCGACGCCGCCGAATTCGAGCGGCAGATGGGCGACATAGTCTACGGCGGGGTGGCCGTGGGCAAGATGCGGGATGAAGCACCGAAGGCCTACAAGGATATCGATGACGTGGTGGAGACCCTGGCGGAGATAAATGTCACCCGCAAGGTAGTCCGATTGCGACCCCTGGCGGTGATCAAGGGATCCTGATGTGCACCGAAGATGAAAGGCAGGGCCCGGCGGAGAAGTTATTGCTTCCCCGCCGGGCGCATTTTTGCGGGTGAGAATCAGAGATCGTCGCGCAGGTTCATGAGCTGTGCGATGTTTGCACTGTCGTCGATGACCGGCTCGATTTCGCCGTTTCGCGCCGCCAGCAGAGAAGTCACTCCCGGACCATGGCCCGCCACCACGGAATCCCCGTGGATTACTATTCCAATCGAGACGGCGCCGCGCCGGTAGATGCGGCCGTAGGAGTGATCGGCGTCTACGATGGCCACCAGATCTCCCAGGCGGAGGGAGTCCAGGCCGTATTCTTTGACCACTTCATCGTCGAAGAGTGTTATGTCGTAGTCTCCCCGATGGGCATTGTCCTGGCCCAGTCCGGAGCCCATGGCCGCGGCCGGCACCCGGTGCGTCACCGGCACGCGCAGAGTGCTGCCCTCCTCCTCTATATTCCAGGCGGACAGCAGCTGGGGCGACAGGTTGAACAGCTTCACCGCCGGATGGTCCAGCAGCTGCATGCCCACGCCCTCGGCGCGAATCAGGATGGTGTCGCCGATGAGCATCTTTTCCATGATCTCGCGCGGAAAATCCACCATTACGCGCTCGGCGCCCCCGTGCTTGCCGGTTACCACGCCCTTTTCGCCCTCGGCGTTGCCCGAGACTACCTTCGCCTCATTGCCCACGCAGGCCAGCACATTGAGGCCGGCATTTTCTCCGGTGTGACCGTCGCCCTTGGGATTTTTGATGCTCACGGCCGGCTCCACGTGGTCGGCGGCCCATTTGGTGGCGCTGTCTCCCACCCGTATGTTGTAGGTAATCCCGGAGGCGCTGCTCAGTACCCGCGGTTCGCCGTCGGTGGACACGCGGTAGGGGCTGCGCCCGTAGGCCGGATGGGCCACATCGCCGCTGACCGAAATCTGTACCAGTTCGTCTCTGTTGATGTTCAGCATGTGTATCGCTCCCTTTCTCAATTATGCCCCCGGTGCTCGCCAGCAGGCAGGTCGCGGCGGCCGATCAGGTGCTCTCGGCAGTGTACGTGATGTCTATGTCGGACGAAAGAGCTGTGTGAACGGGGCAGTGCTTCTGCATGAGATTCAGGGCGGTGTCCAGGCTCTCCGCACCAAGATTCTCGGCTGCAACCCGCAGGTGCACCCGGATCTGCCGGAAGCGGTACGGGTTAGGCTCATACTCGGCCCGTATCTCTCCGGTCACTTTCTCCACCTCTACCCGCTGTTTCTGCAGAATGGACCGCAGGGTCAGTCCGGCACATCCGGCCAGACTGGCCAGCAGGTGGTCAACCGGAGTGGGATTTCCGCCCGACATGCGGATGTTTCCGTTGTCGGTGACGGTGTGCGCTCCATTATCATCCACGGTGGTGTGCAGTGTCTTGCGTTCGCTCATACCCGTCCTCCTTTCTCGCCGCAGATATTTGCCTTTTCCACGGCCGCCCGGAAGAGCTATAATGAAAAATGGCATCACCAAGCATGTTTCTTGCTTGACGGGCATTTTCCTGCGATGTGCGAGGGAGGAGGAAGCAACTGTGCCATCGTATGACTTCCGCTGCGACGACTGCGGAGAGGAATTCACCGTATTTGTGGCCATCAGTAAGAAGGATGAGGTGCAGTGTGCAGACTGTGGCGGCGATGAGGTCCGCCAGCTGGTCACCACCTTCTATCACTCCGGCTCATCCTCGGGTGAGTCGGGGGCATCCTGCACCCGCAGCACGTGCGGCAGCTGTACCACCTGCCGCACTCCCGGGTAATGAGTAGAGCAGGGAGGGTGGGATGAGCCTCCCTGCTCGTCGTGGAGCGTGGAAAGCATCTCTCCGTTTGGGAGAGCATGCCGTCATATTGGACGGGGGCGGGGCAGAGTCCCACGAACGACGAAGGGTTGTGACTTCGCCGTGTGCCTCGGCCGGGGAGAAGTTGTTTTTGTGAGACCCGCCGCCCCCGTCATTGGGGCACAACTCCTGCCCCATTAATAGCATCGGCACTCCCGGCCAGAACTTTAACCCAGATGAGGATAATCATCTCTTTTGCTCCGCAGGAGAGCCCGGAACCCGGGCTCTCCCGTGGCAGCTAGTCGATGTCCCAGGGCTGCGGTGGGAAGAGGGGCGGTGGTGGCGCCTCCAGGAACTCCTCGCAGCGGGTGGGCAGTTCCTCGCATTCGGGGGGCGGCGGGCAGAAGCCGAAACTGGGGATCAGCAGCTGTACTTCCAGAGCCGTTTTGATCACCACGTATTCGCCGACCTCGCAGAATATCTTGCGGCGTCCCACGATGTCGCAGCCGAGGCATTCCAGGACGGCCTCTACCTTGCAGAACATCTCGTCTGTGCCGAACAGAACCACCGATTTTTCGAACTGCACCCAGTCCTGCACCGTTCGCTCCACGCCATGTCGGTCTTCATAGACCACCGTGACCTTGTACCAGTAGGTGACGTCGGCGCGGACCAGCGGCGGGTCGTCCTGAATGGGTGTGAGGTTGCACTGACTGGCGAATTCGGAGGTCTCGCAGCTGATGATGTGGCGCGGTTTCTTCTCGAGATCATCAAACTGGATCTCCTCGCAGCGCTTCTGCGAGCAGGCATCGTAGATCTTCTCCACCTGTATGCAAACGGCCTCGATGGGCCTGGGTACTTTGCGCGGCGGAAATGGTCCCGGCTGCACCTCGCTGATCTGCGCGGCTGCCGCCCCTCCCTCTTTTTGAGCTTGTACGTCTCTTTCCTCATCGCTCATGTTGCTGTCCTCCTCTCTCACTGGATCATTAACATAATATGATCCTCCCGACTGGATGTGACGGAAGAAATGCGGCGCGGCGGCATATACATGATCGAGGTGGTAATCATGTGGCCCTGGCACAGGTGGCCCGCCGTGCATCACGAGACGGGTGAACTCTGGTTCTGGCAGCTGCGCGGAGGTCAACTCAGCGGTGCCTATCGACCCGCGGAGGGTGATCCGGCCCGACCCTTCACCCTGGGTCGGGCCTCTGCCTTTGCCGTGGGAGGTGGGGCTGCGGGACGTCCCCGAGTTCTCCTGCAGCGCCCGCGCGACCCCAGATGCGAGCTGCAGCTGGTGGAGATGAGCGGGGACGCTCCGATTCGGCGCTCCGTAGTGGCGGCTGGCGCTGGCCAGTTCTTCCCGCATTTTCTGCCGCCGTCAGATGCCGGGGCGGGATGGGCGCCGGGGTGGGTGCGCGGGGGACGAATCCACATTATCACGGAGGAGCGGGCACTGCCGGCCTCCCTGCATTCCATGCGCGCCCTCCTCCCGGGGGGATGGGGGGTAGGGTGGCCCTGGGCATTCAGCGGGCGGGCCCCGGATGGCACCCGTCTGGCTGGATTTTTGGACTGGAACGAATGGGAAGCGTGGGAAATGGGGGCGGAGGCGACGCCCCTGATTCCCGGGGGGAGTCCGGACTCGTTGCATTTTTTGGCCGCCGTACCTGCCGCTCATGCGGGAGAGGGCGGGTACATCGTGCGCCGGTCCTGGAGCGCGCGAACCAGTTTCTGGCGGGGCGGAGGCTGGTCCCCCCCGCGCACAGTAGCCACCATACCGCAGGTGCGGGGCGTGTGGGGAGGGGTCAGCGGCTGCCCCGGGACCGGGTCAACTGCCTTTTGGATCGATGCCCGTAACCGCACATGCCACTTCCGGAGTATTGCCGGCGGGGGCGGCAAGAGGGAGCGCGTCTACCTGGATGGCGGTGGCGGGCGAATTCCGGCCATTCCCCTGCGCGTCTCGGGCCGCCGGTGCTCACTCGCCCGCACCCGGACCTGTTTCTCCCATGCACTGGTGCTGATGGGGGAGCGAGCCCTCGTCACCGCAGGGTGCGGCTGTGCCACGGGAGACTGGCGCTTCACCTTACAGCCCGCCGCGGGTCGCCGGCGCGCGGCGAACCCCAGTGCAGTGCGGCTGCACTCCGCCCTGGCCGCGGCCATACGGGAAGTGGACCGGCTGCGGGGCGAAAGAGACGGCCTGCGAGGATCCACCCGCCCGTCGGAAGAGTAAATGTTCTGAGAAGAGTTTTTCCAGAAAGCGATATCGGTGCGCGATTTGCCGACTGCTCGGTCAGCGCGCCGCCCCGTTGCGACCACCCGCCCGACACATGGAATCTGGCAGGATCCCCAAGTTGTGGTTGCCCGCACATCGCCGTAAACTTGCCCCAGCAGCAAAAAGAAGAAAAGAGGGGATGATGTAGCCGCCATGCGAGGTCACAGCCCGTGCAGATTTATCGCAGCAGCCCTGATCCTGGCGTTGTGCCTGATTCTAATCGGCAGCGGAGTCGCCGAGGCATCCTGGTACTTTGAGCGCTGGCATACCCCGGATGAACCCGCAGAGGACGAACCCGAACCCGCACCCGAACCCGAGCCTGAACCCGAGCCTGAACCCGAACCCGCACCCGAACCCGAGCCCGATCCGGAACCCGAGGACGGGGGTGGGCATCTGGGTGGATGGGCGCGCCGCTGGTTGACTCCGCGCACACCCGACCCGGACCCCGAACCGCCCGCAGATGAGGATCCGGTAGAAGACGATGAGGAGGA
>PUMM01000122.1 GCA_003551365.1 Clostridia bacterium
CCGACAGCGCCGACCGCATACATCCCAATGACCTCAAACGGGTCGTCCGCGCCCTGGAAGTTCTGCGCCTCACCGGCAGGACAATGACTGCGTGGCGCCGGGAGACCCCGCGCGAATCGGTATATGACGCATTGAAGTTGGGGGTTCATCTGCCCCGGGAGGAACTCTACCGCCGCATAGACCGTCGCGTCGACCAGATGGTGGAGGAGGGGCTGATTGAGGAGGTGCGGGATCTCCTTTCGCACTGGGGTGAGTTGGGCCCCACCGCGCGGCAGGCCCTGGGATATGCTGAGGTCCTGGCGTATCTGCGCGGAGAGATCGATGGGGAAACCTGCGTGTGGCAGATCAAGAAAAATACCCGCAATTTCGCCAAGCGACAGCTGACCTGGTTCCGCAAGGATGAGGAGATTCGCTGGGTCGCGGCGGGACAGCAGGGCAAAGACGCCGCCTGCCAGCAGGTCAGGCGCTGGCTGGATCACGCTGCACCCCGCGAGTGACCCCACCCTCCGCCGTTTTTCACCCACCTCTGCAGTTCGAGTTCTACCATCACCATACGGCATGATCCGGCTTTCCCCGGCGAATTTTGCGAAACTTTTGCTCCGGGGAAGGAACTGGGGTGGTGGTGACGAATACATAGAGTGGAGGATGAGTGGTGGGAAGTGGAGGGCAGCGGCATGCAGGTGGAGTGAACGGGGGTTTTTCGGGTGTTCATGGGCGAGTTCCGACACAACATAGATTCCAAGGGCCGGATCATAATACCGGCTCGCTTTCGCTCGGAGCTCGGACATGCTTTTGTGATTACCAGGGGACTCGATGGGTGCCTGTTCGTCTATCCCATGGACAAGTGGGAGGATCTCACCGAGCGGCTGGAGAGCCTGCCCTTCACCAAACGGCAGGCCCGGAATTTCGCCCGCCGCTTCTTCTCTGGTGCTGCCCAGTGCGAGTGCGACTCGCAGGGTCGCACTGTGATTCCCTCCAACCTGCGGGAATACGGTTCTCTGCACCGCGAGGCGGTGGTGATTGGCGTCGGTGACCGGCTGGAGATCTGGAGCGCAGCCGCGTGGGACGATTTTGAGGAGACCGCCGAGGAGAGCTACGAAGAGGCGGCGGAGACTCTGACGGAATTGGATTTGTTCTAGATGGCGGAGAAGGAGTTTCATCGTCCGATCATGGTGTGTGAGGTTCTACGGTACCTGCGGCCGGAACGCGGGGGTACATACGTGGACGGCACGGTCGGAGGAGGAGGGCACGCGCGGCACATCGCGCGGCATCTATCGGAGGACGACTTCCTCCTCGGCATTGATCTCGACCCGCGGGCCGTAGAGGTCGCGACCGAGGCACTGTCCGGTGTGCCTCCGCGGGTGCAGCTGGTGCGGGACAACTTCAAGCACATGCCGGAGATCCTGCATCGTGCGGGCATACAGACCATCGATGGTTGTCTGCTGGACCTCGGGGTCAGCTGGCACCAGCTGGACTGTTCCTCCCGCGGGTTCACCTACCGGGACTGCGATGCCCCGCTGGATATGCGGATGGATGCGGGGGGCGAGCTCACCGCGGCAGATATTCTCAACGAGTACGACCGGGACGAGCTGGCCCGCATCCTGCGCGAATACGGGGAGGAGCGCTGGGCCGACCGCATAGCCGATTTTGTCGTTCAACGGCGCGGCGAGGAGCCCTTCGCCACTGCCGGGGACCTGATACGTACGGTGAAGAGCGCCATTCCGGCAGCGGTCCGCCGCGGGGGTGGACATCCCGCCCGCAGGACCTTTCAGGCCCTGCGGATTGAGGTCAACGGGGAGCTGGAGGGATTACAGGATCTGCTGGAAAGGGTGATCGGGCTGATGCGCACAGGGGGTCGCTTTGTAGTCCTCACTTTTCATTCGCTGGAGGACCGGATCGTCAAGCGAGTCTTTCGCGATATGGCGCGCCCGTGCCGCTGTCCCGTTGATCTTCCCGTCTGCGCCTGTGGTGGCCCGGTGGTGCAGGATTTGACCCGTAAGCCCCTCACTGCGGGGGCGAAGGAACTGGAGGACAACCCCCGTGCCTCTGCAGCCAAATTGCGGGCCATAGAGCATCTGTGAAGGACGGAAAGGCGCAGGATGAGCTATACTGAAGGGAGGCAGACAGTACAATGGCAATGACGGCCGAGAAACTGAAGAGTGAGCACGAGATTAACTCCACTTCCCGACGTCCGCCCGGAGGACAGAGAAAGTCGCGCGAAGAACGTAGGCGGCAGGAGCGTCGGGAGCGAGCGCAGCGCGAGGCCGCAGCCCGGGCCCGACGGGTGGGGCTGGTGCAGATTTGCTCCGCCGGGGTCGTGCTTTTCTGCATGGCGCTGGCCCTGATATTTCTGCAGTCCATGACGGCGGCCCGCGGCTTCGAATTGACCGGCCTGCGCGCCGAACTGGAGGAGGAGCAGGCCCGTACGGGGCAGCTGGAGATGGAGGTGGCCTCCCTGCAATCGTCCGAGCGGGTGGCCAGGATCGCCCAGCAGGAACTGGGTATGGTACCGCCGCCGGGAAGCGAATCGGATGACAGCACCCCGGGCGAGGTGGTGGTGGCGTCGACCGGCGGAACCGCTGGTGCGACTTCCGATCCGGGGTATGTGGCTTCCGGCGAACCGGAGGAGAAGACCGTGGTCCTGCAGCTGGAATCGCCGGATGAGGATGCGCCCTTCAAGCTGCCCGAGTTCGCCGACATCGGCAGCTGGTTCCTGCGGTGGTTGCGGGGAGGGACGCCCGCACGCGCCGACGTCATTCGCTGATTCATCTGTTTTCATAACTGAAATGCGAGGAGCGACGTCCACATGCGACTCCCCAGTACTGAGATGCGCCGGAGAGTACTGCACGGACTAATAATTTTTCTTTTTCTGTTTGCTGCACTCATGTTCCGCGTCGGGTGGATTCAGATCGTTATGGGAGAGGAATTGACCCGCGCGGCTTTTGAGGCCCGCATTCGCGAGATCGAAATCCAGCCCCGGCGGGGGTTGATTTTCGATTCTTCCGGGCGGGAGATGGCAGTCAGCGTCGACGTGGATTCTCTGTATGCCATTCCCGCCGAAGTGGATGAGCCGCACGCCGCGGCAGAGAATCTGGCCCCCCTGTTGGGCATGGATGAGGGAGTACTGCTGGATCGCCTCACCCGGGGGGCGTCCTTCGTGTGGTTGAAGAGGAAGCTGCCCCCTGACACCGCACAGGAGGTGCGGGACCTGGAACTGTCCGGGCTCTATTTCACCAAGGAGAGTGAGCGATTCTATCCGAAGGGTTCGCTCGCCGCCCACTTATTGGGTTTTGCCGGGGTGGACAGTCAGGGACTGGAGGGCATTGAGCGGGGTTACGACGAGATCCTGCGGGGTGATCCGGGCAAAATATCCATGGAGTTCGATGCTGAGGGGCGAGAGATCCCGCAGGCCGTATATGATCACCGTGAGCCCGTTCCGGGCGACAACATATATCTCACCATCGACGAGATGATCCAGTACATTGCCGAGCGGGAGCTGGCCGAAGTAGTCAGTGAAACCGGCGCCAGCGGCGGACACATCATGCTGATGGAGCCGGATACCGGTCGCATTCTGGCCATGGCCTCCCATCCCTCCTACGATCCTAATCAGTGGTCGCAGGTTCCCGCCGACCTGTGGAGGAATCCGATGGTGAGCGAGACGCAGCATCCCGGCTCGGTCTTCAAGCCGGTGACGGCGGCGGCTGCGCTGGAGGAGGGAGTGGTCACTCCCGATACCGAGTTTTACGACCCGGGGTACGTGCAGGTTCCGGGGGCGGTCATACACAACTGGAACCGCCAGGGGCTGTCCGACACGGATTTTTTCGAGGGGTTCGCCCACTCTGCCAATGTGGTGTTCGTCAAGACTGCCCTGGAGCTGGGTCGCGAATCCTTCTATCGTTATGTTGAGGCGTTTGGTCTGGACGGCCCGACGGGGATCCGGTTGCCGGGCGAGGCAGAGGGCATATATCCGCCGCACGATACTGCCCGCCCCGTCGATGTGGCGGTGATGTCCTTCGGGCAGACCCTCACCGTGACCCCGATACAGATGCTGAGCGCCATCAGTGCGCTGGTTAACGATGGCGAGCTCCTGCGCCCCCAGGTGGTGTCGTCCGTGGAGAACGCGGAGGATGAAAGCCGCGAAGAGGTGGCGCCCGAGGTCATTCGGCGCGCGGTTTCGGTGGAGACGGCGCAGACCGTACAGGATATGATGGTGGCGGTGGTGGAGGAGGGCACCGGTTCACAGGCCCGCGTCCCCGGCTACCGGGTGGGCGGCAAGACCGGCACCGCGCAAAAGACCGTGGATGGAGTGGTGTCGGAGGATCAGCATCTGGCCTCATTTGTCGGTTTTGTCCCGGCGGATGATCCCGCCTTCGTCTGCTACGTGGTGGTGGATGAACCCGAGGATACGTACTACGGTGGTATGGTGGCTGCGCCAGTTTTCTCTTCCGTGGCGCAGGAGGTTCTGCGCTACCTGGATATTCCCCCCAGCCATCCGGAGGAAATAGAGGAAGCGGAAGATGATGATGAGGAGGATCTGCCCGGGGTGCCAGAGGTGGAGTCGCTGGGCATGCCGGATTTCGTGGGGCGTCCGGTGGAAGAGGTCGAGGAACTGGCGGCGGAAAAGGGGCTGCACCTCACAGTTGTCGGCGATGGTCCCGAGGTGGAGGACCAGTTCCCGGCGCCGGGCGCAGAGGTTAGAGCGGGCACTGGAGTCCTGATATACACCCGGGTGGAGCCGGCGGATGCTTCGGAGGATGACACCGTCCGGGTGCCGAACCTCGCGGACATGAGTTTGCGCGAGGCCGCGGAAGAACTGCGCTCCATCGGGCTGCGCATGGAAATCAGCGGCTCTGGAATCATAAAGGGACAGGAACCCGGACCGGGTGCCAGAGTACCCGAGGGAACCATTATACAACTGCGTCTCGAGTCGCCGTGAGGCGCGAGCGCGGCGGTGCCGGGATTGGAAGAAGGGAGCTCATCATTGCAACTCAGAGAATTGCTGGGTAAACTCACTGCCGAATCGGGATTGATGCGACAGGATGGCTGGCCCGAGGGCGATGTGCGCATCTCCGGGATCTCCCATCACTCTGCATGGGTGCGGGAGGGTGATCTTTTCGTATGCATTCCGGGTCAGATTACCGATGGACACTTCTGGGCGGAGGATGCGATCCGGGCGGGAGCCTCTGCCCTTCTGGTGGAGCGACCGCTGGAGCTGGAGTCGCGCGTTCCCCAGATTGTTGTGCGGGATGCCCGCCGGGCTGCTGCCGTGGCCGCAGATGAGCTGCACGGGCATCCGTCCGGCGACATGCTGCTGATCGGGGTTACCGGAACCAGCGGCAAGACCACCACCACGCACCTGATCCGCCACATGCTGGAATGTGCGGGCATCGGGACCGGCCTGGTGGGAACTATTGGCAACATAATCGGAGGAGAGCTGCAGGAGGCACAGCTGACCACCCCCGAGGCGATCGAGCTGCAGGGTGCCCTGCGGCAGATGGTCGATGCGGGTGATTCGGCGGCAGTCATGGAAGTGTCCTCCCACTCACTGCAGCTGCACAGGGTGGACCGCTGTGCTTTCAACGTTGGAGTGTTTACCAACATTGCGCCGGAGCATCTAGATTTTCACGGCACCATGCAAGAGTACATAGCGGCCAAGAAGAGGCTGTTCAGCCTGCTCACCCCAGAGGGGTTGCGCGGGAAGTGTTCTCCCGCCGCGGTGATCAACGCCGACGATCCCTCTGCGTCGCGCATGGTGGAAGACTGCCGCGCTCGAGTTATCACCTTCGGGCTGGAGCAGGGCGATATTTCCGCCCGGGACCTGGATATGCGACCGGATGGTACCCGTTTCCTTCTGCAGCTGTCGGGCGAGCAACGACGGGTCGACCTGACACTTCCCGGTCGTTACAATGTTTACAACGCACTGGCAGCGGCGGCGGTGGGTGAGAGTCTGGGCCTGACGCCCGGGACCATTGCCGGGGCGCTGGCCTCGGCCGAGGCCGTTCCGGGGCGCTTCGAGGTGGTGTCGCGACCGGACGATGATATCACCGTGGTAGTGGACTTTGCGCACACCCCGGACGAGCTGGAGAACCTGCTGACCGCTGCCCGCATGTTGTGTGAGGGACGGGTGGTGGCATTGTTTGGTGCCGGGGGTGACCGCGACCGGGATAAGCGTCCGGTTATGGGTTCAATCGTGGCCGAGCTGGCCGACCGGGTGGTGGTCACGTCGGACAATCCGCGCGGTGAGGACCCGACGGCCATAGCCGAGGATATACTGCAGGGCATAGAGGGCCGGGATCAGTGCGAGGTGGAACTGGACCGGGAACGGGCCATCCATCTGGCCGTTGATCTGGCCGAAGAGGGAGACATCGTCATGCTAGCCGGCAAGGGACACGAGACCACGCAGGTCCTGGCAGATGAGACCATTGAGATGGATGATCGGGAGATGGCGCGCTCTGCCCTGAACAGGCGTCGGGAGGGACAGAATCGTGACGGATGAGATGAGCTGTGCGGTGGGCAGTGCCTTCACGCTCGAGGAGGCCGCGCGCGCCCTGGGGACGAGCCCTCCGGCCGGAGCGGCCGATGTGCAGATCTCCGGAATCTGCATCGACAGCCGGGATGCACATCCGGGCATGTTGTTCGTGGCACTGGAGGGGCAGAGTGAGGACGGCCACAGGTACGTCCCCGACGCCCTGGGGCGCGGGGCTGCCGCTGCGCTGGTGGCCCGGGATCGCAGCGATACAGGGGGGGAAGCGGGGCCGCTTCTGCCGGTGGATGATCCCCTGCTGGCGTTGGGCGGGCTCGCTCACTGGTACATGAAGCGCTTCTTTATCCGGTCAGTTGCGCTCACCGGCAGCACGGGCAAGACAACCTGCAAGGACTTTCTCGCGTCCTGTCTGAATGGCCCCTACTGCACCCTCAAGACCCTGGGAAACTACAATACGGAGATCGGAGTTCCCCTCACCCTCTTTCGCCTTGCTCCGCAGCACGATGCAGCGGTTGTGGAGCTGGCCATGCGCAACCTGGGCGACATTCGTTATCTGGCCGAAATGGTATCCCCCGAATTCGGCATTCTCACCAACGTGGGCGAATCTCACCTGGAGAATCTGGGTTCGATACAGAACATAGCCCGGGCCAAGGCGGAGTTGTTTCGCGAACTGCCATCTGACGGCTGGGCCGTCATCAACCTGGACGATCCCTGGGGTGAGTGGATAGCAGAGCGCACCGCGGCGGACGTTCGCTATTACTCCCGCCATCCCCGGGAGAGGTCAGTGGTATGGGTGGAGGATCTGGTGTTTGATCGATGGGTACGCCCCTCCTTCACTCTCTGCCTGCCGGGGGAGCGACGCGTCCGGGTTGATCTCCCCGTGGCCGGGGAACACCACGTGGACAATGCCGCGGCTGCGGCTGCAGCTGCCGATCTGATGGAGGTTTCGGCGCGGGACATATGCTGCGGCCTGCGCGGGGCCGACCTCACGGGTATGCGCATGCAGTGGCAGGAGTGCGGGGATATCTTCATCCTCAATGATGTGTACAATAGCAGTCCCGCTTCGTGCCGTGCCGCCCTGGATACGCTGCAGCGCGCGCGGGTCGGTTCCCGACGGGTGGCCATACTCGGTGATATGCTGGAGTTGGGGCAAAGTAGTGCTGACAGACACGGCGAGGTCGGACGGATAGCCGCCAACTCGGAGCTGGATCTGCTTCTCACCGTGGGTGAGCAGGCCCGTAGGATCGGGGAGTCGGCTGTTCGGACCGGGTTCCCGTCTTCTGCTCAGCGCCATTACGGCAGCCGCCGGGAGTTGATCGATGACCTGTCAGATGCAGTGCTTGCGGGGGACGCTGTGCTGGTCAAGGCTTCGCGGGGATGCGAACTGGAGGTCGTGGTGGATGCGCTGATGCGGGAGTATTCCGCCGGGGGAGGTGGCGGCTCGTGAATGGGTGCCCGGTGATGCTGGTGGGGGAGCCATGGTTATTTGCCGCGGCCTTTCTGACAGCGGTGGTGGTGTCACTGGTGTTTACGGGGCTGCTCATTTCTGTGCTGCGCAGCCGTGGCTTCGGGCAGAGGGTGCGGGATGATGGTCCCCAGACCCATCGCGTCAAGGAGGGAACGCCCACCATGGGTGGCCTGGTATTTATACTCACCTCCTCTCTCGTTCTGCCCCTCTTCACCCGCATCGCGCCGGAGATCCTCCTGGTGCTGGGTGTGGTCCTCGGGGCGACCGCCCTGGGCTTCGCAGACGACTACCTCAAGGTGGCGCTGCGCCGCCCCCTGGGCCTGCGGGGGCGCAACAAGCTGCTGGTGCAGATGGCACTAGGAGCCCTGTTGGGGTGGGTAGCTGTGGCATTTCTGGGGCGTGAGCCCGAGCTCGCCGTACCCTTTTTGGCGGGGAGCATTCCGCTCGGCGCTGTGTACCCGCTTTTCACTGCCCTGCTGTTCACCGGCACCACGAATGCAGTTAACCTGACCGATGGTCTGGACGGGCTGGCGGCCGGGGGTACCTGCCTGGCGGTGATCGTGTTCATTGTCGCGGCGCTGGCGCGGGACGCGGTCGGTCTGGCCGTGGTCGGAGTGGTGCTTCTGGGGGCCTGTATGGGTTTTCTGTGGCATAACTTCCACCCGGCCCGAGTAATCATGGGGGATACTGGGTCCCTGGCTCTAGGGGCGGCGCTGGCTGCCCTGGCCGTGCTGACGCAGACTGAGCTGCTGCTGCTTCTCGCCGGCGGATTGTTCGTGGTGGAGACGATTTCGGTCATAGTGCAGGTCACCTATTTTCGCGCCACCGGGGGACGCCGTCTCCTGCGTATGAGCCCCCTGCATCACCATTTTGAACTGCTGGGGTGGGGTGAGGTGGGTACCGTTGTAGTTCTGTGGGCCTTTCAGCTAGCCTGTGTCATCCTGGCACTTTTTGGATTGCGGGGTATGGGAGCATGAGGCCACAATCTGCCGCACCGCGAACCCAACCGGGCAGCCCGCGCGTACCGGACATGCTGCTTCTGGCCATAACACTGGTGCTGGTGGGACTGGGCATTCTCATGGTCTTCAGCTCCAGCAGCTATACGGCGGAGGTACGCATGGGCGACAGCCTGTATTACCTGAAGCGGCAGGGTGTCTGGGCCATGGTGGGCCTTTTCACCCTACTGGTACTGCAGCGGCTCGATTACCGGATATATCGGCGTTATGCCCGGGGATGCATCTTTCTGGCGCTGATCCTGCTGGTTTTCACCCTGGTGCCGGGAATCGGGGTGGCGGCGCGGGGCTCGCAGCGGGCGATCATGATGGGACCGATTTTCGTCAGTCCGGCTGAGCTGATCAAACTGTGTCTGGTGATATATCTTTCGCACACCTTCTGCCGGGTTCCCGAGAAGATCAAGCGCTTCTGGATTGGGGTGGTGCCGCCGCTAATCGTGGTGGGAGTTGTGGTGGGACTGATCCTGCTGCAGCCCGATCTGGGCACGGCCAGTACCATTGCCGGGACGGCCCTGATACTTCTGTACATCGCCGGGGCCCGCTTTTTTCACCTTCTGCTGGTGGTGCTGGCCGGGGCGCCGGTTGCGGCGCATCTGATCATGTCCGAGGAGTACCGGCGGGCGCGCTTCCTGGCGTTTCTGGATCCCTGGGCGGATCCAATGGGTTCGGGCTTTCACATCATCCAGAGTCTATACGCTCTGGGATCCGGACGGATTCTCGGCATGGGACTGGGTGCGGGTCACCAGAAATTCCTCTACCTGCCCGAACAGCATACCGACTTTATATTTTCCGTTCTGGGAGAGGAGATGGGGCTGGTCGGCTGCCTGTTCGTACTGCTGCTATTTGCGGCGCTGGCCTGGCGCGGATTTCGCATCGCCGCCTGCGCCCCGGACTCGTTCGCCAGCCTGCTCGCTGCCGGGATTACGGTAATGATACTGTTTCAGGTGGTCATCAATATCGGGGTGGTCACTTCGGTGCTGCCGGTTACGGGAATTCCGCTGCCGTTCATCAGCTACGGCGGATCCTCGCTGGTGGTGGCCATGGCCAGCATCGGGATACTCATGAACATATCTCGTCACTGTCGAATGTGAGGTGTAAGGCCCGGATGAGACGTCTGATTATCACCGGGGGTGGAACGGGGGGACACGTTTATCCTGCCCTGAGCATCGCCCGGGGTTTTCTGCAACGCGGACCGGATAGAGAAGTTCTGTACGTGGGAGCCCGCCGCGGGCTGGAGAGCCGCGTGATCCCCGCGGAAAACATCCCCTTCCGCGCCCTCGAGGTGGAGGGATTTCTGGGGCGGGGAGCGCGCGGCAAACTGGGAGGACTGTATCTTTTCGCCCGGGCGGCGCACCGCGTCGGTTCTCTGCTGCGCGAATTTGCCCCGGATGCTGTCGTGGGTACGGGTGGATATGTTTCCGCTCCCACCGTATTTCGCGCCCAACTGGCCCGCATACCCACCCTGCTGCAGGAGCAGAATGTACATCCGGGGGTGGCGAACCGTTTTCTCAGTCATCTGGCCTGCTGGGTGACTGTGCCCTCCGGGGACGCGGCCGGGGGGTTTCCGCGCCGCGTGAGCGATCGTCTGGTGGTCACCGGCAATCCAGTGCGCCCGGAAATCCTGCGGGCGGACCGGGCGAAGGCCCGGCGGGAATTTGCGGTGGGAGAGGATGAGGTACTGCTTCTCGCCTCCGGGGGCAGCGGCGGGGCGGAGACCATCAACCGGGGCATGCTGCAGTTTCTGTGCGAATATCTCCCCCGGCATCCCCGGCTGAGGGTGATATATGTGACCGGACCCCGGTATCACGGCTGGGTCCGGGATACCCTGCGGAAAGAGGTGCGCTGCGCGGATGCGGATAGAGTCATGCTTTTCGATTACCTTGCGGACATGCCCGGGGCGCTGGCTGCCTGCGACCTGTTTTTGTGTCGGGCCGGGGCAATGAGTCTCGCGGAGGCCACAGCGGTGGGGCGGCCCATGGTCATTGTTCCCTCGCCCAACGTGACGCATGATCACCAGCAGCGCAATGCCCGGGCCCTGCAGGCCGCCGGTGCGGCGTTGGTCGTGCAGGATACGGATTTCAGTGGCGCTGCTCTGCATTCTGCACTCAGCGGGCCCCTGCGAGAGAGTGCGAGTCTGCGCGACATGGCGGCGGCCAGCAGAGCTCACGGCAATCCAGAGGCTCTGGACGAGATACTGGCCCTGATCGATGGCCTGAAGAGGTGACGACTATGCCCATTCACTGGTCACAGCTGGCGGCGAATATTCGTAAGATGACTAGTGATCCGGTGTGGCTCGATGTGCCGTTGTGGC
>PUMM01000193.1 GCA_003551365.1 Clostridia bacterium
CGATTCAGAGCCCATCAGCGCGCGCGATACCGCCATCATGTACGAGCTCTTCGGGCGATCCTGGACCTGGGCCGCACGTCCGATATTGCTGGAGGTTCGCGGGCGAACCTTCGCCGCTTCTATGGCCGGAATGCCGCACGATGTTCAGACCATCCACGACAACAACTTCAACGGTCACTTCTGTCTGTATTTTTTGGACAGTCGATCGCACAACACAAACTCCATCCAGAGCCATCACCAGTCAAATGTTCTGCGGGCTGCCGGCATGCAGTGAGCTAGCAGAAGGCGGTCGGCCCCGCGCGTATTCACGCGCTGGGCCGACCAGGGAAACACTCTCTATCCTAGTCAGGCAAGTCAGCGGGAAGCATTGCGCGAGGTGCGTTCAATATGTCTCCGCACATCGCTCAGATCAACGTACCTATCGACGGCATTGGCCAGATCGTAGGAAATCATATCCTGCGTGGAGCAGGCAACAATGCGCTTCCCCTTCGATCGCAGCAGCTCCACTGCACGACCAAAGTCGCCATCTCCAGTAAAAACAACTGCAACATCGTACAAGGAAGAAGTGTTGAACATGTCAACAACCATCTCAATGTCCAGGTTGCACTTGGAGCTCACATCTGAGGTGCTCGGATCAGTCCAGACTTTCACGGGCTTGGTCCGCACTGTGTACCCTGTCCAGGTTAGAAAACCATAGAATCTCTTCTCATCATCATCCTGCGGCTCCCGCGCATAGTAGAAGGCATTAATCAGACTCTTCCCCATCGAGAAGTAGTCCACGGTCTTCTTGAAATCTATCTGCCAGCCCAGCTTCTTCTGGGCATAGGTCATATTGGCACCATCTATGAACATACTGATTCTTTGGGGTTCGGAACCCATCTTATCTCCTCCACATCTCAACCATTCAACTATGTTAGGGGGGCACCGGCTGCCACGGCGCACCATATTTACAAAAAACGGCATAAGTTGCGAAAGAAAAGACCTCGTGCGAGAGCGCTGATCGCCTCCCGCCGAGGCTCTCTCTCCGGTATGTTCAGTCAGCTCGTTGGCGAACTGCCTCCAGGACCTCTTCCTCCATCTCAGTTCTTTCTTCTTCCTGCAGCGGTCTCTGCAGCACCCGGGAAGCAATATCACAGGCGAGTTCCACTGCCTCTGATTCGAAGTCGACGAGGGCTTGATTTCTCTCCCGCTCGATCTGCTCTCGCGCCTCCGATAACATCTTGTCCGTCTCCTGTCGCGCCTCAGTCAGAATCTCCTCGTATTGCTTCCGGGCCTGTTGTTCGCCCCTCTTTATGATCTGCTCAGCCTCATCACGCGCCTCGCGCATTCTGGAAGAATACCGCTCCTCAATCTCTACCGCTCTCTCGCGCCTGTCCTCTGCCTCTTTCATCATCTCAGTTATGCGCGCCTCTCGCCCCTCCATTACGCGGAGCACGGGAGTGAAGAACACGCGTCGGAAAACGAGGAAGAAGATGATGAAACTGATTATCTGGATTAACAGTGACCAAGTAATATCTGTCAAGGCTCAGCGCTCCTTGCCATAGCGCACTCCATGCCGCAAGTGCGACTCTATATGAGACCTTGAGCTATGCCTACCAGTATGAGCGACACGACCAGTCCGTAGATACCGGTCGTCTCTGTAACGGCCTGTCCCAGGAGCATGGTGATCATAATCTGCCCCTGTGCTTCAGGCTGCCTGCCAATGGCCTCTACGGCCTTTCCGGCTGCAAAGCCCTGCCCCGCACCGGGGCCAATGGCGGCCAATCCAACCGCAAGCCCTGCCCCGACGACTGCACCGACTGCTACCACAATTGGATCCATTGCTGTGTTTCTCCCCTTTCTGTGGTGATCAATCCATTGCCAGGCCCACAAAGACCATGGTCAATGCAACGAATATGAAGCACTGTAGTACTCCTACGAACACATCAAAGTACAGGTGGAAGGGAATCGGCACGAAAACGGCCAGGCCATCGTATATCATGGCCATGATGACGCTCCCTCCGATTATGTTGCCAAAGAGACGAATGCCCAGGGAAATGGGCCTGGCCAGCTCCCCGACAAGGTTTATGGGAAGCAGAAAAACGACGGGTTCGGCAAGGGTCTTAATATAGCCGCCCACTCCATGTGATCTGGTGCCGCAATAGTGAACCATGAAGAAGGTGACAAGCGCCAGCCCCATTGTGACATTCAGATCAGATGTTGGGGGACGCAGGCCAGTGAGACCGAGGACATTGGCGCCCAGTATAAAGACGGCGAGGGAGCCCATATAGCCCAGAAAACCCATCTTATCCGATCCCATGGTCATCGATATCAGCTGCTTTAAGCCGTCCACCATCATTTCCGCTACCGTCTGGATTCCCCGCGGCTGACTGCGCATTGAACGAGTCGCCACGAATCCGACCGCAATGACGCCAACCATGACGAGCCAGCTGTTGAATACCGTCTCGGTAATTGGAATGGGTCCTACGCGAAAAAGCACTTCGGGTGCTTGCAAGAAACGTTCCATAGCTCATCCTCCACCGGCATCCATTTTTCTCACCACTGCATTGCTCAGAATCTCAGGAGTCCTGTGGTGCTTCGTGCGACCCCCCGTACGAGCTCATTATACCGACACAGATCAGGACTGCATAGGTGCCCAGCAGGCCTACAGCTGCAGGTAGGAGCTGCAAATCATAGAAGATATAGGTGATTCCCAGTACTGCAACAACGATCCCCCAGCGCAGGGCAAAAGCCAGCACCCCACGGACGATGGTGCCCCGCTGTTGCTCACCTTCTTCTGTTCCGGACTGAACCAGAATCCTGATGGCGTGAGTGTGGAGACGGAAGTTCAATATGCCCAGGGCAGTTCCCAACGCAAAGGCAAACGCTGTACTCTCAGTAAATAGCAAAAAGCTCAGCGCCGAACCAGCGACCAGAAGCACACAGTGTAACCGCGTAACCTTCAGCCTAAGCCGCTCAAAATCTTCCATGGCTCATCCCCGTCATTTACTCTTCGTCGTCTCCATCCGTAGCTTCTCGCTCCATCATCCTCGCTACCAGTCGGTACAGGCTATAAAAGCCTGATGCGACACCGAGGAGAGTGCCACCAATGGTGAACCACATTCGTGTTCCGAAGACCTGATCCAGCCAGAATCCTGCACGATATCCAATGTAAATGGACACCGACATTATGATTCCCAGCTGGGCCACTAGTGCGAACCAAATCAGTATCTCGCGTCTGATAATCATCAGTCCCGATTCCGTGCTCATTCTATCTCACCGCAGATGCAGCAGCAAGCCACAGCTGGAAATTTGAAAGATCAGCGACTCACTTTCACACAGCCACGGTGGCTGTGTGAATTTCTCCGGAGACCAGATCGAGAAAGAGCACTCGATTTCGCATCGGCTCTCCCACTCCCGTCACTATCTTTACCACTTCCTGGGTCTGCAGAGCAGCCACGGTAGTGACTACAGTACCCAGGTTACCGAGACTTACCTCCATGCCATGTGACGACGCCGCCTCTTCATCTCCGTAGAGAGTGCGCAGGCCCACATCGCCGGGATATATGGTCATGACCTGACCCATCATACCGGCAACAGCCCCGTGCACAAATGGAATCTCCTCACCCTGACAGTATTTCTGCACCAGAAATCGATCCGGAATGTTATCCAGACAGTCAACAACAACGTCAGATCCCGACAGGTGTTCAGCGATATTGTGCTCGGTCAAGACCGTTTCACAGGCACGCACAGAAACGGCCGAATTGATCGAAGCAACTCGTTTTCTCGAGGCGTCTACTTTGTACCGATTGAGATTGTTCTCCATGGAATGGATCTGACGATTCAAATTGGACTCGTCATAGGAGTCACCGTCGATAAGGATCAGTTCTCCAACGCCCGTGCGGGCAAGTATCTCGCAAACCACCCCGCCCAATCCGCCGGCCCCCACGATAGTGACGGTTGACTGTAGTAGAGCTACCTGCCCATCTGTGCCAATACTGCCGATGCTACGGTGATACCGCAGAGGAATGATCCCCTCTCGGAGGGCGCATATTTCTACTTCTCGCGCCTCCACTGCACAACGGGCAGCAATTCCCCGCACTGCATCCAGCGTCAGAATCTCGGATTTATCACCATCTGGATCCTCCTGCTCCTTGGCCTGCAGCTGCACTTCATCCCGCAGTTCCCCCACAGAAGCTCCTCCCTTCCATCCATAGACAGCGAATGATGTTCCGAACCCGCAGTAAAACCTCGCCCCCCAGCAGTTGGAGTTTAGCTCGGAATGGTTGCCCTATCCATGCAGCGAACAGTCAGGATGGGGCGGAAAGGGCAACAGTTCTACGCACCGCTCCCAAAATCGGGCGCACTCACCCCCCATCCATTCAATGCCGCAGCAATACCTGCAACTGACCCTGATGCGTGACTGTCAATCCGCTTACTCCTGTCACAAATGCGGGCGGAGGAATGGAGTGAAACATGCCTCAGCGCGGGGCACCCACCGCCGCTCACTGCCCCGGAACGAAGGGGCAATCGCTTACCGCTCCCCAAAGATTATGGACCTCGCAAACAGAAGGGAGGGACTCCGGGCTACGCAAAGATGGGCCAACACCCCTGAGGACATGTGCGCACCCCGGGAAGGCTCTCCCTGCCAGGCTCTACCTACATGCATGGGCATGGCGCAGTTCAGTGTGCAACGGGAAGTGATCTCCAGACAGGCTCTACGCACATCAGGTTTGGCCGCGATCAACAGCGTGCCATTCCGCAAGAGTTCGTCCAGGCAGTGCTGCACGATTTGCCCCATGTGGTCAACCTCCGGCTATAGGGGGAAACATGCTGACACGATCACCATCCCGCAGGGCCTGATGGATGGAAGCTTTGTGACTGTTGACAAAGACTACCTTGACCTGCTCTTCTGGTATGCCCAGTGCTACACAGAGGTCGGTCACAGTATCGCCGTCACCTATGTCCACTTCCATTCGGCCATCACTATTATCGTTGGCCAGATGCTTGCGCAGAGTGGCGAACACCCTGACATCAACTTTCGCCATGCGACTCCACCTCTCCGATAATGAGAGGGTCGGAAATGTCCATCATCCGACCCCCTCAAGCCGTTAGTGAACGGACTCCATTCATCGGCCCGCAGCAGAATCGAGGTCTCTTTCATCGACATCAAAAACCTCATCATGCGGCGGCAAATCCTCGTATCGCATAAACTCCGGCAAACGATCATGAGCTGAAGTGAACCCTGCTTCGCGATTGAAATCTCGCTCGGCTGCGAGTATCTCCTCTCCAATGCGGCTGACATCATCGACGGTCCAGTCGGTTCCGAGAACTCCGTTCACCGATTCTATCATGCCTTCCATGCCGCTCTCCATGTCCATGATTGCGAAGGCTATGAACAGGCAGTACCCACTGCTATCGAGAAACGCCGTGACAGCCTGCAGTTCCCGGGACAGATCACCTTTGTTTTCCGGGTCGAGGGGATCAAGGTCGCCTCCCACCCCGAGAATCTCCGGAGCTATGGTGTAACCGGCGGTGTGATCTGCTCCCATGGGAGTCGTGGCATAAGTAATGCCCATACCCTTGACTGCCCTCGGTTCATATGCCGGCATCCCCTGACCCTTCACAGTGGGCACCCGGGTCACACCAAAAACCTGGCCGGTGACTTCCGCCCCCTGGCCAAGTATTCGCCCCGTGGGCGTACCGGCCTCTATTTCCCGGATGAGCTCTATTGCTCGCTGTCCATCTCCGAAATCGGCCAGACCGGCTTCCATGGCTACACCCAAGGTGACCCCTGTCTCTATGGTGTCAAGCCCGATGTCATTGCACAGCCTGATCATCTCTGCTATTTCGTCCAGGTCATCCACTCCCAGGTTTGCTCCGAGAGCCCAGTCCGACTCGTATTCCAGAACGGACACATGCTCTGTCCCGTCCGGTCGGGGCCAGATGTTTGAGCACTGAATGATGCATCCGGGGTGACACGAATGCCCAACCATACCGTCGCCCCCACGTTCCTCGATTGCGTCCGCCAGCGTTTCACCCGATATCTCATCGGCAGTCTCAAAGCTTCCCTCGCTGAAGTTCCGAGTGGGGAGCCCACCGGCTTCATTGAGAACGTTGATCAGCGCCGCAGTCCCGTAAGAGTTCAATGTACCGCCAGGCCTGGTCACATCATGACTGGTGAGGGCGTTACTCAAATCTCGCGTACCCTGACGAAAACGCTCCTCGTCTGCAATGTTCACACCTGAACCATCGGAGTCATCAACGACAAGTGCTTTCAGACCCTTTGATCCCATGACCGCTCCGAGGCCACCCCGACCGGAGTAACGGCAGGGTCGGTTCTCGTTATCATTGAAGGCGACACCGGCCATCGACATGAGAGCCTCGCCGCCCGGCCCGATACCCATGATGCCCACATCGCCACCATATTCGGAGAAAATCCGCTCAGCAGCATCATACATTCCAAGACCCTGCAGCTCATCCGCGTTCGCAAACTGCACGCCATCGCCATCAACCCTCAGAAGCCACAGTCCATCGTCAGCCTGGCCCTCAATGATGAGGACTCTAATGCCCGCCCGGGCAAGCTGCTGACTGACCGGGGTTCCTGCATTGGACTCCTTGATACCTCCAGTCAGCGGGGATTTCGCTCCCACAGAAACGCGCCCGGAAGATGGAGCCCTCGTGCCAGTGACTATACCGGGGGCAATAATGAGCTTATTGTTGGGTCCCAGAGGATGACAGGTCGGTGACAACTCATCTGCTGCCAGCATGGAGGTGAGCCCCCTCCCCCCCAGATGGCCATAATCGCGGGGTAGGGTCTCTTCCATCACTTCCCTGGTCTGCATATTGACCCGGATCATCCTGCTCACAAGATCCACCCCTTTCCAGTGAGTCCGCACAATGTGCACTGCATGGACGCCCTCAACTCCTCATGCACCAGTTCTCGGCACCCCTGAAGTATGCGTTTTCTGGCAGACGGACTGTAAATCCTGCCTGCAGGGTATTAAAATTGCTAACGGGAATATCCTCCAAAGAGCGCCCGTCCGGTCTACTGTGCAGCGGAAATGCATTTCATCCATCGGCACAATGCGTTTGCAGCCGGCCGTCCTGGCGTTGAGGTTAGGGTCTGACAATGAGCATTCCACTGATCTCTCTGCTGCGGACAGACCCCCCGAGTTGCATGTGCCAGGTGTATTCGCCCGGTGACAGAGGACTGTGTTCATAGTGAAAGACGAGTGTCCAGAATCTATCACCGCGCTGCATGAAATCGCGAAACGCGAAATATTTCTTGGGATCACGAATCTCCCTGTCGTCGATGTAAAAACTCATCTCGAGTCCGTCGAGGAGATCCTCCAGTTTGCCCCGATCAGCACTTCCCCAGCCCAGGCCCCAGGCCACAGCTCGGCCGGGATTCACCTGAATCGTAGCCGATCCTGCCCAGTGCTCATCCCATACCCAGATGTACTCGCGGCGGTCCGCGTAATCATCGGGAGCATGCAGCTGCACAACATCCTGTCGGGGGGAAAGAAAAAACAACAGGATCATGATGAAAACTAGAACCAGCACATTACTGATGACACGATCCCACAATATCCTGTCCCACCCTTCGCACCGCGGGTGAACTCATTGCCACCTCACCGCCGCTTACACAAAGCAAAATAGTGACTATCAAAACATAGGTATTTCTGATCCACTGCTTGGTACTCGCATCTGATTTAGCCTGTAGTTTGAGTATACAATAGGTTGTCTAGGCTCGCATAACCGATACAGAGGCGGGACGCACAATCGCGGCCACCCACGCACTACACGGAAACCCCATCATGAAGGACCAGACCGGTAAATCTAGAAAGTTAGCTGACAATGGCAAGGCCTGCGGGCGATGTTGGGAGGTCAGAATGGCAAGAGAGGATCATCCACAGGATCGGGGGCCCAATAGTACTCCGGGCGATGATCTGGCTGAGTTCAGCACGAAAGTCTTCCGGATCGTCTTCTACCTCATTGGATTCATGTTCCTGCTGGGACTCGGTTACGCGGCGTTCCTGTGGGTCCTTCACGCAGTCACAGGGTGACCCCGGCCGATGTGGAATCATTCGCGGCGGCAGGATGTCGCAATGCAGCCACCCGTATCCGGTGAGGCCATGGGCCAATCGGGCTAATGGTAGTATCGTTCAGCATCCCGGAAGACGCGCCGCACCGGTACACACAACAACTCTGAAGCTTCGGATCTTACACTGTAGCCCGATAGCGGAGTTTGCGTTGGATTGCCTCCGGGGTGTATATTGAGCAACACAATAATGATTGCACCCAGTTGACCTAGCGGTGGCGTGTCCCGACATTCGCCGAAGGTGCGGGGCACCTAATGTGTGAAATGACCTGGACCAGCGAAAAGCAACGCCAGATCAAGAGCATTTCTATTTGGAGGTATTTTAATGCGAAGACTCATGACCAGACGACCAGTCAAGTGGGGAGTGGCGGTTTTCTGCGCCGTGGCCCTAATAGCAGGAGCCGTAGCCTGGGGATTGGGCTCTCCTCAGCAGGCGGGAGAAACTGTGGCAACCGTTGACGGAACCACGATTACCCGGTCGGAGATTGAGGGCGGCATGGAGCAGATGAAAATGATGTACCAGATGCAGGGGCAGGAAGTCACACCAGAGATTGAAGACCAGCTGCGGCAGAGCGTCTTGAACGAGTTAATTTCTGAAGCACTCATCCTCGATGAGGCAGAGCGGCAGGGATTTGAGGTTTCTGAGGAGGAAATCGAGGAGCAGTACGAGTCAATCGTCCAGCAGTATGAAGGCGAAGAAGCGTTGGAGGAGATTCTGCAGCAGGAAGGTATGAGTAAAGAAGACCTCGAGGAAGATATTGCTCGTCAGCTGACAGTTCAGAATTTCCTGGATGAGCAGACGGAGAAAGCCTTGGACGAAAAGGACATCGAGGTTTCTGAAGAGGACAAGAAGGCTCTCTACGAGCAAATGGAGGAACAGGACCCGGATCTCCCGGATTTCGAGGAAATGAAGCCACAACTGCGCGAGAACCTGATCCAGGAAGAACGACAGGATATTATCATGCAGCTGGTGGACGACCTGAGAGAGGACGCCACAATAGAATTCCACCAGTAAATTCTGCCCGCCCGGTCAGCACCTTGTTGATTTGCGTGATCTCCTGAACCTTGCCACATTTGTATAGCTCTGCGAGGAAAGGGAGGTTGTCAGCATGGTGGAGGTCAACGATAAGAGCATCGAATCCAAGGTCAAAATTGAACTCCGGCTTAACAATATTGGTGGCGATGATCTTGTTGTTAGAGCATGCGACGGCAGAGTTCTTCTGGAAGGCACCGTGGACTCTCAGCGCAAGGCCGAGCAGGCAAATAGGGTTTGCATGACCATAAGTGGTGTGCTCACTGTTGATAACCATCTGGAAGTAAAACAGTGAGCGTGGCCATACCCTCCATCTAAAGACCGACAATGATGACCGGGGTTCCCAGGAGTGAAACCCTTCGCCCGGAATCCCGGTCGTTCTCTGTGGCCGGGGCATCAGATCGGGCTGAACATATGCCGCTTCACCGGTTACCCAGTAGTCGATCGCACATGTGACATTAAGTGCCCAAAGCACAAATTGTCCGGCGCAGAAGAATGTGCTATTCTAACCTAGAGTGAAAACTGGTGCGCAGCGATTTATCTGTCTAGATCAGGGTTGAATAAGCAGAACCAAGTAGAGGAGGCGTGACACATGGATCTGCCAGTTTCCGAAGAGCAGCCTGTTGACCTGATGGTCAACCAGAACCGTTTGGCAACATTCATGTGCACGCCAGCAGACTTGGAAGAGCTCGCTGTCGGCCACCTATGGGGGCGAGGAGCAATTTCGTCGATCGACGATGTCCATATACTGGGCGCTTGCGACGAAATGAGAATCGTTACGGTCCAGTTGGCACACGAATTGCCGGACAGTCTCCCCCTCGACCAGATCCTGTCCAGTGCCTGTGGTAGCGGTGGTTACTCAGAAGATGAGGAACTGGTCAGACGACAAATCTCCTCCACCCTAAACGTATCCGGACGTTTCCTACAGGAATGCTTTGCTGAAATGCATAGAAGAGCGCATATGTACCAGGACACCGGGGGTGTTCACTCTGCCGCCCTGATTGACCGCAGTGGGGTGCTCGATGTGAAGGAAGATGTAGGAAGACATAATGCAATTGATAAGGCCCTGGGATTCTGCCTATTTCGCAGCCTCAAACCCAGTGATTGCGGGCTGATCACTACAGGCCGCCTGTCCTCCGACATGGTCCTCAAGGCACTCGGGGCAGGGATAGGTGTACTGGCCACCCGCAGCATCCCCACCAGCCTGGCTCTGGAGATCGCAGAAACCGGGGATCTCACGCTTATAGGCAGAGGCCACATGAGGGACCCCCATGTATACGCAGGGGCACACCGATTCCTGACAGAGCAGGATGCCCGACATATCGGGTCCCCATAACACTAACCTCGACAGCAACTAACCAGCCCAATACGGTGGTAACAAGACACATGAAAGCAGTGCGCGGTGTGGGTGAGGAGACCGTAGCAATCGCCCATCGCATCACTAGGACTGGCAATTTGCTGGCAAGGTATTGCGTTCAGAAATCATACAAGTCCCTCATCGCGTTCTCCCGCGCAACGCGCAGTTTGCCAGCAAACTCTTCAGCAGTTTCCGCAAAAAGGGCGATAATCAAGGAGAGCGCTGTACCGAATACCAGGCCGACGTAAAGGCTGAAAGCCAGGACGAGGCCCATCAGCGCTACAAACCACATTGTGTGCGACACAACAGCATGAGAAGGAGCAAGCAAGAACCACATGCTGACCAGAAGGATGCAAAAGGCAGCGAGTAGATGAACCCGCATGTGGTTGATCATGTCTGACCGCCCCTTTCTCCTCTGCTTGTGAGTCTCTCAGCACATTATTCCCACTGTTTCGGCCAACTCCTTCTCGGAACATGTCCCGTTTGATGTGGAATTTGCAGCAGCCCATTGCTCCCGATTCATCCAGTTTCCTCCGTTTCTTGATTCACCAAGTCCAGGTGTTTTCGCAGTTTGAAAGCCAGCATCCTCATGTCCCGATAGCCTTTTATGCGGTTGAATCGCCCCTCGGCTTCAAGCAGGGCTGCCGCGGTCCATCGCAACACCTGTTTCCCG
>PUMM01000121.1 GCA_003551365.1 Clostridia bacterium
CAAAATGAGTGGGCGTCGCCTGGAAGTGCGCAACCAGCTGCTCGCGCTGGCGGGACGAGCGCGGCGAGAGGGACTCCTGGCCCTGGAGGATGATCTGCCGGACATAGAGGAGCCGTTCCTGCAGGATGCTGTGCAGATGCTGGTGGATGCTACCCCTCCCGAGGAGCTCAGGGAGGTTTTAAACAAGGAAATGCAGCAGGTTGTGCGGCACGAGGAAAGCGGGGGCGCGATCTTCAGCTCGGCGGGTTCAGCCTCGCCGGCCTTTGGGATGATCGGGACTTTGATAGGTCTGATCCACATGCTGCAGGATCTGGAGGATCCCGACACCATCGGGATCGGAATGGCAGTCGCCCTGATAACCACATTCTACGGTTCACTCATCGCAAATCTACTGTTCAACCCGATGGCGCGCAAGCTGAATGAGCGAACCGATGAGGAACAGCAGGTGCGCGAGATGATCATAGAGGGGGTTCTGGCCATTCAGGAAGGCAGCAACCCGCGGCTGATCGCCAGCAAACTGGATACATACATCCAGGAACCCGTCAAAGAGGATGACGCTGAGGGAGAAGAGTCAACTGAGGCTGGCGCCGAACCAGCAATGGAAGAGAGGAGCGACATGGCCTCCGATGACTAGGCAGGGACGAAATGCCGCCGGCAGCGAGGATTCTCAATCCTGGCTCACCACATATTCCGATATGGTGACACTGTTGCTGGCATTTTTCGTCCTGTTGTTTTCCTTCTCCACACTGGACATGGAGCAGTTTGAAAAGACCATGCTGTCGCTGCAGGAAGCCCTGGGGATTCTGGAAGCCGGACGAACGGTCAGTGAGGCCGAAGAGCCGATGGTTGATCATGATGGTCTGGTGGAGGATCTGTACATGGAGTCGGTCGAGCTGGAACAGCTGAAGACGGTGCAGGCCCAACTCGAGGGTGCACTGGAGGATGCCGGCAAGGATGAGGGAATCAGCTTCGATCTCACCGAGAGGGGACTGATCATCCACTTCACCGATCAGGTTCTCTTCGATTCGGGAGAGGCGCAGCTGCGCACCGATGCACTGAAAATTCTGGACGAGGTGGCACCCATTCTGGCCGACATCCCCAATCACATCCGCGTCGAGGGCCATACAGATGATGTGCCCATCAGCACCGCACAGTTTCCAAGCAACTGGGAACTATCCACCGCGCGCGCCACCAATGTGTTGCAATATCTCCTCGAGGGAGAAGTGGTGGATCCCGATCAGCTGACCGCGGCCGGATATGGTGAGTATCGACCGGTCGCATCCAATGAGACCGAGGAGGGACGTGCGCAGAATCGTCGGGTGGACATCGTACTTCTGCGGCTGGGAGCACAGGAGTACGAGCCCAGGGATTTGCGTGAGGATTCCCCCACGGGGGGTGACGATGGATGAAGAAGGTTCTGATCATCGCACTCGCCCTGGTCTCGGTCGCCGGGGGTTATTTCGGCTGGCAGTGGGTACAGGACCATGACGTGTTGGAGGACGGTCCGTTTGCCGACGATGAGGAAGAAAAGGAGAAGCAAGAATACCTGTATGATCTGGAGGCAATTGTCACCGATCTGAAGCCGCGGGAGGGCGGGGAACGATCGGTGGTTCGGGTCGACATCGAGCTGCAGTGCCGGGATGAAGAGTCCCATGAGCGCGTGCAGAATCACGCCGTATATGTACGAGATGAAATACTTGCAATTCTGCGCGGCACCGGACCGGAGGAACTAGAAGGAGACGGTGGGATGGAGGAGCTGGGAGATAAGATCGTGGAGCGAGTCAACGGCATCCTGGCCGAGGGAGAAATCGTCGATGTGTACTTTACTGAGATGATGGTGCAGTGATGTCGGAAGGGGACGGAGAGACATGCCGGATAGCTATCACACTTTGACGGGCAGGAGGCGAATGCGTCGGTACGATTTTCACCGGCCGGACAAATTCTCGCGCGAGAATCTGGGAGCCCTGCGCGTGCTGCACGACAACATGGCGCGGCTTCTGGCCACGAACCTGTCAGCACACGTTCGCTCGGCCGTGCGGGTGTCCCTGATTGCCCTGGACCAGATGACCTACGTCGAGTTCGTCGACCAGCTGCAGAGTCCGGTCATACTCGGGCTGGCCAGATTTGCACCGCTGGAGGGGAAAGTGGGAATAGAGCTGTGTCACGGCATAGCCTATCCTCTCCTGGAGAGATTGCTGGGGAACTCGCACGATGCCGGAGTGGTGGAACGTGAACTGACGGACATCGAGACCGCCGTGCTGCAGACTGCGTTCGAACGGGTCCTGTTGAGCGTTGAGGAGGCCTGGGATAGCGTGAAGAAGCTGGACAGTGAACTGGAATCAATCGAGACCAGCCCCTTCTTCACGCAGTTTGCTCCACCCAATGAAATGATGCTGGTGGCGGGCTTTTTGGTGGAAATAGGTGAGCATCAGGACAGAATCAACGTTGCGTGGCCGCACATGCTGCTCGAGCCGGCGCTTCCCGGCCTGTCGGTGCAGCACTGGATGGGTCAGGCTGAGCGGAGCGCGGCAGATGATGATGATGGGGAGCGCGAACAGTTACAACAGCACGTGCAGGATGTCACCGTGAACCTCATCGCTGAGCTGGGAACGACCCGCGTCACCATAGGAGACCTCCTCCATCTGGAGGAGGGTGACGTCGTTCAACTGGACCAACGCATCGATCGACCCATCCCCATATATGCCGGGGATCGGCCGGTCCTGTCCGGGAACCTGGGGCGCGCCGGGTCGCGCTATGGCGTTCGAATTATCTCTGACAACGGGGAGGAGTCAGACAGTGTCCAAGGATATTTTGAGTCAGGATGAAATTGACGCACTCCTGCAGGGCCTCGGGCAGGAGGATGAAGAGGGGGAAGCAGTGCCGGACAAGGTTATTGAGATGACGGCCTCCCGCGTGGAAGGCGAGGGCTTTCCGGCCGAGCTGGACAGCTGGGAAGGGGGCACCATTCCCGCCGATGAGGCAGCGGAGATGCCGGTGCAGCTGTGGGGGCAGATCGAGATCACAGGCAGTGCCGAAGGACGCGCCCTGTACTATGTGGATCCCGATTCCTATGAGGTATGGCGAGGTCTGGCCGGAGAAGATGAAGAGATCAGCGCGGCAGAACTCATCGAGTATTTCGCCGATGCCTTTTCTTCCACTGTGGCGTCCATGTCGGCGGAGGAAAGTGGCCAGCTGGTCGATATTCGTCCGCTTCCTCCGGATGAGGGCGATGTCTCCGAAGTCATCGGGGAGCTGGATCAATGGTTCAGGTTGGACCTGCATTTTTCCGCCGGCGAGGAGATAGAATGTGCGATTGGTCTGCTGCTGCCGGCAGATTCTCTGCCCCTGTTTCCCGATGGAGAGCACGGAATGCAAGAGGCGGAAGAGGAAGAATTGATGGAAGAAGCGGCGACCCAGGAAGAGGAGGCGCCACAGGAAGAGCCGGCCCGTGCGCCGTCCGGACAGACTGTCCGCAAAAAGCGTGTGGAGAAAGCCGAGCTGCCGGATTTCCAGCAGGGTGGCCGTCCCGCCCGCGGTTCTCGGGATCGCCGCATGGACATGCTGCTGGATGTTCCGCTGAACGTCAGCGTGGAGCTGGGCCGAACTCGCTCCCAGGTGCGAGATGTCCTGTCGCTGGGGAGCGGTTCAGTACTCGAGTTGGATCGGCAGGCCGGGGAACCGGTAGATGTGCTGGTCAATGGGAAGCTGATGGCCCGCGGGGAAGTGGTGGTTGTGGACGAAAACTTCGCCGTTCGCATTACTGAGATTATCAGCCGGGAGAAGAGACTGAAGAACCTGCAGTAGATGGGCAAGACAAGGTGCTGGCCGGGGAGGCGGAGACGTGGATCTGGTTTTTCAGCTGGTACTGGCATGTGGGGCAGTCATAGGACTGATGTATCTCACCATGCGCCTGTTGCGCCATTACATGCACGGCTCCATGAGTGGGCGTCACCTCGAGGTCATCGAAGCGGTTCCTCTGGGGCGGAGCTCTCGATTGGTTCTGGTGCGCATAGGCGCAGAGTACCTCGTTCTCGGGGTCGGGGAAGATGGGGTGCGGAAGCTGGCAGACTGGGAACCTGCAGCGGGTGATCTGGACGATGAGGAACGGGGCGGAGCGCCTGGTGCCTTCGGGGACACCCTGCGCTCACTGCTCAGGGGATCAAGAGAAGACGACTGGAGCGACTGATCTGAAAGCAGAGGAAGAGAGGTCGAGTGTGGTGCGTGGAAGGCAGTTTCTTCGGCGCGGTGGGAGCGTCGGCATATTCCTGTTGGCCCTGGCAGGTGCATTGATTCTCATCCCTGCCGGGCAGGCCGGAGCGGAGCCCATGTTCAACGTGGAAATTGATGAGGGAGAGGAGATCCCGGCTCTGGGCACAGGAGTTCGGCTGGTGTTGCTGTTGACCGTTCTGGCCGTGGCCCCGGCCATTCTGCTGATGGTCACCTGCTTCACCCGGATAGTGATCGTGCTGGGGTTCGTCCGCAACGCTCTGGCCACGCGGGAGATGCCCCCCAACCAGGTCCTGTTGGGGCTGGCTCTGTTCATGACCATATTTGTCATGGCCCCGGTTTGGGGTGAGGTGTATGAGGAAGCCTGGGTGCCGCTGCAGGAGGATGAGATTGAGCTGGATGCGGCGTACGCAAATGCGGCCGAACCGGTGAGCGATTTCATGATGCAGTATACGCGGGAACAGGATCTGGAGCTGTTTATGGGTTTTGCCGGAGAGGACCGTCCGGAGAGCCCGGATGATGTTCCGCTGTATGCCCTGGTGCCCGCCTTCGCCACGAGCGAACTGAAGACGGCCTTTCAGATGGGATTCATCGTGTTCCTTCCTTTCATCGTGATCGACATGGTGGTGGCCAGTACCCTGATGTCCATGGGGATGCTCATGTTGCCGCCAATGATGATCTCTCTGCCCTTCAAAATACTGCTGTTTGTCATGGTCGACGGCTGGCACCTGGTCATGGAATCACTGCTGGAGGGATTGGCCGGATGAGAGGGCGATTATAGTGCCGACAGAACTGGTGGTGTCACTGGCTCGAAATGCACTGTTCACTGTGATACTGGTAGCGGGTCCCATGCTGGCAGCAGGATTGCTGACGGGTCTGGCGGTGAGTGTGCTGCAGGCTACCACGCAGGTTAATGAGCAGACCATGAGCTTTGTGCCCAAGATTGTGGCCATTTTTATGTCCGCCATGGTCTTCGGACCATGGATGATCGGAATAATGACCGAGTTCGCGGCAGAAATGCTCGGGAATCTGACCATGTTCATACGTTGAAGAGGTGAAACTGGACTGATGGCTCTGCAGCTGGATCAGACGACAGTGCTCGGATTTCTCTACATATTTCTCCGGATGTCCGGCTTTTTTTTCATATTCCCCCTGTTCAGCCGGCCCTATTGTCCGGTGCACGTTTCCGTGTTTCTGGCGATTCTGTGCGCGCTACTGCTGACTCCCGGCACGGAGATCGAGGCGGTAACCGCCGGCGATTCCGTCACCGACATGCGGGTGCTGCTGGCGGGCGTTCGGGAGATAACCATCGGTGTGATGATAGGTTTCAGCGCCCTTCTCCTTCTGTTGATGGGCCAGACCGCAGGGCAGTTTCTGGATTTTCAGATGGGGTTTTTTACTGCCAGCGAGATAGACCCGGTCATGGGCACCCGCATACCCCTGATGGGAAACTATCTCTATCTTTTTTCCGTCGTCCTGTTTCTCAGTTTCAACGGCCATCATTATCTGCTGCGGGCACTCGAGGAGAGCCTGACGGTAGCTCCCCCCGGCTCCCAGCTATCCATTGCCGGAATTCCGGCACTGCTCGGTTTCATGAGTTGGATGTTCAGATGTGCTTTGCAGATAAGCCTTCCGGTCATGGCCGCCCTGATGTTGACATCAGTGGCTCTGGGGATACTGGCTCGCGCCATGCCGCAGCTCAATCTGTTCGTGCTGGGAATCCCCCTGCGGATAATTCTCGGCCTGACCATGCTTTTGGCAATGACGGCCATCTATGCGACCTTCTACCGCAATGCGAGTATCGACCATATTGGTGACATCGTGCGAATGATACGGATGTGGTGAGAAAATGATCGATCTTCAGCTGTTCGCCGAGGATCAGGCGGAGGAAAAACGCGAAGACCCGACCCCGCGGCGCCGACGCAAAGCGCGGGAACAGGGGCAGGTCGTCCAGAGCAAGGAGGTCACCTCGGCTGTACTGTTATTTGCCGTGTTCATGCTTCTGTCCTTTCAGATATCTGGATGGGCCGAACAGCTGCGGGTATTCGCCGAGCAGACCCTGACCTTTGAGTCCCAGCTGGAGGATTGGACCTCGGCGGAGGTTCATTCCATGGGAATGTCGGTGATCGGCCGCCTGCTGACCATGCTGGGTCCAATGTTTGCCCTGACCTTCTTCGTCGCCCTCGGCGGCACATTAGTGCAGACCGGTCTTTCCGTGACTCTGAAGCCTCTGAGTCCGGATCCGAGCCGCCTTGATCCTGTGAAGGGTCTGAAGAGAATATTTTCCATGCGGGCACTGGTAAACCTGGTCAAATCACTGGTCAAGGTGGTGGCCATTGGCTGGGTGGCTTACGCCACACTCGCCAATAAAATGGTTGAGTTCCCCATGTTTCTGCAGTATCCGATCGTTCCGACCCTGAGTCGGGTGGGAGAGATCCTGCAGGTGCTGATGCTGCGGAGTGTGCTGGTTCTGGCAGTTCTGGCTGCCGGTGACTACTTCTACGAACGCAGCGAACATGAGAAGCAGCTGAAGATGAGCCGGCGCGAACTGAAGGAGGAGATGAAGGATACGGAGGGAGATCCACAGATACAGCGTCGGAGGCGCAGTTTTCGCGATCAGATGGCCCGTCGCCGGATGATGTCGGATGTTCCGGAGGCCGATGTGGTCGTCACCAACCCCACAACCTTTGCTGTCGCATTGCGCTATGAGCATGGGGAGATGGAGGCGCCGAGGGTCGTGGCCAAGGGGCGGGCGCTCATCGCCGAGCGCATTTTGGAGATAGCCCGGGAGCATGCAGTGACCATCCGCAGAGAACCGCCCGTTGCCCGGGCCCTGTACGATGCGGTTGAAGTGGGAGACAGCATACCACCACACCTGTACGAGGCGGTGGCGGAGATTCTCGCCTACGTGTGGCGCCAGAAAGGCAAGGGTGTGGGTGCGGAAAGGAGTGAACGTCGATGAACGGTACGGGAATCGTTCGTACCCTGCTGCAGTACAGCGACATAGCAGTCTCCGTACTGGTGCTGCTGGTGGTGGCCATGATGATCATTCCTCTGCCGCCTCCCCTGCTGGATGTACTCCTGATCTTCAACCTCACCTTTGCCATGGTGGTGGTGTTGGTCACCATGTACACCACCGAACCGCTCGATTTCGGAGTGTTCCCGAGTCTTCTGCTTCTGACCACGCTGTTGCGGCTGGCATTGAATGTATCATCCACCCGACTCATTCTCCTGCAGGCTTACGCTGGAGAGGTCATCGAACAGTTCGGCAACTTTGTGGTCGGAGGTAATCCCATAGTTGGATTCGTCGTATTCGTCATCCTCGTGGTGGTGCAGTTTGTGGTCATAACGCGCGGTGCGGAGCGGGTTGCCGAGGTGGCAGCGCGCTTCACCCTGGATGCGATGCCCGGAAAGCAGATGAGCATTGATGCCGACCTGAACGCCGGCCTGATCGACGACGATGAGGCGCGAAAGCGCCGGCAGTCCATCGAGCGCGAGGCTGATTTTTACGGGGCGATGGACGGGGCGAGCAAGTTCGTCAAGGGAGACGCCATAGCAGCCATAGTGATAACTCTGATCAATATTGTTGGCGGCCTCATCGTCGGCGTTCTGCAGCAGGGGCTTCCGCTGGCGGAGTCTTTAATGACCTATACCCTGCTGACAGTGGGAGATGGACTGGTATCACAGCTGCCGGCCCTGTTGATTTCTGTATCCGCCGGGATCGCAGTGACCCGCGCTGCCTCGGATGCGGAGCTCGGCAGTGATGTGATAGCGCAGCTGCTGCAGAAGCCGCGCGCCCTGTACATAGCTGCTGCGCTTCTGCTGGCGTTTGGGCTCGTGCCCGGATTGCCCGCGCCGCCCTTTCTAGTGCTCGCTGGAGCGTCGGCTCTGGTGGCCCGCAACCTGTCGGAGGCCACCGCAGCTGAAGAGCAGGAGTCGATACGCCGCGAAGCTGAGGAAGAAGCGGAAGAGGAACCCGGCCCGGAAGGACCCGAGGAAATGGCCCGCATGCTGCAGGTGGACCCCGTGGCCGTGGAACTGGGTTACGGGCTTCTCCCCCTGGCAGAGGAAACGGATGGCGAGAGCCTCATGGATCGCATCGGATTGCTGCGGCGCCAGCTGGCCACTGAGCTGGGCATGGTACTTCCCCTGGTTCGGCTGCGCGACAACATGACGCTGGATGCCAACAGCTACGTCATAAAGCTGCGCGGCGTTACGGTGGCGGACGGCGAGTTGATGGCGGACCGCTATCTGGCAATGGATCCCGGTGATGCCGAGGACGACATCTCCGGTATTGAGACCACAGAACCGGCCTTCGGACTGCCCGCCAAATGGGTATCCCCCGATGACACTGATCGGGCAGAGATGCTCGGATACACCGTGGTGGATCCCTCGTCGGTCCTGATGACTCACGTGGGAGAGGTTCTCAAACGGCACGCGCATGAGCTGCTCTCCCGTCAGGAAACACAGATTATCCTGGATGCGGTGGGCGACAGCACTCCAGCAGTGGTGGACGAGCTGGTCCCCGACGTCCTGCGCCTGGGAGATATCCAGAAAGTGCTACAGAACCTGCTGCGGGAAGGGGTGCCCATCCGGGACCTGCTGACCATATTTGAGACTCTGGCCGACTACGGACCGATGATGAATGATACAGATCGTCTCTCCGAGATCGTGCGCCAATCCATGTACCGCACCATCAGCGGGCAGCTGCCGGTGCAGGAGGGTCGTCTGCGGGTCATGATACTGGATCCAGACGTGGAGCAGGCCATTGTCGATTCACTGGAGCAGACGGAGAACGGCACTTTCATCGCACTCGATCCGGACATTCAATCCAGCATAATTCACAACACGCAGCAGGTGGCCAATGACCTGTTGGAGCGGGGGACGGAGCCGGTGGTGCTGTGCTCACCGACGGTGCGCTTCTATTTCCGACGCATCACGGAGGAGCCCATTCCGGACCTCAGAGTGATCTCCTATCAGGAAGTTGAGCCATCGATAGAAATTGAGGCGGTCGGGAAGGTGGATCTGCAGTGAGGATCAAAAGGTATCGCGGCAACTCAGTGCGAGGACTGCTGCAGAGAATAAAAAGGGATCTCGGTTCGAATGTTCAGGTTCTGGAGACCCGGAATGTGCGGCGCGGGGGGCTGCTCGGTCTGCTGCGCCCGCGCCAGGTGGAGATCGCTGTGGCCTTTGAGGAGGAAAGAGATGCCGATCGAGCCTCCTCCACCCTCCCGGCTGCCGGGGAATCCCTTGCCACCGGGCAAGGATCGACCGGCGACTCCGCAAATGAATATGCGGATGCTTTAGACGGGGCGGGGAGAGCCTCTTCGCCGCATGGATACGATGCGTCGGAGGGCGTGCGGACATCCGCTCCTGTCGTGGATGAAGAGAGGGTGGAGGGCGGTTCCCGTTGCGCGCAGCTGCTGCGGGAACGCGGGGTACCGGGTGACACGGCGCAGGTGCTGGCTGGGCGCCTCAACAATGGCCGTCACCTGGATGACTTTGCCTGGATGCGGTCGATGCCCATCTCACCACCGGATGAGGAGCGAACCCGCATTGTGGCCCTGGTCGGACCCACGGGCGGAGGGAAGACCACCACCTGTGCCAAACTGGCCGCTCGCATGTCGCTCAGCCGCGGCTACCGCGTCGGTCTGATCACCTCGGACACCTATCGTATCGGTGCAGTGGAACAGCTGCGGAAATACTCCCGGATTCTCAACAGCCAGTTCGAGGTGGTCTTCAAACCGGAAGAGATGTCCGGTGCGCTACGTCGGCTGGCCGGCACCGACATCGTGTTCATCGACACCGCCGGGCACAATCCCCGCGATGAACAGCAGCGGCAACGGCTGGCCTCTTTTCTGCAGACGGCGCAACCGGACGAGATTCACCTGGTGTTGGATTCGGGCGTGGATGCCGACGACGGACGCGATGTACTTGATAAGTACCGGGGTATCGGATTCAATCGACTCCTTTTGACCAAACTGGATGAGACGGGACGACCAGGTAGAGCGATTGCCCTGGCTGATGCCGCGGGAGTACCCCTTTCGTACATCTGCTACGGTCAAGAGGTTCCGGATGACGTCGGTCTCGCATCGGAGATCCTGTCGGAAACCCTGCTGGAAGGGATGGTTTGATGAGTTACGATCAAGCCTCCGCCCTGCGGCGCAAAGTTGAGGCGAGTTCTGCCCGTGATCGGAAACCGGAGAGGCCGCAATCTCCCGCCACCCGAACACTGGCTGTCAGTGGAGGAAAGGGAGGAGTGGGAAAGAGCAATATATCGTTGAATTTGGCCGTGAATCTCGGGAGTATGGATCAGCGAGTTACCCTGCTGGATTCGGACTTTGGACTTCCCAATCTGGACATACTCCTGGGCTGTGTACCTCGATTCAGCATAACTGACGTGATGCAGGGCGGATGTGCCCCCGATCAGGCCCTGCAGAGGATTTCTACCGGCGTGAGCCTCATGGCCGGAGGTGAGCTGTGGGACGATGAACTCCCCACCCGTGAGGAGGTCCGGACCCTCCTCACAGTGCTGTCCTCTCACATGGCAGATGTGGACTACGTCATAATAGATGCTCCGGCCGGGGTCGGGCCCTCCGTCACCGGACTGCTGCTGGCGGCGGAGACCGTGCTGATCGTCACCACAGCTGAACCGCCGTCCATAATGGACTCCTATCGCACGATCAAACAGCTGCACGGCCTCGGTTACGAGGGTGATATATCGGTGGTGATCAATCGCGTGAAGAAGCGCGAGGCTGAGATGGTGTTCGCCAACCTGCGGAGTATGGTGGGAAGATTTCTGGCCACAGATATACAGATGCTGGCCTGGATTCCGGAGGATGCATCGGTGGTTCAGGCCGTGAAACGGCAGG
>PUMM01000057.1 GCA_003551365.1 Clostridia bacterium
CCGCCACTTCCTCCGCCTGCCGGAAGTGGGGGCGGACGATCTCCCAGGCTTCTTTGTGCAGCTCTTCGGGCCGCATTCTCTCCGGATTGCCCGGGATACCCTCTTGCAGCAGGTTGGGGCGGGAGTTGGCCTCGCGGTAAATGGGGAGCAGGTACTGCACGCCCGCCAGAACCAGTGGAGCCTGATCATCTCCCAGTACGTCGCGCAGCCCGTTATCTATCTCAGAGAAGAAACGATATAGGTCGCTGCGCGCATCGTCGCTTTCGTACCCCTGCCCGTGGTATATGGCCTGACTTCCCCCGCGTCCATCCCGCATCCCGGTGCGGAACTGCAGATGGTCGTCCGGGTCCACGGTGCCCAGCACTTCATCCAGACTGGTGGGCATATCGCCGAGGTCCTCCACCGGGTTCACGTTGAAGCGCGAGCCCTGAAAGAGACGCACCTGGTTCTTACTCAGCGCCAGTATGTAGAAGCGACCGTCACCGGTGGACAGCGGCAGGAGCGGTTTGATGTGGAATCTGTCCCCGACGGTAACCAGCTGGCGGAAGCGCAGTGGGACGCGGTAGTGCAGAAACTCCTCAGGGTTGACGAAGACTGCGAGACCATCGCTCTGGTGCTGCCAGAAAATCGTCTCGCGTTCCAGGGTCTGAGCTGGACGTAGAAGTTCATCTACGTCGGCAGTGCGCATTCCGTAGTCAATGAGGTCGTTGCGGGCACGACGCATCAGGTTCTTGAAGGTGATGGCATCGCCCTGGGTGTGGGCACCGGTCCGGTGCGTCGGCATGAACAGTGATACGGCCGGTCCCCCGTGATAATCCATCAGTGTGCGTATTCGATCCATGGTCAATACATCCATGCGCAGCCCTCCCATCTGACGGGTACGCCCACGCGGCGCCCGACTGGAAACTGCATGCATCCGTCATATTTCATTTCGCCTCGAGCGCATTGGATTCCTTCGTGCCGACCGGTGGCCCGTGCCGCTGCACCGGCAGAAGCAGACTGGATTAACTGTACCCGCTCACCATCCGGGGGGGAATGTCGTGAGATCTATCCCCCAGGCCACCGGCAGCCAGAAATAGGTCACCAGCGGCAGCAGCACTATGGTGAGCAGTGTCAGCAGCAAACCGGCCTTGGCCATCTGCGGGATCGTGATGTAGCGGCTGCCGAATACCACGGCGTTCGGTGGGGTGCCTACCGGCAGCAGGAAGGCAAAGGAACCCGCCGTCGCACAGGTGATCATCAGTGCGTAGGGGTGAACCTGCATGGTGACGGCCATGGCCACCATTACCGGAAGCATCATGGATACCGTGCCGGTGTTGGATGTGACGTTGGAGAGCAGAACCACCAGTGCGACCACCGCCAGCATAATTACCACCATGTGGACGCCGGCCAGGGCTGCCAGCTGATTGCCCACCCATTCGGACAGACCCGTTTCGGTGAAGCCGGTGGCGATGGCGATGCCTGCTCCAAACAGAAGCAAAATGCCCCAGGGGATCTCGACGGCGCTGTCCCAATCCAACAGAAACTCGCCGCGAGCAAAATTGACCGGGATGAGAAATAGCAGGACAGCTCCCAGTACCGCGATTAGTGGGTCACTGAGTCCTGGAATCAGATCTTCCAGCAGCAGACTGCGAAAGATCCACAGCGCTGCCACACTCACAAATACTGCTCCCACCATTCTTTCCGGCCGCGTTATTGGCCCGAGCGATGCCAGCTGTCTCTCGACTACCTCCTCGCCTCCCCGGATGTGCCCCAGTTCCTTGATGGGAAAGGCGCGGATCAGATAGGCCCAGGCCAGCAGGGTGAAAACGACCGCAATGGGAAAGCCGTACAGAAGCCACTGGGCAAAGGATATGTCGGTATCGAACATGCTGCCGACCACGGAGGCAAAGATGGCGTTGGGAGGAGTACCGATCAGCGTTCCCACTCCCCCAATGGTTGCTGAATAGGCTATGCCCAGCATGAGGGCAGTCCCGAAGGAGAACCTGCCGAAGCTGGTATCCACCCCCATATCCTCCTGGTTCACCAGTTCCGCCACCTGTCCGATGACTGCCATAGCTATGGGCAGCATCATCATGGCCGTGGCCGTGTTGCTTATCCACATGGACAGAAAGGCTGTGGAGGCCATGAAGCCCAGGATCAGGGTCGGAGGGTTGGTCCCCACCTTGCTGATTATGGTCAGTGCCAGACGGCGGTGCAGATTCCACCGCTGCATGCATACTGCCAGCGTGAAGCCACCCAGAAAGAGAAAGACGTTGGGATCGGCGTAACCCACCACGGTCTCCTCAAAGGAGACGACTCCTGTCAGCGGAAACAGTATCAGCGGCAAAAGCGAAGTGGCTGGTATTGGAAGGGCCTCGGTTACCCACCATATGGCCACCCATGCGGTGCAGGCTGCTGCTGACCGCATCAGCGGCGTAAAGGTTTCATTGGCAGGGAGGAAGAGAAGAATGAGTATAAAGGATATGGGTCCCAGGAATAGGCCCAGACGTTCGCGCAGACCGTACGATGAGTGTCCCGCCCCCTCCGGTTCTCGCTCCGGCCCGGGGGAAGGAGGAGGTGGCGAGCCCGCCCCCGACGCATCTCCGGGCGACCTCCGCTCGTCATCTGCCTCATCGTCTTCTTCGTCGCTTCCCTCTTCGTATTCCATCTGTGCCTCATCCGAACACCCCTGGTGGATCCAGGTGAGTGGATTCAACGCGGCTTTCGTTCGCTCGCTGCAGGAGTGCAGTGTGTTCCACAAGCCCTGCGCCGATGTGACACTGATCATCTGGTCTTTCCTCCCTGATGTCGGCCAGTTTCCGGCATCTACCCGGTGCCAGTACATCCCGTCAGAATGAGATTCTACCAGATGGCCGCCCGGAAAACGACCGTTCGAGTGCAAATTTGTGTGCTAATTACTGCGATCTCTGCTGAAGCTAAGCGTTGTGATTCCCGTAACGATCTTTGCCGGATATAGTCTATCTTATCACCCCCCGGTGTGCAACAGTCGATATTCTACAACTGCACTAACGTCAATCTGGGCTGCCACCCGGCCGATCTCGACAGGTTGAGTGCCGCTGCACTGGTTATATGAGATAAATCGCTGTGTCAGTCCCGAAACACAGCGGCACCCGCCGGCACCCCGCACCCCAGAGGCGGATTTCGTCACATAATCCCTTTGCCGGAAATGGAGAGTGAACTCATGTGAACGGGAGCACAGCTGGCAGCTTGCTGGCAGTGAATTACCGGATTGTAGGTGTTCACGATGATATATTGCAGGGTCCGGGGACTCTGCCCGGATCGGCCCGCTGACGGACGGGCTGAGCGCATCAGCATATGGAATTCATGGTAGGCGCTGGCATGATGCCCTCCATATCAGGGCGCGGCGCAATGGCAGCTGCGCTGCTTTAGTCACGCTTAACGAGAAGTAGCAGAAATCAATGTGCAATGGTGGGAAGGAGTTTATACTGCTATGTAGAACTACGAAACAAGACAGATCACTTACGCCACATTGTCAGCGGAAGACAGGGTGCGGAAAGGAGAGACGAAACTATAGTAGGCGGGGACCGGGGAGAGGGACAATCGAGCGGAAAGAAGTATCCGGATACCATATTCATTCCCGGTTACGCCAAGCTTCCGGACGGAATCACTGCCCGTGAAATATTCTCCGTGGTTGGAATCGGCCTGGAGATTGATGGGGAAGAGGGAGTCATAGTTGCCGCTGACTGCACCCTGGCGACTGACGTGGCAAAGCGCTTTTTCTCCAAGATTGTGGAGGGGAAGAAGCTGGTGGAGGATTACGAGTACATCGTGCATGAGGTGGAGATGCGCTACCACGGCAACGCCCAGAAATCGTTGATCAGTGCTCTGCGCATCGCCCGTGACAAATATACGGTGTACCGGGACAAGATGAATCTCTGAAACCGCATCTGGACGGAATGATCGCAGGGTGATTCCGAAAGGAGCGGGAGCCGTCTGAAACCCCGGCCGTCGGGCAGACCCCGATGGCAGAAAGGGATGAGGAGCCGGCCCGAGCTGCACTGAGGGCTGGCTTTTTGTGTTGTATGGACGTACAGAAAGGGGGATGAAGGTGAGAGAAATCGACGTTGAACAGGTGAAGGATACGGTCAGCGATCTATGTGTCCGGGCCAACTACCATCTACCCGATGACGTCATGGATGTGTTGAAGAGGGCCACTGAAGAGGAAGAGTCACCGGTGGGCCGGGAAGTGCTGGAACTCATCATAGAAAATGCCGAAACCGCCTCTGCGGAAGAGATGCCCATCTGTCAGGATACCGGGTCTGCGGTGATCTTCCTGGATGTCGGTCAGGATGTTCGCTTCGTCGGAGGAGACCTGGAGGAGGCCATTAACCGGGGAGTTGCCGAGGGTTACGAAGCCGGATACCTGCGGAAGTCAATGACGGTGGACCCGTTCCAGCGGGACAACACCGGAGATAACACTCCCGCGATCATACACACCCAGATCGTGCCCGGTGATCAGGTGAGGATTGTAGTGGCGCCCAAGGGCGGCGGATCGGAGAACATGAGCGCCGCACGCGGACTCACCCCGGCCGACGGTCCCGAGGGTGTCAAAGACTTCGTGGTTGACACCGTGAGCCGGGCCGGATCCAATCCATGCCCGCCCATAATCGTGGGAGTCGGGGTTGGCAGCACACTGGAGAAGGCCGTCCTTCTGGCCAAGAAGGCGCTGATCCGTCCGGCACGAAAACCCCACCCGGAAGAGCACATCGCCGAACTGGAGCGAGATACCCTCGCGGCGGTCAACGATCTGGGGATCGGTCCGCAGGGTCTCGGTGGACGCACGACGGCCCTGGCGGTGCATATCGAACCCCACTCGTCGCACATCGCCTCGCTCCTGGCCGCAGTGAACATCCAGTGCCACGCCGCACGGCATGCGGAAGCCACCCTGTAGGAGGTGACGTGAAGTGGAGAAGAGAATATCTGCGCCGCTGACCGACAGCGACATCGAAGCGCTGGAGGCGGGAGACAAGGTCCTGATTGACGGTGTGATCTACACTGGGCGGGATGCCGCGCACAAGCGTCTGGTGGAGACGCTGGAACGTGGTGAGGACCTGCCCGTGAATCTGGAGGGACAGATCATCTATTACGTCGGACCGTGCCCGGCCAAGCCCGGCGACCCCATCGGCTCGGCTGGCCCGACGACCAGCGGGCGGATGGATGCCTACACGCCAACCATGCTGGATGTCGGATTGCGCGGCATGATCGGCAAGGGTAATCGATCCGACGAGGTAGTCGAGGCCATAAAGGAGCACAAGGGAGTTTACCTGCTGGCGATAGGCGGGGCCGGTGCACTGCTGGCCAAATGCGTGAAAAAGGCCGAGGTCGTGGCCTATGAGGAACTGGGACCGGAAGCCATCTTCCGGCTGGAAGTCGAGGAGTTCCCGGTCGTAGTTGGAGTGGATGCGGCCGGAAATGACATATATGTACAGGGACGACAGGAATACGCCCGCTGAAAGAAAGGAGAGTTGTGCATGTCCGTACGTGACGAAGCACTGAAGCTGCACCGGGACAATGGGGGAAAAATTGAGGTGATCAGCAAGGTTCCGGTCAACACGCGCGACGACCTGACCCTGGCCTACACCCCGGGGGTTGCCGAACCCTGCAAGGAAATCGCTGACGACCCCGACATGCTCTACGAGTACACCAACAAGTCCAACCTGGTCGCGGTTGTCTCCGATGGCTCCGCCGTACTCGGGCTGGGCAACATAGGTGGCGGCGCCTCCATGCCGGTCATGGAAGGCAAATGTGTCCTGTTCAAATGTTTCGGCGGGGTCGATGCCTTCCCCATCTGCGTCAACACGCAGGAAGTCGATGATATTGTAAACTTGGTCAAGTGGTTGGAACCGACTTTTGGGGGAGTCAATCTGGAGGATATTGCCGCGCCAAACTGTTTCGAGGTGGAGCGCCGCCTGAAGGAAGAGACCAACCTGCCGATATTCCACGACGATCAGCACGGCACTGCAGTGGTCGTGCTTGCCGCCATTTTCAATGCTCTCAAGGTAGTGAACAAGGAAATAGGGGAGGTCAGTGTTTCCGTGGTCGGAGCCGGAGCCGCCGGCGTGGCCACTACCAAGCTGCTGCTGGATCTCGGTGTCGATGATGTGATCCTCGTCGATCGGACCGGAATCGTACACGAGGGGCGCGAGGAGGGCATGAACCCGGCCAAGGAAGAGATGGCCCGGCGCAGCAACAAGGAGGGCCGTACCGGTTCGCTGGCCGATGCGATGGCCGATACTGACATATTCATCGGCCTGTCGGGGCCCGAACTGGTGGACCGGGACATGGTGGCGCGCATGAAGGACGATGCCATCGTCTTCGCCATGGCCAATCCGGTACCGGAGATCTACCCGGACGAGGCGGCAGCCGGCGGGGCCCGGGTCATCGGAACTGGTCGTTCCGACTTCCCCAACCAGATCAACAACGTCCTCGGCTTCCCCGGCATTCTGCGCGGGGCGCTGGATGTAAGAGCCACCGACATCAACGAGGAGATGAAGATCGCCTCCGCCCGTGCCCTGGCCGAGGTGATCCCGGAGTCCGAGCTGCACGAAGAGTTTGTGATTGCCGAGAGCTTCGATCGCAAGGTTGTCCCGGCAATTGCTGCTGAGGTGGCCAGAGCGGCAATGGATACCGGTGTGGCGCGGATCGAGCGCGACCCGGACGAAATAGCTGCTACGGCAGAGAAACTGGTTGACAAGGCCAACAGGTTCTTCAAGTGAGGTCAGCGCAGGGGCCGGGGAGTTTGCGCTCCCCGGCCCAAGAAGGGGGCGGACAGAGTGAAACTGACACGGCACGGACTGCACAGCGAGATGATCGAAAAGATTGAGGAGATCAGCGGCGAGGAGATCTCCAACTGTTACCAGTGCGGCAAGTGCTCGGCGGGCTGCCCGGTCGCGGAGGAAATGGGTACGCTGCCCCACCGGGTGATCCGGCACCTGCAGCTGGGACAGGATGAGAGGGCCCTGACGGCTGAGGCCGTTTGGTTCTGCACTTCCTGTCACACCTGCGAGTCCAGATGCCCCAAGGAGTTCGACCTGTCTCGCGTGATGGAGGCACTGCGGGCGGTGCTGCTGCGGCGGGGTGAGGGTCCGGTGCGACCGGAGGAGCTGCCGCCGGAACTGTTTGCCGGGGCTCCTCAACAGGCCATCGTTAGCTGCTATCGCAAATACGTAAGTTGAGCCGGCCGACTCAGTCGTCGGTCAAGGAAAGGTATGAAGTGTCCATGAAATACGGCTACTATCCCGGCTGTACCTTATATCAGCAGGCCGAGGCGTTCGACGTCACGACGCGGGAAAGTGCCCGCGCGTTGGGCATTGAACTGGAGGAACTGGAGAACTGGCAGTGCTGCGGCGCAGTTTTTCCCATGGCCACGGATGCCGACATCAATCTTGCCGCGCCGTTCCGCGCCCTGGCATTTGCGCATCAGGCCGGGGTGGAGCTGGTCACGGTGTGCGCCGGTTGCCTCAACGTCCTGCGCCGCACCAACAATCTGGTGCGGAGCGATGTGGAGACGCGCGATAAGCTCATCGATTTTGTCGAGGAAGAATACGCGGGCGAGGGTCGGGTGCACCACCTGCTCGAGCTGCTACGGGACCAGGTGGGGTTCGACAGAGTGGGCGAGAGGGTGCGGCGGAGCCTGAACGGGTTGCGGGTTGCTCCCTACTACGGATGCCTGCTCCTGCGACCCACCGAGGAAATGGCTTTTGACGACGGGGAGGATCCGCAGATCCTCGAGGACATGCTGAGGGAGATTGGGGCCGAACCGGTGGAGTATCCGCTCAGGTTGGATTGCTGCGGCGCCTACCTGTCGATCGGTGAACCGGGCAAGCGCAGGAATCGAGCGTCCCTGGCAGTCCTGCGGTCGGCCTGCACAGCGGGAGCTGAGGCCATAGTGACCAGCTGTCCGCTGTGCGCCTACAACCTGGAACAGTGCATGCAGGAGGAACCGGAGGTCGAGGACGTACCAGTACTGTATTTCAGCCAGGTTCTGGCCTACGCGCTCGGGCTTGACGCGGAGAGCTGCGGATTGGAACCGGACGGAATGCACGCGGATGTGTGCAAAAAAATGGGCATCGGCGAGGTGAAGTGAAGTGCGCAAGATAGGAGTGTTTATCTGTCACTGTGGTTTGAATATCGCCGGTACAGTGGATGTGCAGCGGGTGGCCGAACGCTGCGGAGAGATCCCCGGCGTGGTACACTGCGAGGATTACAGCTACATGTGCTCGGATCCGGGGCAGAACCTGATTGCCGAGGCCATCGCGGAGAAGAACCTGGACAGTATCGTCGTGGCAGCGTGCTCGCCGACCATGCACGAGCCGACCTTCCGGGCAGCGGCGGAGCAGGCAGGCATCAATCCCTATCAGGTACAGATGGCCAACATCAGGGAGCAGTGCAGCTGGGTCCATCCGGATGACCAGGAGGAGGCCACCCGCAAGGCGGAGGCCATCGTGCGAGCAGCGGTGGAGAAGGTCAGGCGCGATGAGCCGCTGGTACCGCATGAGATACCCGTAACCAAGCGGGCCATGGTAGTGGGAGGCGGAATTACCGGCATGCAGGCAGCACTGGACATCGCCGACGCCGGTCACCCGGTGGTGCTGGTGGAACGTGAGGCCACGATCGGTGGCCGCATGGCCCAGCTATCTGAGACCTTTCCCACCCTTGACTGTGCGTCCTGCATCCTGACCCCGAAGATGGCCGAAGTTGGGCGCCATCCATTGATACAGCTCATGGCCTACAGTGAGGTGGAGGAAGTCTCCGGCAGCGTGGGCAACTTCCGCGTCCGGATCAGACAGAAACCCACCTATGTGGATTGGGACGCCTGTATGGGATGTATGGAGTGTCAGCAACAGTGTCCCTCTGAGGTCCCGAGTGAGTTTGAGCGGGGAGTGGGAGTGAAGAAGGCCATAGGAGTGGACTTTCCGCAGGCCATCCCCAACCGACCCAAGATTGATCCGGAACACTGCGCTCACATGCGCGGGGACTTCTGCTGGCTGTGTTCGCGGAGCTGTCCTGTCGACGCCATTGACTACGATCAGGAGGCAACAATCGTTGAGGAGGAAGTCGGGGCCATAGTACTGGCCACCGGATACGATGTCCTTCCGGTCGAGACCCTGGGCGAGTACGGCTACGGCAAATATCCCGATGTGATTGACAGTATGGCCTTTGAGAGAATGAAGTCATCCTCCGGCCCCACCGGCGGAGTCATCCGGCGACCATCCGATGGCGAGATTCCCAAGGAAGTAGTATTCATACAGTGTGCCGGTTCGCGGGACCCGGACAAGGGACAGCCGTACTGTTCCAAGATCTGCTGCATGTACACAGCCAAGCATGCCACCCTGTACAAACATGACGTGCCGGACGGGCAGGCGTACATCTTCTACACCGATGTCCGGGCCGGCGGTAAGGGCTACGAGGAGTTCGTGCAGAGGACGGTGGAGGAAGATGATGCCCTCTATCTGCGCGGACGCGTCTCTCGCGTCTACCCGGAAGGGGACAAGATGCTGGTCAAGGGCGTCGATACCCTCTCCGACGAGAATGTGGAAATACACGCCGACCTCGTGGTCCTGGCCACCGCAGTTACGCCGCGCGGGGATGCGCTTGATGTGGCCCGCACCTTCAATGTGGGCACTGATGAACACGGTTTCTTCAATGAGGCCCATCCCAAGTTGCGCCCGGTGGAGACGTCCACCCCGGGTATCTACGTCGCCGGGATGGTGCGCGGGCCCAGGGATATCTCCGATGCTGCGGCAGAGGGCTCGGGAGCTGCTTCCAAGGTGGCCATGCTGCTGTCGCGCGACGAGATGCAGAGCGATCCCCTCATTGCTGATGTGGATGAGGATGAGTGCTCCGGATGCCTGTGGTGCGTGGCGGCCTGTCCATTCGACGCAATCGAGGAGAAGTACATCACGCGGAGAGTTGGCGAGCGCGAGGTATCCCGACGGGTGGTTGAGGTGAATGTAGGTGTCTGTCAGGGTTGCGGTGCCTGCACCGTCGCCTGCCGCGACGGAGCCATGAACCTCAAGGGATACAAGGATGAACAGATACTGGCGGAGGTGGAGACGATATGTCTGATAGCTGGCAGCCAACAATAATCGCTTTTGCCTGTCAATGGTGCACCTACGCGGGTGCCGACCTTGCCGGCACCAGTCGGATCCCATATCCGCCATCCGTACGGGTCATCAAGGTCCCGTGCTCGGCCAGGGTAGATCCTTCCTTCGTGATACGCGCATTTCAGCGCGGAGCGGATGGAGTGTTGGTCTCCGGGTGTCACCCGGGCGACTGCCACTATATGGAGGGCAACTATCTGACCCGACGGCGGTTCTCCCTGGCCAAGCCCTTCATGTCCTATCTGGGTCTCGAGCCGGGACGGGTGCGGGTGGAATGGATATCCGCGGCCGAAGGACAGCGGTTTGCCGAGATCGTGCGAGAGATGACCGAGGACATCCGGGCACTGGGTCCCAATCGGAAAATGAGGGAGCAACTATGAGAATCCGAGAGCACCAAGATCAGCTGAGAGAGAGAGTCAGGAATCTGCTGAAAAGCGGCGAGATAAGAGCATTTATCGGCTACAGATCTGGCCTGCGGCCATCGGAAGCGGTGGTGACCTTCGCCTCGGAGCCCGGGGAGGCAGATGAACTCATCCTCAATGAGTTCTGCGGACTGGGGCTCGGACGCTATGCTCTGGATCGGGCGCGCGCAGCGGAGGAGGAAGTCGAAGAACCTCCGCTGGGAGTGCTGGCCAAGGGATGCGATGAGCTGGCTCTGCAGCGACTCATGTGTGACCACCGGGTGCTGCGGGAGGATCTGTACATCATTGGGATGTCCTGTGAAGGCATGGTTGACTCCCGCGAGGTCGTGCGCCGCTTCGGGGCAGATGTGCAATCGGTGCGGATCGATGAAGATGAAGTCATCGTGGAAAACTCCGGCGGATCACACACCATCCCGCGGGAGGAGATGCTGCTGGACAAATGCCTGCACTGCGAGTATTCCCTGCCGACTGAAGTGGATGAAATGGTAGACGGACGGCTGGGGGAAGAACCGGTGGGGGAGATGGACTTCAGCCCCGTGGCGGACATCGAAAATATGGACGTAGATGATAGATACGAATACTGGAGCCGTCAGTTCTCGCGCTGCGTGCGGTGCTTCGCCTGCCGCAACGTCTGTCCGGCCTGCAGCTGCGAGGAGTGCTCTCTGGACAGCTGGGAGCCGGAATGGTTGAGCCGACACACCGGTCTCTCCGAGCAGTTCATGTTCCACTTCACGCGGGCCTTCCACGTTGCGGGTCGATGCATTGGCTGTGGCGAATGTGAGCGGGTCTGCCCGGTCGATGTGCCGCTGATGCTTCTGAACCGGAAGCTCATGCGGGATGTGCGGGACATGTTCAATGTACCGGAGCCGCACATTCCGACCGAAACGGAGCCGCTCGGCACGTACAGTCCCGACGATATGGACGGCTGGCGCGAGGGGGAGGGTTGAGATGAAGCGACTGAAGAGATCAGATCTGGCACGGTTTCTCGAGATTCTCAGCGAGGATCGCACGGTGTACGCTCCGCAGTGCGAGGACGGTACGGTCCTGCTGCGCGAGTGGGACGGAGGCGAGCCCGCGGATGACTACATCAATCTCGACGTCTCACCCAAGGATGTGCTCTTCCCACAGAGTGAGGCCCTCTGTCGGTTCTGTGGTGGGTTTGCTGACACCTCAGTTGAAACGGTGGAACCAGACGGACCCGCGGCAGCTTTTGGCATCCGGCCCTGTGATATCGCCGGTCTAGAGCGCATTGAGCGGGTGTTCACCGGGGGCGACTTCACGGATGCAAACTACGCGGCCCGCCGGGAAAACACTGCTCTCATCGGCGTAGCATGTTCCGAGGCGGGCCCGAACTGCTTCTGCGGTGCTGTGGGAGTAAGTCCCACCCTGCCCGGGGGCAGCGATGTCTTCTGCTACCCCGAAGAATCAGCACTGTATCTGCAGCCCCGCACCGACCTGGGTGAGGAGCTGCTGGAGGCGGCGGACGACGTTCTGGAGGATGTATCCGCGGATGAAGCGGATCAGGTAGTCTCTGCCGCGGAGGCGATGGAGGCCCCGCGGGGTGGCGCCGACCCGGTCGAGGCACTCCCACAGGGGGCCTTCGAATCGGATGCCTTCTGGGCTGACCTCTCGGAGGGATGCCTCAGCTGTGGGGTCTGTGCGTATGTGTGCCCCACCTGCCACTGCTTCTCGATTTTCGACGTTCAGCGGGGATTCTCCGGTGTCCGCATGCGCGGGTGGGACTCCTGCCAGTTTGAGGAGTTCCTCCTCATGGCCGGCGACCACAATCCCCGGCCCACGGAACAGGAGCGCGTGCGACAGCGATTCATGCACAAACTCAGCTACTACCCGGAGGAGCACGATGAGCTGATGTGTACCGGGTGCGGACGATGCGTGCAAAGCTGCCCAGTGGGCATTCACATGCTCAGAGTACTAAAAGATACGGAAGAGGTGCTCTGAATGATCGAGAATCCGTTGGTTCCGCAGGTGGCGGAAATAAAGGATGTCGTTCCGGAGACGGAAGATGGTGACGTTAAGACCTTTGTGGTGGAACTGGAGAATGACTCTTTCGAATACCGGCCCGGTCAGTGTGCCATGTTGTCGGTACTCGGCGAGGGCGAATGCATGATATCCATAAGCAGCAACTACGCGGCGGGCGCCCCGCTGGAGTTCAGCGTGCAGCGGGTGGGGCGGGTCACCGCCGCCCTACACGAACTCGAGCCCGGCCATCGCGTGGGCGTGCGCGGTCCGTACGGCAATTCGTTTCCTCTGGATGATTGGAAGGGCAAGAACCTGCTGTTCATCGGCGGCGGCATAGGCCTTGCGCCGCTGCGCCCGGTGATCAACCGCTGCCTGGACCGCCGGGACGACTTCAGCGAGATGCAGCTCATATATGGAGCCCGCACTCCGGGAAATCTCTGCTTCAAGCGGGAGCTGTATGACAACTGGTCCGAGAATCCAGACCTGGATGTCTTTCTTACGGTCGATGAGGGAGACGAGGACTGGGACGGGGCCGTGGCCCTGGTTCCGCACTATCTGGAAGAGCTGGCTCCAGCCAGCGAAGACACCGTGGCCATCACCTGCGGTCCGCCGATAATGATACGGTTCACCATCGAGGCGCTGCAGCGACTCGGCTTTGCCGATGCGGACATAGTGACGACTCTGGAGCTGAAGATGCAGTGCGGCGTCGGCAAGTGCGGCCGTTGCAACATCGGCAGCAAGTACGTCTGCGTTGACGGACCGGTCTTTACTAACGAACAGCTGAAGAGCGTACCTCAGGAGTACTGAGTGGGGGTGGAGACAGTGCAGGAGGAGGCAAAAACGGTGGACGAGCAAAATGAGGCTAAGAGCACGGTTTCCGTATATGTGATGGGCAAGAAGTACGAGGTCCCGGAAGGTCTCACCATCATGAAGGCCATGGAGCACGCCGGCTATCGGCTGATACGGGGAGCTGGCTGCAGAGGGGGGTTCTGCGGCGCATGCGGCACGGTATTCCGCATGGAGGGTGACTACCGCCTGCAGGTCGGTCTGGCCTGTCAGACCGTGGCTGAGGACGGTATGTATATGACCCAGATACCGTTCTTCCCCGCCAATCGGGCCAAGCACGATCTGGAGTCGCTGGACCCCGATCTGGCATCCCTGATGCGCCTGTATCCGGAGTTGAGTCGGTGTGTCGGGTGCAATACCTGCACCAGGGCCTGCCCACAGGACCTGGAGGTCATGGACTTCATGGCCGCTGCCATGCGCGGTGACATAGCCAAAGCGGCGGACATGTCGTTTGACTGCATCATGTGCGGGCTGTGCGCATCGCGCTGTCCGTCCGAGCTGGTGCAGTATCAGATAGCCATACTGTGTCGTCGGCTTTACGCCAGGTACCTGGCGCCGGAGACCGAGCATCTCCGGGAGAGAATCGCCGAGCTGGAGGACGGACGACTGGATGAAGAAATCGACGAGCTGATGGCCCTCGATGAAGACGCGTTGCGTGAGCGATACAACGCCCGCGACATTGAAGAATAGGGAGGATGAGAGCGCAGTGTACACCGATGAGATGCGCGCATCCATTGAGAAAGTGAACCAGACGCGGAAAGAGCGGCTGGGGGAAAAGCATCCAGCGCTGGAGCCGGACGAGAAACAGGAGCTTTTGGAACAGTTTCATCCCGACTACCGGGAGGACAAGCAGCGCGAGGTGCGCGTCGGTCCCAACCAGGGGGATCGCATGCCGGTGGAACTGGCATCTCTCCTGGAGGGCCGCACCAGGTTGGACCCGGATGAAGTGGACCTCGATGATCCGGACTATGACGTCGACGTTTTGATAATTGGTGGAGGCGGGGCCGGGGCTGCGGCAGCTCTGACTGCTCACCAGCAGGGAGCGGATGTACTGTTGGTGACCAAGCTACGCCTGGGTGATGCCAATACCATGATGGCGCAGGGTGGAATCCAGGCGTCCACAAAGCCAGGTGATTCGCCGGCCACCCACTTCCTCGACGTGCTCGGGGGAGGAGGTTTCAGCAACGAGAGGGAGCTGGTTCGGGCCCTGACCAATGATGCCCCGCACGTGATGCAATGGTTGGAAGATCTGGGCTGTATGTTCTCCAAGGAGCCCGATGGGACCATGCAGACCAATCACGGTGGAGGTACATCCCGCAAGCGCATGCACTTCGCCCGCGACTACACCGGGGCGGAGATTATGCGCACACTGCGGGACGAACTACTCAATCACCCGATCCCGGTGGTGGAGTTCTGCCCTGCAGTGGAGCTGATACTGGACGAGGAGGGCAAATGCGCGGGTGCCGTCCTGCAGAACCTGGAGACTGATGATGTCCTGGTGGCCCGTGCCAAGACCACCATTGGAGCAACGGGTGGCTTTGGTCGTCTGCATGTGTCGGACTTTCCCACCAGTAACCACTACGGCGCTACGGCGGATGGTCTGGTCATGGCCTACCGGGCCGGGTGCAGGTTGGCCTTCATGGGCTCGACGCAATTTCACCCCACCGGCGTGGCCTATCCGGAACAGATGGTGGGCCAGCTGGTGACCGAGAAGGTGCGGGGGATAGGAGCGCAGCTGGTGAATACCGAGGGAGAACAGTTTGTGTACTCTCTGGAGACCAGAGATGCGGTTTCCTCGGCCATCATCCGGGAGTGCACTGCTGCCGATCGCGGTTTCACCACCGTGACGGGGCAGCCCGGGGTCTGGCTGGATTCGCCGATGATAGAGGAAATACACGGTGCAGGTACGGTGAAGGCGGAGTTGCCCGCCATGTTCCGGCAGTATGAACGGTTCGGAATAGATATGGCCAACGATCCGATCCTCATCTACCCGACCCTGCACTACCAGAACGGTGGCATAGAAATCAGGGACACCGGCGAGAGCCGGCAGGTGCCCAACTTGTTCATTGCCGGCGAGGCGGCAGGAGGAATTCACGGTCGCAACCGCCTGATGGGCAACAGTCTGCTGGACATCCTGGTTTTCGGCCGCCGTGCCGGTGCAGAGGCGGCCAGCAGGCGGGATGAGACCTCCGTCGGGCGCCTGAACCTGGATCACGCCAGAGGCTTCAACGACGAAGTGGAGAGGGCCGGGTTGGCGGAGGAGGCATCTCCCATGCTGCTTCCCGACTATCTGTACGGTAAGGCGCGGTGAACTCCCAGTCTGATACAGGCATATAGGGCCGTTCGAGGGCCGCTCCCCTGGGGCGGCCCTTCTGCTGCTGGTATGCCCGGCATGGGCGAATGCTGAGGGGTGAAAGTCCCCTGTGGGCCGTGGCCACGTAGGACCACTAGCTGAAGGCAAGGGTGCCCGCGGTGACGCGGGATCTGAAGGAAGTTGGAGGCAAAACCGCGACCCGTGGAGCACGAACCCTGGACGAGGCGTGACGGACTGGGCGAGTCTGCCAAACAAGACGAAGCCCCATATTGGCCGAAGGTTCGTTGCGTAAACAGCGCGGGTGTGCGGGGAAAGTATTCGCTCTTACCCGGGGAGGCCTGTCGACCCCGTCGGTGAGAACTGACAACCCGTGCTATGAGGTATGGCTGAGGCGGCAGGAGTCAGTAGACGTCATAGTGTGCAGGAGCAGTTATCGGGGTATGGAGGGGAGATTGAGGCACTGTCAACCGAAAGGGGCAGTTCCAGTTGGGCCCCACCTAATCCCTGTTGCTGAGCCCTGCGGAAGGACCGAACATGAACGAGAGGATGGAGTCCGTGAGTTCGCAGGATGCTCCCAGACAGCAGAAAACTCCCCATGGAGCCGACCTTCAGGAGGAGACGGTGAATCCGTCAGGGCCTGAAGGCGGGCCGAGTGCATCCCCGGCACGACTGGGAGAGCCATCCCGCGAGGTAGACTTGCTATTCGTCAACGTGCATGAACCGCCGGATGCGGACCCGCATGTCCGGTGGTGCGGGGGAACGGCGGGGGCGACCCCGCCTTCTACCCGATCAGGACCCCAATCCCGGAAGGAACCAGTTCTCAGCCTCACCTCACCTCCCGGTCAAAATGCAGGTCGCGTACGCGCGATCCGGTAACAGTGAGGCCGACGATCTCGCCGTCCTGCTCAATGAAGTCGATGCGGCCGGGTCGCGAACCGCGTGACTGGAAGGCGGAATCAGAGATGGGCAGTAGATGGACGTCACTGTGCCGGACGTGGCGCAGAATCAGACTGTCCTCCGTCTCGTCTGTCCGGACCTCGTAGCCGGCCTGCAGCTCCGGGCTCCAGTACTGTCCGGCCAGTTTCTCCAGGCGATCGGGGGTGGGATAATGGCGTCGATAGCGCTCGGCGGTGAGAGTGCGGGCACCCGCCTCGAGGGTAAACCTCTCTGCCCGTTCCCCGTCAAGGCAGAACTCCACCTGACGACCGGCAGGCAATATCGCGAAGCGCAGCCCGCCCACCGGCTGCAGTTTCGCCGACGGCCCCTCTCCCAACTGCAGCTGCAGACCGCCATCTGACACCCACACTTCAGCGGAGCCCATGGAGTCGAGCAGGTAGGTTCCCGCGCAGGCCTGCAATCTCTCGCGGTCCAGCAGTGGCACCTCTGCATCAGGTATCTTAGTAGTTCGTTCACACATGTCGGCCTCCAGATACAGTTCTGCCACCCGCATGGCCATCTCGTGGGGATCAAACTGGGCCATGTTGCTGAGGACGACGACCCCCAGATCGCAGTCGACAAAGCGACCACAGAAGCTGCGGAAGCCGGCGTCCGCCCCGCTGTGTCCGACTACGCGTAGCCCCCGATACTCTGCGTGCTGCAGTCCAAATGCGTAGGGGATGGTCTCTCCGCTGTTCAGCGTGAAGCGTTCATGCAGCTTCCGGGTCAGCTGGCGTCCACCGATCGAACCAGTGTCCAGATTGACCAGCCAGCGGGCCAGATCCTCGACCGTGGTGAACAGGCTCGTGGCCCCGACATTGGCGTAGTTGAGTGGACTGATCTGCAGATTCTCGTCTGCATCCTGTGTATAGGAGTACGCCCTGCCCGGCACAATCTCGCAGTGATCATCGTGAAAGTGGGTGGAATGCATCTGCAGGGGGCGGAACAGGTTGGCAGCGGTGAACTCCCGGAAGGAGAGACCACTCACCTGCGCTACAATGCAGGCCATAAGAGTGTAGCCGGTGTTGCTGTACAGGTGCTCGTCGCCGGGTGCGAAGTTCAGCTCACGCTGGTGCCGCACCTTCTTGCGGATGTGTTCTTCGGTTATGACATCATCCATGCGCCACCCCGCCAATCGCAGCAGTTCCCACTGGTCGCGCAGACCGCTGGTGTGATGTATCAGATGCCGTATGGTGATGGTGGGGCCGAAATCGGGAATATCGGGAAGGTGGGTGCGGATATCGTCCTCCAGTGACAGGACACCTTCCTGTGCCAAAAGAGCCACTGCCGCCGCGGTGAACTGTTTGGACACTGATGCCACGTGAAAGACTGTCGACGGGGTTATGGGCACATCGTATTCCAGCTGGGCACACCCGTATCCGCGGCTGAATACCACCTCACCTCCGCGCACCACCGCCACAGCTGCTCCCGGCGAGTCGATGCGATCCCAGGGCGCAAAGATCCGGTCAATTTGCTCGGATATGCACTGCTTTCCTTCACTCACAATCAGTTCCCCCATTCACAGAGCTGGTCAATCACATTATTCTGTTTCGGTCTCCCTTCCCCTGCCGGGGAGAAAAGCCCAACGGCGGATGCTGGGTGAGCCTCAATGTGATCGTCGCCGACGGCGCGCGGTGACTGCCGTTCGGCACAAATGCCGCTGCCAGCACACATTCCGTCATGGCCGAAGTTAGCACGTAGTGGTGTCAGCCCAACCACACAGAGCGCGACCCGTCCGATCAGACTCGGATCCGGCGCGGCCCCGACGAGCAGGGGTTGCCAGCCCCTCTGGTATGGTGAATGAACGGCACAACACAGACTTAGATCTTATACGCCCATCCGCGGGCAGGGTTGCTGCTTTCGTGCGGCGCCGGTTGGTACAGAGCGATCGTCGACACCAAAAAGCCGCAGCTGTGGGACGCTCGAGCGATAGCCGGCCAGCTGCCCCCGCAGGAGGATCGGCATAGATCCCGCATCCTGTTCAGCTGAGCTGGTCGTAGCACATACGCGCCATTTTTTGTATGGACATTGCCGCGGCGGCGACTCCGGGGACACCGTCCTGCACATCACCCGCCGGCACCTCGTCGGTTATCACTGCCAGCACAAACAGGGGCTGCTCATCTGAGCCGAAGACTATGCCCGCGTCGTTTATGTTGCGCTTGCCGGTGCCAGTTTTGTGTCCCACGCGAGTACCCGGGGGAAGCAGGAACGGAAGTCGAGCCCGCAGCTTCTGCTGACACAATATTTCCAGCGCCAGCTGGCAGAGTGCCATCGTGCATCCCAGTCGTCCGGCCGCTTTTGGACTCTCAGTACCGGCCAGGATGAGATCCAGAAGGTGTCCCAGATCATTGACGGTCGTCGCATTGCCGGCCTCCACAGGATGGTCGGCCGGTTGCCCCTTCATACCCATGGGCATGCGGTGTGCCGTGCCGGTCATGCCCACCCGGCTGCTGTAGTCGTTAATCGCGTCCAACCCCAGCATGTCGCAGATGGTTCCGGTGCAGGTGTTGTCACTGACTATGATCATCATGGTTATGGCATCGCGCAGTGTGATGGTGAAGCCGGGTGTGAGATGCTGGAAGGTGCCAGAGGTGTTATCCTGAAACTCCTCGCGCACAGCAATTGGCTGCTGCAGATCCAGTTCGCCGCGATTTACCTGTTCCAGGGCTGCCATCATTATGGCGATCTTTCTGGTACTGGCCGAGGGTAGAACCTCATCTCCCCAACGGTCAGCGGTCTCTTCAGTGCGCAGGTTCTTAAGATGCCAGCTGGTCACAAATGACTGGTCGTCGCAGTATGTGTGCAGCGTCTCGATCAAGGATTTCATCAAATACCCCTCCCGGTGCCCTTTGCATTCGAGTTCGCAACGCGAGCGGAGTTTCCTTCCCCACTGGTATATTCATCTCATTCTGCCCGGGGAAACCGCCCGGCTGGAGAGAGTCGGAGGTTGTGTGAGGAGCACATGACCTTCCGTGCAGCAGCCGCTGGCATGCACTCAATGTTGCGGAGATGATCGTGCGGGGATGATGCGCTCCCCCGACTGTGCCCCACACCTCGGGACTGTGAGATAGCCAAAGGGAGTTCACGGGGGGAGGATCCCATGACAACTGGGAGAATGTGTGTCCCCGAGGGGGGTTGAGTACTTGAACTGCCCATTCTGTGCAGAGGGCTTGCAGGGTGAGGGGGAGGTTGAACTGCTGAGAGGAGCGCACCTCGCCACCCGGCTGGTCTTCAATGCAAATTGGCGTGAGCTGGTGGTTGCCGAGCTGTATCGCTGCCGGGGCTGCGGTTTTCTGGCCCTTTTCTCGGCCGATGACAGCTGTGCGGGGATGCCCCAGGCAGACAGAGTATCCTCTGATGTGCAGGATTGCCCGAAGTGTGCCGCCCGAAATTTCCGTCGGGAAAATTGTCACGCCTGTGCTGAGAATCTGCAATAGGGTCGGACAGCCGGGATATGGAGGCAGGTTTCATCGGGTCGCCTCCCCTGGCGCCCGGGCCAGATTATGGGTCCGCCGTGTTGAACTCACCCTGCGGGACAAGGCGCAGAGGTAGACGGCTGAGCCGTCTGTGTGCTGTGCGCGGCGATTTCACTGGTCCGACGGTTCATCTTCCGCTTCGGGTGAAGAGAGAACCCGGGCGGGCTCGTCGGTTGACCCCGGCACCTGATGCTCATCAGTTGGCTGCCGGCTGAATCCACCGATGTGGGCCATTTCCTTCAGGTAGAGCCCCCACATGAACCGATCATTTGCGGGACGACGGGAGACGTTGAGAGTCTGCTGTGCAGCCATGTGCGCGCCATCGGTGCAAGATCTCGTATGTGTACCGATTATACGGGTAGGTGGTGCTCATTGGAGATACAGATCGCCCGACACAGTCGTTGTTCTGGTGAATCCAGAGAGGGGAGTCATTACGGTGAAAGACAGAAGCAGGAGAAGCCCCCGGTGCCCACATTTCTGGATGGCTGCGACATTCATTGTGCTGGTCACTCTTATGCCGGCCGCTACATATGGGGTGGGTGGGGAGATTGAAAGGGAGCCATTTGATGATGTGCCTTCGGATCATGAATCATTCGACGCCTTTGCAGCTCTCTATGTGCTGGGCATATTTACCGGCTACGGCGACGGCACTATGGGACCGGCAGATCCCCTGTCGCGACAGGAATATGCCAGGGTCGCCGCGGCCGCAGTTGACGCAGGAGATCTGGCCCGCAAATTGGCTGAGGAGAGGCCGGACTTCCAGGATTCGGAGCATATCTCTGACTGGGCGTTTGGGTGGGTCCGCGCCGCTGTGGAGATGGATTTGATTGATGGCTATCCCGACGGGGAGTTCAAACCACATGCTGACATCAGTTTCTCCGAGGCGGTTACCATGTTGCTGCGTGTGACGGGGTACGCGGAACACGTCGGCGATGCAGCTAACTGGCCCGATGCTCAGTTGGAGACGGCGTCGCAAATCGGACTCATTGATGAGATTCCCCATGATATGGGAGAGGCGATCTCCCGCAGCACGATGGCGCAACTGGTCTACAGTGCACTGCAGATCAATCCTCCCGATACAGCCACCGGTCGTCCCGACCCAGACGGCAGCCCAATGATCGAAAAATACCGCACCGAAGGACGGGTAGACGAGAGTCGTCTTGCCGATCGGGTGCTGCTCCTGGGAGCTGGTTCACTGGAAGAGGTGCGCGGCCATGAGCTGCAAATGCTGAAGACGCCGGAGAATGACATTGGGTTGATCCAAATGACGGAGGAAGAGGAAGCCGACGCTCCAACTGGTGAGTGTGACCGGGGTGCAGTGCAGTATTACGAAAAGGAAATGACGGTCGACGATGGCACGGGCACGGCGCAGGTGGTGCAAGTGAATCTTTCCGATCCGGACCTTACCGTCGCTGCGGCTATGTCGCACGATAGGCTGGGAGACGCTGAGAGTTTTTCTGACATGGTAGATAGAGAGAACGCACTCGCCGCGATCAATGCTAACTACTTTCACTCCGAGGGGAATCTCGAACCCATTGGAACAGTTGCCAGTGACGGGGAGGTTCATCTCATGGAGGGCGGGCAGGTGAATGTAGGATTCACTGAGGACAATGACGTTTTCTTCAATGAGAAAGCTCCCCTCGTGCGCGGCAAACTGAAGGACGCAGGGGGCGAAGAAATCGCTACGTGGAGTGCATGGATGGTCAATGCTTTACACGCAGATGAAAACACCATGGCCATTTTCACCCCGCACAGAGGCGAATCGGTTGAGATCGAGGCCGAGGGCAAAGCCTTCATCATCCGGGACGGCATTATTCGGGATAATGTGGTTACGCCCGGCAAGGTGGATATTCCAGCGGATGGGATGATCATCTTCTGCGGTGCGGAGATCACCGGTGAAAGCGGTGAGCACATCTATGATCGATTCTCCATAGGTCGGAGGGTGACTCTCTCCTACTCGTTCAGTGGTGCCCCGGATGAAGCTGCCAGGTTCTGGCACGAGTCACAGGAGATAATTACTGCAGGACCCAGGCTGCTTCGTTCCGGTCGTACGGATGTAGCAATCCATGCGGCGAGTGAAGAGGACAGGCGTGGGGGGAGCCGCCGGAGGAGCGCTCTGGGTGTATCTGATGACGAGCTCTTTCTCGTGAGCGTCAAATCTGCGACATACTCTGAGCTGGCCAGAGTGATGAAGGGTCTTGGTGCCGTTGATGCAATAAGTTTGGATGGAGGGGCATCCAGTGCCCTCTATCACGACGGAGAGATCAAGGTTACGCCCGGACGGGAGTTGAGTACTATTCTGCTGGTGCGCTGAGTGGCGGGGCAATCCGCTCTTCTGCAGACCCCCGATGGGAGCGGAACCGCAGTCCAAAATGGGGGTGCCGGGAGCCCTCCGCCCTTTACAGGCACGGGGGGTTGTGATATAAGCTCTTTAACATTGCAAAATACCAAAGGCAATGTGCGGGAGTAGTATCTGCCAGATCCGGGCGGCAGCGAGTCGGGGATAGTGTGAGCCCGACCCTCAGGAAGGCGGTGAATGGACCCGTGAGCCGCAGGTCGAAAGGCATTTGCCGTGTAGGCCGAGCCGGAACCTCTACCGTTATATTGAGGCAGGTGTGAACTCGCACCTGGCCGAGAGGAGCGCGGATTGTGCTCCATATGGGTGGCACCACGGAACCTTCCGTCCCATGGGGACGGGAGGTTTTTGCATGTGCGAGAGATAGTGGCCAGGCGCATCAGCGGTATTCACACCGCAGAGAGGGGTTGTGCGGGTGGTCATGGTTGACCCGCAGATCCAAACAGGGTGGTACCGCGGTACGTCCGTCCCGGTCGGGGCGGACTTTTTTTGTGCGATTCGGCTTCGTTGAGAGGAGCAGAGACCGTGTTATATCCAGAACTGGAATCATACATTGAGTTGGCGCAGGAGGGAGGGGTAATACCCCTGTATGCAGATATCATGGCCGATGAACACACCCCGATATCGCTGTATCGCACGCTGCGTAGTGAGTCGCCCTCTTATCTGCTGGAGAGTGTAGCTGGAGGAGAACAGGTGGCACGCCATTCCTTCATTGGCATTGAACCCTTTGCCAGTTTCACCTGCAGGGACGGCCAGGTGGAGGTGTCGGGCCCGAGTGAGGTCGAGCTGCCGGAGGATCCCTTTGACGCCCTGCGCGCCTGGACTGAATACTACACTCCGGGGCCTCAGACGCAGGCCTTTGCGCGGGAGCATCTACCTCCATTTTTTGGCGGCGCAGTGGGATACCTCGGTTATGAGATGGCCGCTCACATCGAGGACATCCCCGTTGCAGCTGCCCGGGCGGTAGACGTACCCGACAGTCAGTTCATCATGTCGCACCTGGTCGCAGCTTTTGATCATGCCACCAACCGAATCAAGTTGATAGTCAATACCCTGCCGGGCCAGGATCCCGAACGAACCTACCATTGTGCCGGGGAGACCGTGCAGAGAGTGTTGCGAAGTATGGAGAAGGCATCTCCGCAATGTGAGGAGTCCTCGCCGGTAGCCTCCCTTGAGCCTGCGAGCAATGTGCGCAGAGAGGATTTCACTGCTCAGGTGCAGCGGGCCCGGGACTACATTCGCGCGGGAGACATCTTTCAGGTGGTCCTATCTCAGCGGTTGGAGGTGCCCCTCAGGACCTCCAGTTTCACGGTTTATCGGCACCTGCGCTCTCTGAACCCATCGCCCTACACTTTCTATCTCGATCTGCCAGATGTAACGCTGGTGGGGTCCTCGCCGGAGCTGTTGGTAAAGGTGGTGGATGGAGTGGTGGACACCAGACCCCTCGCCGGCACGCGACCCCGGGGTAGCGATGACGCGCAGGACAGGTTACTGGAGGAAGAACTGCGGAGTGATGAAAAGGAACGCGCAGAACACATCATGCTGGTGGATCTCGGTCGCAATGATGTGGGTCGCGTCGCACAGTACGGAAGCGTCCGCGTCCCCGAATTGCTCGGTGTGGAACGATACTCACATGTGATGCACCTCGTCTCGCACGTGCAGGGAAATCTGTGCCCGGACATGGACGCCATTGACGCGCTCAAGGCCTGCTTTCCCGCCGGGACCCTGTCGGGAGCACCGAAGGTGCGGGCCATGGAGATAATCGCCGAGATGGAATCTGAACAGAGGGGTCCGTACGGGGGAGCCGTGGGATATCTGGGGTTCTCCGGGAACCTGGATAGCTGCATCATCATCCGCACTTTAATCATCAAGGACGGCCGCGCCTACATTCAGGCTGGCGCAGGAATTGTGGCTGATTCCGATCCACAGAAGGAGTATGAGGAGACGCTCAGCAAGGCGAGTGGACTGCTGGCCGCCCTGGAACAGGCTGAGAGGAGCGTGCTCCCGTGATTGTTGTCCTGGATAACTATGATTCCTTCACCTATAATCTCGTGCAGCTCCTCGGAGAACTGGGAGCCGAGCTGCACGTTGTGCGCAATGACCGCATCACAGTAGATGAGATCCGGGCCATGAATCCGCAGCGGATTGTCATCTCTCCCGGCCCCGGGATCCCCGATGACGCTGGGATCAGTGTTGAGCTAATCCGCAGCCTGGGTCCGCAGATTCCGATTCTCGGTGTCTGTCTCGGGCATCAGGCCATCGGCAGGGCCTACGGGTGCCGCGTGGGCCGGGCCCCCGTCCTCATGCACGGAAAGGCTTCGCATATAACCCACGACGGCCGGGGACTCTATCGCAATTTGCCCAACCCATTTCTGGCCACTCGCTACCATTCTCTGGTTATAGACGAAACCACGCTCACGCCACAGCTGCAGGTGACAGCCAGGGATTCCGCGGGTATTGTGATGGGAATCAGACACAGAGAGTACCCGGTGGAGGGCGTGCAGTTCCACCCTGAGTCGATATTGACCCGGGAAGGGGAGCGCCTGCTGAAAAACTTCTACCGAACAGAAGCCGAACGACGCCGGCCCGGCGACCGGGAGAGTGCAGATCCTCAGCACTGATGGTGGGGAGGCGGCTGGCCCTCCGTCCCTCCAGTGGGGGTCCGAGAGCCCAGCTGAAGTTACCCGAGACCTTCTGTATTCGCCGCTGGCTGCTGATATCGGCCACTGCAGATGTGCGTACTGACTCCGTACGTTCCCTCCCTATTGTGACTGCGGGACACGCCCACCCACCTGCAGCGGGGGATTCACGCAGGGCTGCGCAGGACATTCGCGCATGAGAATGGAATGCATGGCATGAACAGTCTGGTGGGGTGATACCATTGGTGACGCTGATGAAGACGAAGTATCAGATGCCTCCGCTGCCTGCAGGTCTCCTGCGGCGCGATGATCTGTGCGCCAAAATGGAGGAGGGCCTGTCGTCGGATGACCGGTTCATGCGCAAACTCACCCTCGTCTCAGCTCCTGCCGGTTACGGGAAGACTACGGCAGTCCTGCAGTGGCTGGATACGCACCGCTCCCGCGTGGCCTGGGTTTCTCTTGATGAGGGAGATAATGAGGGCAGGATGTTCTGGTCCTACTTCCTTCGAGCCATGGCGGAGATCGATGACCGCGTAGGTGCCGAATCGGGCGAGTACCTACAGGCGGTAACTGCTCAGCTGCCGGGCACAGGTGGCGCACGGGCGGACGGTCGGAGGTTTGTGCAGAGGTTCGTGAATGAACTCGCCCTCAGCCGCTCGCCGATCATTGTCGTTCTGGACGACTACCACGTCATAGAGGATTGCACCATACACGATGCAATGGCTACGCTCCTCACCCATTTGCCCTCCACTGTTCACCTGGTGTTGGTGACGCGAGCCGATCCCCCGCTGCGTCTGGGACGTCTGCGCGGGCGGGGCGAGGTAAGTGAGATACGGGGGGACGACCTTCGCTTCGATGAGCGGGCCGCTGGCCAGTTGCTCCGACGACTGACGGGGGCCGAACTTCCCTGCAGGGATATCTCCCGTCTCATCCAGCACACCGAGGGCTGGGTAGCCGGGCTCAAGATGTTGGCCCTGTCCCTGCAGAGAGTCAGTGACCCATCCCGCCTCATCGACGATATGGCGCGGGAGAATCGTTACATCTTCGAGTATCTCATGGATGAGGTGTTGGGGCAGCAGCCGGAGGAAGTGAGAGAGTTCCTGCTGCAAACGGGGCCCCTGGATAGCTTCACGCCCTCGCTGTGCAGGAGAGTGACCGGCATGAGCGGGGCGCGGGACATGATAATGCAGCTTTACAGGCGCAATCTGTTCATCAATCGGCTCGATGGCTCCGGGAGGTGGCATGCTTACCATTCGCTCTTCACGACAATCCTGCGCCACCAGCTGGCCCGCGATGCACCAGAGCAGCTCTCCCGCATACTCTGCTCGGCGGCGGAGTGGTACGAGGAGCAGGATATGATCCCCGATGCCGCCAGCGCGCTCCTGCGGGCCGAAGACCACGTGGGGGCAGCGAGACTTCTCGACCGATGGGGGGAGAACCTGTGGTTCGAGGGCGGGGGTGCCACTCTGCTTCGCTGGCTGGATGCTCTGCCGGATGAGCTGGTGCAGCAGTATCAACGGCTCAGTGCGATTTATGCCTTCCTGCTGCTGGCGAACATGCGCACCTCCCGGGTGGAGACCTTTTTGGCTGCAGCTGAGGGGGAGGGTCCGGACGGTGAGCGGGAGGAGGAGCTGCCGGATTCACCAGTTCGTCTATCCCCGCGCGAGGGCAGAGGAGTTACCCGGGCGGTGCGGGCACACATGGCCGGATTTCGCGGCGATGCGGAGGGATTTTTGCGGTCCGCTCGGGGGATCATGCGGCATTTTCAGCGGAGGTCCATCTGGCGCCCCATAGCTGCCACCGTTGCCGCTGATGCGGCGGAGTGGGAGGGTGATGTGCAGCAGTCGGACCAGATGTTCCGGCTGGCACTGGAGGACGGATGGGCGATGAAGAATCCGTTTTTCTGCCTGATGGCCGGCAACAGGCTGGGCTTCATGAAACTGAGGGATGCGCGGCTGGGTGAGGCCACCGATGTTGTCAGGGGGCAGCTGGAGTTTGCCGCGCAGGCCGGATTTGCTGACGAACCGCGCGCCGGAGGACTGTGGACGCTCATGGGTGAGGTGAAAAGAGAACAGAACGACCTGAGAAGGAGTGAACAACTCATTGCACGCGGGCTCGAGTTGAGTCGGGAGGCGACGGTGGGTGTGCGCAGCTGGTGTGACGTGTGCCACGCCCGCCTTCTGCTGTCACTTGGGCGGCTGGATGAGATGGAGAACCTGCTGGGTCAGATTGAAACCTCGGCATATGGTTTGCTGGCCTGGATCGACCGACAGGTCACCGACCTGCGGGCGCTGATGGCCCTGCAGCGCGGCCAGTACTCGCGGGCAGAGAACTTACTGCGCCAGCATCTCACCGCGGCCGAACCCATCGGACCCTGGTACGATACCACTCATCTCGTGGGTGCCCGGCTGCATCTGGCCGGAGGAGAAACGGGTAAGGCACATGCCCTACTCCAGTCCATGCTGGAGTACTGTTTGCACAAGGGATCCAGGAGGGGCCGGATGGAGACCGATATGTTGATGGGGCTTTCACTTTATGCTGAGGGGCAGGTAGACGCAGCTATGGAGCATATGGCCTCTGCCCTGCGCGTGGCTGCGCCCGAGGGGTATGTGCGGCTCTTCGCGGACGAGGGAGAAGCGATGAGAGGCGTGTTGGCCGAGGCGGAGAAACGGGGCATCTTCCCCGATCACGTAGTCCGCCTGCAGTCGGCCATCGCCCAGGATGAGGTGAGGAATGATGTCTGCAGCGGTGATTCTGACCGAGGCGCGGATCAGTTGAGCGAAAGAGAGCTGGAAGTGCTGCAGCTGCTGGCCCGGGGGCATTCCAACCGGCAGCTGGCCGAGAAGCTGTTCATCTCCGAAAATACAGTGAAGTGGCATACCAGCAACATATATGGGAAACTGTCGGCGGCAAATCGCACTGAGGCAGTCAGGATGGCGCGAGAACGCGGCATCGTGCAATGAAGGGGTTCGCCCACAGAAACTGCATCGGTTCGGCCGGTATTCAAACCGTCGGAGAGGGAGTCGCCCGCCGTGCGGTGAGAGGGATGATGATGGCTGACGGGTGGCGGGAGGCCGAGTTTTCGGGGGTCAGATGGATAATCTGCGGCAGGAATATCGGTGCGCGCTGACTATCGATGAAATCAGGCGGCAGCTCCCTGCGGATGTTTCCCGAATATGGTGGGGGAGGCGACTGAGGGGAGAGAACTGATGCGGTGCTTCTGTTCTGCGCGAATAGGCATCCTGCGCGGTTTAGACTGCAGCCGGCGAAAAGAGGAAGCGGACAATGGGTTGAAGCCGTCACTGGAGATGGTTGGCGGGTGCTGTGCAGTACAGGGGAATGCCCGCTGAGTAGGCTGTGGGCCCATCTGGTGAGACAGTGCAGACCGCATTGTCATTGGTGCGGCAGCAGCATCTGTATGCCGTAAAGATCAAGAGGATGCAGGGAGGTATGCAATATGGATGACGGAATGTCGATGGAGGCCAGCATCATCCGCAATGCCCGCATATTGAGTCCCCGGGATCGCGGGGTGGGTACGGTAGTGACGGTAAACGGGCGAATCGCTCATATCGGTGCCGGGGACGTATCGATTCCTGACTTCTTCGCGCCCATTCGGGAGTACGATGTGCAGGGAGATTACCTGGTGCCCGGCCTGATTGATGGTCACGTGCACATACTGGGCGGCGGGGGAGAGGGCGGGCCGGCTACTCGCACGCCGGAGATAAGTCTGTCGCATCTGACCACTGCTGGTATCACTACGGTGGTGGGCCTTCTGGGCACAGATTCGACCACGCGGAGCATTCCTGCTCTGCTCGCCAAGGCGCGAGCGCTGGAGAAGGAGGGTTTGACTGCGCGTATCTACACCGGAGCCTATCGCGTGCCGGGTCCCACACTGACTGGATCGGTGCGGGACGACATCGCTTTGTTGGACTCGGTCATAGGAGCCAAAGTGGCGTTATCAGATCATCGCGCCTCGCATCCTCCCATTGACCAGCTGCGATTCCTCGCGTCTGAATGCAGGGTCGGGGGCATGCTGGGGGCGAAGCCGGGGCTGCTGCATGTGCACGTTGGAAATCTGCAGTCCGGTCTGGATCCGCTCTTCGATGTGGTGGAAAATACCGGCATTCCCGCCTCGCAGCTGTACCCCACTCACGTTGCGCGCTCAGAAGAACTGCTGCAGCGGGCCGCGGAATTCACCCGAACCGGAGGGTACGTGGATGTGACTGCCGGCTCCCGGGCGGCGGATGCGGTGCGCTATCTGTCTGACGGGGGAGCCGTTATGTCCACCGTGACGCTAAGCTCGGATGGCAATGGCAGTATGCCCAAATTTGATGCTGACGGGAATTTTGTCGGTCTCGGAGTGGGTTCTCCCACCACGTTGCTGCAGACTGTGAGGGATCTGGTGCGCTCCGGATGGGAACTGCCGCAAGCCCTACCCCTGCTCACGACAAACCCGGCGGCAGTCCTGGGCCTGGATCGCAAGGGTAGCGCCGCGCCCGGTATGGATGCCGACCTGCTATGCCTCAGTAGTGATGACCTCACGGTTCGGCACCTCTGGGCCCGCGGTGAGCTGATGGTGCGAGATGGGGAAGTAATGCGCCCGGGTACGTTCGAGAAGTGAATCTTGCCGGGGGACAATGGGCAGTTGCACCCGGGCTGCATTTTACTACCGTCTGCGTCCGGCTTCGCTGAACTGACAGGGGAGGACTGCGCGCCTTGCGCTGCCAGCCGCACCACTATCACTGCCGCCCCGGCCGTGTATGCACGGGCGGCCAGGAGGAAAGTAGAGCAGGGGTGACCGGACCCGGAGACCCGGCCCGGTCTGCGGACGGGGCAGGATTCCGGTGTGAGCGGCTGGGGAATCGGTATCTCCCGCAGTGAGAGCCTCCACCGGCGGGGACAGTGCATTCGCCGGGTAGGTGCTATCTCAGATTTGTCCTCTCTGCCGGGCGCGGGCCAGTTCGAACAGCAGCAGCGCGCTGGTGTGTATCCCCCGGAAGAAGTAATCGAGGCGCAGGTTCTCGTTCGGTGAATGATTGTGTTCGTCGGCATTGGCATAGGGAACCCCTATGTGGGCGGTGCCCAGTTCCTGGGGCCAGACGGCGTTGGGCAGGCTGCCTCCCCCGGAGGGGAGTATGAGGGGGTCAGTACCATGAACGCCACGTATCGCCTGCGACACGGGTGCTATCGTCGGATGATCGGGGCTGGTGCGGCTGGGTTCCATGGATCCCACCTGACCCACCTTTACTCGGACCTGCGGTGCGTGGCGGTGCACGTGTGCCTGCAGTTTGTCGGCAATGTCGGCAGTTTCCTGGTCGGCCACCAGACGGATATCGATGCGGCATTCCGCCTGACCCGGAATGATGGTCTTGGCACCGGGTCCCACGTAACCGGAGGAAAAGCCACTTATGTTGAAGTATGGCTGCAGCATGATCCGCCGATAGTACTCCCCGGGGGTCATATTCAGCTCCTGCAGACCCATGGTTGCCCCCATTTCTCGTCGGTCAAAGGGCAGATCCGCAATGAGGGCCTCTTCCGTTTCGGTGATCGGGCGCACGTCGTCGTAGAAACCGTCTATGAGCACCTCTCCAGTGGGATCCACTGTAGCTGACAGGAGGTGGGTGAGGGTCCAAACGGGATTGGGGACGGCCCCGCCCTTGTTTCCGGAGTGGTTGTCACGATCGGCTTCTTCCGCCAGCAAACTGACGCCCAGTATACCGCGGTTTCCCAGAGATACCGTAGGATTGCCGGATGGATGCATGCCCCCGTCCGATATATACACCAGGTCCGAGCGCAGCAGTTCCGCATTGTCGCGCACGAAACTGCGCAGATTGGGTGACCCTGATTCTTCCTCCCCCTCAAACACGAACTTCACGTTGATCGGGGTATCGCCGCTGACCTCAAGCCAATGTGCTGTCGCCAGAATGTGGGCGAGGAGCTGTCCCTTGTTGTCACCCACCCCGCGCCCGTACATGCGACCGTCGCGGATTTCCGGCTCAAAGGGGGGCGATTCCCACTCCTCCAGCGGCTCGGGGGGCTGCACATCGTAGTGCCCATAGCACAGCAAAGTATAAGCGTTGGGATCGGTCATTATCTCACCGTAGACGACTGGCTGGCCCTCACTCGGGATTATTCGGGCTTTTATGCCAGCATCCCGCATGATCTCACAGAGGAGCTCGGCGCATTCCCTTACTCCCTCATTGCGCGCGCTGATGCTGGGTTGGGCTACCAGGCGCTGCAGTATCTGTAGTGTTTCGTCTTCACCCTGTTCAATGTTTTGGTGCACATGATCCAACTGCTCATGCATAGGCGCCCATCTCCTTTCGGCACATATTCATGTACCTATCTGCGGCATTCTCCGAAATCCTGCTGCAAACCCGGCGGTAGGGATAACCTGAGATCAACTCGGTTGGTACCTGGCATATCGCTCCCCCGCGTCGGGAAGGATGATGAGGGCAGCAGCTCGTCGTGTGGGAGTCGACCTCTCGGCAATTATCTGCTCCATTGCGTTCAGTACGGCTCCCGAGGAGGGACCGCCCGACAGCCCTTCAGTTCGAGCCAAGCGCCGCACTGCCTCTGCTGACCTATCATCATCCACGGCTATGATCCGGTGCAGCAATGAGGTATCGAGAAGATCGGGAACACGTCCAGTTCCAATTCCGTGTATGGAGTGATCTCCCGGTTCTCCGCCGGAGAGGACCGGCGAAGCCGCCGGTTCGACGGCGATAAGCTGTACGTCAGTCAACTGCCTGCCAAGCTCCGTAGCCACCCCTGTGAAGGTGGCTCCGGTGCCCACCCCGGCGACGAAGTAGTTCAGCTGTACGCCCAGCGAAAGCAGTATCTCACGGGCAGTAGTGCGTCGGTGTGCCTCCGTGGGGGCCGGATCAACGCCCTCAGACAGTTGGTAGAAACCCTGCGAACGCGCCAGCTCTGCAGCTCGGGTTTCGGCTCCATCCATGCCCTCGGCCGCGGGAGTCAGTTCAACTTTTGCGCCGAAGTGCCGCATGCCGGCCACCAGTCCCGGGGGTGTGTCCTCCGGGGTGACGCTCACAAAGTCATATTGCCAGGGCCCCGTCAGCATGGCCAGCGAGATGCCTGTGTTTCCGGCCGTAGCCGCGGTGATAGTATCTCCCGGCGCGATATCATCGCGTTCCTGCGCCCTGCGCAGCATTGCCAGACTGGTGCGATCCTTTATGCTGCCGCCGGGATTGAACCCCTCGAGCTTGGCATAGACCCGGACGGCGCTGTCCGGAAAGAACCGATCGAGTGCGATGATCGGGGTGTTGCCAATCAGGTCAGTGATGTGATCGTAGCTCATAATGCTCCTCTCCAGAGAGACGGATGTCACAGAATATCAGTTCAGTTCTCAGGTCACGTGATCAAGTCCACTCATCCACCCCGTACGATGCGATGGAGGGGGTCGGGAACCCGAATTGTGGGCTCATCTCTGATGATATGGGGCGCAGTGCCCGCAGTCAAAGCTTCTGCCGGGAGAAAGGAGCATCACATATGGCAGATCTGATCAGACAGGCAGCGTTACACGGTAGATGAACAGATTGCCGCGGGACAGATTCCTGCAGGCACAGCCCCGGTTCGCCGTTCACATAGAGCATGCTATCACGGCGCCGCGGAGCCTTGAAGGTCACCTCACTGAAACGAGAGAGGTGCGTGGTGTGTTCGGCACGTGGGTGACAGAGATCAACGGTCCAATGATGGCATGGGAGACCGCGCCTGTCCTGGAGGCATCTGTGTCTGCAGTGGTCGACACAATGGTATTGGATCCCCTTTGCCGCACTACGGTGGCGAACCTGGCGCCGGCGAAAGGGTGTCGCATTCTGTTCGAAAGGGAGGTTGGTTGGGTGTGAAACGTGGGATCCGTCCGCCGTATCCACCCCCACAGCGGATAACCATGAAGTGGATGGCGGGCAAATTTCAGTTAGATTGTAGGTGCCGCATATGCGCCGTCGAAGTTGGCGAATGCTGGGCTTGGTGACGCAAAAGAAAAGCCGGCCCGCTCGGGGCCGGACTCGCGTCCACTGCCTCACAGTGGACGTGAGATCAGCGACACCCGCCCATGGAAGAAGAACTTCCTCATCAACATAACATCACCTCCTGACGGACGCGATATCATGCTGACTTCCGACAGGCATCACCCTTTTCACCCACCATTGTACTCACACATAGCGATGTGTCAAGGAATCTGTCCGCAAGTCAACTGCTCCTCTCCACCGTCATGCGCTGTCCCCGGGTCACTGCGTGGGCAGCCCAGAGATCGGATCTTGCGTTCCGGGCATTGGCTGTAGCGCTGGGCTCCATGTGCCGTTGCTGGCACAGTTCTCCCAGGGGAGACAACGCGGTTCATCGGGATGAAAGCGCTGGCTCAACTGGGGTTTTCGGTGCAGCGGTCCGCCCCCGGGCCAGAGCATGAGCACATCCCAGAAGTCCCGGATTTTCTCTTCGGGCAGCTGATCAACTCTCTGGAAGTGACCCACACTTACCTGGCGGAACAGACCGTGCCTGCATATAATGTACGATGGAGCGGCAAGCCTGCTTTGCCAGCAGCTTGAGATCGATCAAAATCAGGGCTTTTTGCCAAAATAACGCAGGTCTCATTTGATGTGAAGTTGCTCGAATTATCTGGCGCCGGGAGGTCTGCTGCAACTGGCAGGGGATCCCCGGGATCATGCCAGCGGTGGTTGATCCGGCGCGGGATGGTGTGGGTGTCGCGCTAAACGCCGATCCCCGAGCGGTTGCACAGATAGTTAAAGCGCCCGTCCGGATTTGCTGACCTGCAGACTCCGTGCCCCCGATATCCATTTCCGCCCATTAGATGTCCCGATGTCAGTTGTGTCGGTATGGAGTGCAGGAGAGGGTGTGGATGAGGCGCTCGATGCACGGCTGTGGATGGCTACATTGCATCTCGCTGGTACGAAGCACGCAACTGTAACTATCAGTAGGGTTTGCGGCGACAGAGTGCCGGGTGGATTTGCTCCTGCAGGATATGGGAGATTTGGCCTTTCGATAAGACCAGATGCACCTGCATCGATAGGAGCAGAGAGACGGGCGAAAAAAGAAAAGCCGGCCCGCTCGGGGCCGGACTCGCGTCCACTGCCTCACAGTGGACGTGAGATCAGCGACACCCGCCCATGGAAGAAGAACTTCCTCATCAACATAATATCACCTCCTGACGGACGCGATATCATGCTGACTTCCGACAGGCATCACCCTTTTCACCCACTATTGTACTCACGCATAGCGATGTGTCAAGAGGCCCCGCTTCGCACTCCTTGCCGTTTCCTTCCGCAATTATTGAGTTGTCCGTCCCCGCCTCAGGTATCTGCAAGGTGTGTGAAAACATCAGCCGCAGACCCAGCAATTTCAACAGCTGCTGGGGAACCGGGATGCTATCAAACAGTTGCCTGTTTCCGACTACCATCATGTGCGTGAGAAGCCGCAGGATGCTGAACACCAGAGGCGTCGCGAGAAAGAATGGACCAGTGCCTCCACCCGCTGGGGCTTTGTCATGTACACTGGGCCCACAATCCTGGGATCCTCGATGAAGGCGAAGTGCCCAGCGCGCTCCGTTTTGGCGCTGGACGACCATGTCGTGCCCGACCCATGCATTGGGGGCAGAATTTTTTGCCCTTCGATCATTCAACTCAACACAACGACCATACCGATCACTATCGTGATCACGCCAAACGCCCTGGTGACGCCCAGAAATGCGTCACTGGGTTCGGAGTCCTTCATCTTCCAGCCGAGCTGCAGGAAGAAGGCCAGATGTGGGTTGATCACCGAAACCAATCCTCCCCCGATAAGTAGCAGGCCGGCAGCAAAACGAAGTCCGCTGGCACTGTCAGATGAGGGTTGAGGTTCGGGAGCTCCGTAGACCAGTTCTCCGAGATCATCCACCCGGTTCCAGTCTGCAAACGATGTTTGGATTCCCGGTTCCGAGCTGCCACTGGTAGATGAGTCTTGATGTCTTCGCGTAAGCGTGCGGCCGTCCGGGAATTTCACGGCATAATTTCGCGCCGAACCCGACAGGTAGTATTCCTCTGCGGTTGTGCCATTTTCGATGTACACCGCATAGTCCCATGATTCTTCCTCTACTGAAACGACGCGCAGCTGTGTGTCGCCTCCAGATGCCCGAAAAACCCTGTCGTCTCCTTCTGCGGTCGCGAGTGAGTACACCTCGCCGTCGAAGGTTATGGCAGGATCCTCAGATGAACAGCCCGCGCCCAGCATGAGGATTGCGGCAATGATCAGGGTGAAATGAGGTTTGCGATCTATCATCATTACCTCCACAGCAGATGTATTACCTCGACGAGGCGTTTGGTACTGGCCCATAGTGAGTACAGCTTCATGTCAGCCTATCATCCCACCAGAAGCGGGTGCAATTTTGACTTTGCTGCCGCCGTCGGAAAAAGGGGGTAAGGGGCTGTCTGAGAGCACGCAACGTCCCGAATTCATCCTGAATGCCGCAGTCTCAGTTGCTGCAGGGTTGTCTTAGGGCCAAGCAGTTTGCGCCTTTTAGCGAGCGCGCCGGGATGAGCAACGATAAATCGGGATACGAGGATACCTTGCAATCCATGCTGCAATAATCTTTGCAGTCTTCGAGCCGAGGGGCGTCCGTTGTGAGCTCAAAAAATGAGCACTACCGATCCACTGAAAGGCGTCGATTCCCGACGGGGGCAGGCTCTTCCCTTCGCTGTTGCGGGAAACATCCCTTTCTCCGGGGGGCTGTGTGCGGGTTTCCCCGTCGGCTGGTTCAGATGATTTTGCAGTGACAACCAGAGGATTCAGCATGCCGTCGCCCCCCCCCGGGGGTGTGGGGGGATAATCGCACAGAGGGGTTATACGCTGAACGAGTATCAACCCATGCCGGATGCCAGTGAACTCCTGACCGGCAGAATGGATGCCGTGATCAGAGAGTAATCGACCGAGGTACGGGGGCCAGAAAATGTGCGCGGAACTCACTCCGGTGCAATGTGCGTTACTCCCGGATTCGTCTCAGATCTTGCGGACGTCATGTCTGCCGGCCCGGATGATGTGCGGCGCGCTCCACGGTCGCGGCATTATGTGCTTTGTTGTTAGGTTCGATGGTGTCTGGCGCTGTCCGCATCCGGCACCGGGATACCGACGAGAGAGTTCCCATCACCTGCCCATCGAATACCCATCTGCCGGACGGCGCGCGGCGGCACTTGCCACGCACTTTCCGCACCCTAATTTCGGCTGACCCAGAATAAATTGATTGTTGATTTTCCAGGTATTGCCTAGCTTTTCTCCTCCGTTTGTGCTATGGTCAGCTCGACGGGAGGAGGCGAGGCTTTTGACCACCGTGTTGTTTGATGGTCCCGCACCAGTGATCAATGCTCTGTGTGAGCAATTGGGAGTGCGCCGG
>PUMM01000117.1 GCA_003551365.1 Clostridia bacterium
AAGACCATAGGCCTAGCCGGCGATCAACGCGGCGTGACTATACCCGCCCCGCTGAGGTGGACACACAAACCCGCGCCCGTCGTCAGGTTTCTGATGCCCGGACCTACCGGCCCCGCACGCAGAGGCGGCCGAGCAGAGCCAAGAAAGGGTTGGCAAAGAAGCTCACTGATCCGGAAGGCATGGCTACGGCCGTTATGCTGGCGGAAGTACTCGGCCCACCCCGGGCCATGCGCCGCCATAGACCACCTGTGTCGCAGAGACGGGGGCAATGAGCGCCCAGACTGGCTATTCATAGTTCCCCGGCGCAGTGCCGGGGAACTATCCCCCGGTTGCTGGTGTCGCGACGGGAGATCGGAAAGAGCGAGAGCAGAATCAGCTTTGCCCGGTCCAGCCCCACCAACACACTCTGTCAGGAGTACTCCCCGCCCCGGTCTCCGGATCGCTCGGATCGACGTGGCCGCCTCCGATGGACGGACCGGGCATTGCGGATGCCGCGCCTCCTGCGGGTTTGGATGTAGGCTGCGGTCAGTGCGGTCACCGGTACGCAGAGCACCATGCCGATGCTGCCGCTCATGGCCCGTACCACCTCAGTGGCAATCAGGTCCAGGTTGATCACCTTTACACCGTCCATCCGATGCGCGGTGAGTAAGAGGAGGAGGGGGAGGGCCCCTCCCGCATAGGCCAGGATCAGCGTGTTGGCCATAGTGCCGAGGATGTCGCGCCCGACATTCAACCCGGAGCCAAACAGCCGACGCATGGATTGGCTGCTGTCGGCAGAGTGAATTTCTTCCACCGCTGACGCAATGGAGACACACACGTCGATTATGGCGCCGAGGGCTCCCAGGATCATCCCGGCCAGCAGCAGGCCCCGGAAGTCGAGCGGGGTCTCCATCGAATGGTAGAGAATCTGTGCGTCCTGTGTATGTAGTCCCATGAGGTGGCTGAGATAGCTCCATATGTGTGCTACCGCGGCTGCCGCCGACACTCCAGTAATTGTGCCCACAGCTGCCGCGAGAGTCTTCCCCTTTACCCCCAGCACCAGGACTGCAGTGAGAGATACGATCACTGCGCTGGTCATTATGGCCATCAAAACCGGGTTTCTTCCGGCCAGCACTGCGGGAATCAGGACGTAATACACGGCCAGCCCGGTGAGTACCAGGGTGATCACTACGCTAGCTCCCCTGCGCCCTGCAACTAGAAGGATGGCAACCACAAAGACCAGGACGAGCCACATCAGCGAGCTATCGCGGGCAAAATCCATGACGTACAGGTCGCCTGCAGTCTCGCCGATGAGGACGGTGTTTCCCTCGCTCAGGTGCAGGTCGTAGGCGGGGTTGCCGGTTATATGGTTTTGCAGGGTATGTTCATCACCATCGCGGGGACCGGAAGTAAACTCAACTGTTACAATCTGGGTAAATGCATCTTCTCCCCATTGTTGGGAGGTAGCTGAATCGTCCTTTTCTACTCCTGTGACCATCGCACGATGTACGATGGTGTCTTCCTCCGGGTCCGGAGGTTGTGCCTGCAGGGGCTCAGCCCCGGCGGGGGATGAGAGGATCAGAACCAGCAATCCGAGTAGAAGAGCTGTGCATCTCAACACCGGTAGATTCTCCTTTCGTGCGGACTCGTTCGCACATGCCTATGTGGGCAGGAGCAGTATGCCCACGTTGGCCACTATACCTCCGAGGAGGAAGGCGAATACGGTGGTGATGACCAGGATGGTCACGGCGAACCCCGCACCGAATTCGCGCATAAGAGCAGCCACCATGGCCACACAGGGCACATAGAAAAGCCCCACTACTGATCCGACAACCAGCTGCAGCGTGGTGAGGTTCATGTCCAGAAGGGGCAGGACGGCCAATTCACGCCGGAATATGCCCAAGAGAATGGGAACGGCCGCCTCTTCGGGCAGATGTAGCCAGCCAGCAACCACCGGGCGCAGAGCCCTCCCGAGGTGAATCATCAGGCCCGTCTCATACAGGACAGCGGCGACCCCCACTCCGCCAACCACTGCCGGTACGGCGTCCCCCACGAAGTGTTTGGCACGGATCCACAACTTCTTGGCCAGAACGCCCGGTCTGGGCATGAGAATCTCGGGAATTTCCATGAGGGTCGGGGCGGTGTGCCCGGGAAGGATGCGCCCGAGAATGACTCCCGTGGCTGCCAGCGCGACAATGGACAGAGCAGCCATGAATGCCAGCGCTCCGATGGAGCGGGCGGCGAGCAACGAGATGAAGGCCCCGGTCTGGGCCATGCAGGGAACACTGAGAGAGACCATCAATGACACGGTCAGACGGTTCTTGCGCGAGGACAGTGCTCGAGTGGACATGATGGCCGGGATTCCACAGCCGTATCCCAGCAGGAGTGGAATAATGCCAGCCCCGGAAAGTCCAATCTTTCCCAGCAGGCCGTCCAATAGTACGCCCAGTCTCGACATGTATCCGGTGTCCTCCAAAAAGCTGAGCGCAAGGTAGAAGGACAGTACGTACGGCATCACCAGGGTGAAGGGCCATTCGATTCCCTTGGTAAGGAAACCGTATTCACCGACCATAATGTTCTGTGGCAGACCCGGTGGGACAACTTCCCGTACCAGGCTCACAATGTGCGGAATTATCGTTCCCGTGAAGATGGGCAATAGCAGATACTGCCGGAGGGCCATCCCCAGACCCACCACCACAGCGAAAACCGCAGCGAGTGCGCCCAGGGCGATCAACAGCCCGGGCCAGGGACGCATGGTGGCATCACCGATGATCTCGCGTCGCGTACTTACGGATCGATTTTCCTGCTGGAGCACTGTGTGGCGGATCCGTTCTGCCTGCCGCCAACTGACAGGGGGGCGGTCAGCAGGGCGCAGATCATCCGCAGCTCCCAGCGCCGCGCCGATTGACTCCCGCAATGCATCCAATCCCTCTCCGGCCACTGCGGCTGTGGTTATGACATCCGCACCGAGTGCACGCGAAAGTGCCGGAACGTCCAGTTTCGCGCCGCGTTCCCGCAGGAGATCCATGCGATTTACAGCGACCAGGGTGGGTAGGCGGTGGGAAAGCACCTGCAGAGCCAGGTAGATGCTGGATTCCATGTTGACCGCATCCAGCACGCAGACAACCAGATCTGGCTCTCTGTCCAGCATCTTTACCGCAACTTCTTCCGCCTCGTTGGAGGCCTCCAGGGTATAGGTCCCCGGCACATCGATCAGTCTGGCCCGACTGTCTCCGAAAATTGCCTCACCTTCGGTATAGTCGACGGTGGTTCCCGGATAATTGGCCATGGCTACGTCCATGCCGCTCAGTTCAGCGAAGATCACGCTCTTGCCCACGTTGGGTGGGCCAATGAGCAGTATCAGTTTTCCGCTGCTGCGATCTGACGCTTCAACCAATCCTCAGCCTCCCCCGCTCCAGACACCTGCACTTTCCCAGCCAGTTCACGGGCCAGGGCAACCCGGCGACCGTCTATCTCTATCACAACCGGACCGCCCAGGGGGTGACGACAGTGCACCGTGACGCTCTTGCCAGGTCTGATTCCCAGCGGGGCAAACTGGGAGTCATCGGGCACGAAACTGATGGTGGCCGGGTGCCGCGCAACCAGGTTTTCGAGTGAAGTTCCCTCCACCGCACGTGGAATACTGTCCGCTGACATGGTCTCGTCCTCCTCCCGATGAGTTTTTGTAATGACTACGGATTGCTTTCCCAGCTCGGCTCCCATGACGGTGAACTCTCCGCTGCGTGTGAGTCTTTCGGGAGATACCAGGGGATAAAGGAACCGGAGTGTTTTCGCCGGGTCCGGGTTACGATAGACCAACCTTCCCCCGGGGCGCATGCTCCGCAGCAGGTGCCGCAGGGTGCGCTCCCTGGGAAGAACGTGCAGTGAAACCCAGACCGCGTCGTAGGGGCGAGCATCGATGGATCCCCCGTCACCGGTTTTGACCTGAATCGACCCTGCTTCCGGTTGTCGGCGGAGGAATCTCTGCGCTGCAGCTGTCGCCCGGGGGTCCCGGTCCAATGCAGTGACGGAAAACCCCCTGCGGGCCAACCTGAGAGCGGTGAGCGGTAGGGCGCCGCAGCCCACGTGCAGCACGGAGCTTCCCGACGGCAGATCGGCATGCTTCAGCTCTCCGCCCACCAGATCGCTATAGAATCTGCGCCCGTACCGCAGGCCAAGCCCGGGACAGCCCGCAAGTATTCTCTCCAGAGCTCCTATGGCTCCCCCTGTCACGTTGACGAGCCCTACACTTTCTTCATAACGCATAGTTGATACCCCTGTTCAATCTCTTCGCGGGGATCCGGTAGAGAATGGATCGATCAAAAGTCCTCATGTTCTGCCGCGTCCAGCCATGCGGGCGGTATCTGCTGGGAAGCTCATCGTACTGGCCGCCAAAGCTCGCACTGGCAGATCGAAAAACGATCCCGGCCTCACTGGCGCCAGCGGCGAGCAGCATTTCGAGGATCTCCCCTTTGGGCTCCGCCTGCAGGGCCACGATCGCTGCATCAAAATCCGCGGGGATCACCTCGGCGGCATCGGCGTGCCAGATTCGGATCTCCGTATCCAGGCCGAGCCGCTGCACGCAGTCGCGCGCTGCTGCGGCCGCGGAGGGGTCGCAGTCCAGCGCCTCCACCTTTACCAGCCCCAGTCGACTCAGATGCACCGCGGTGAAAGGCACCGCGCCGCACCCCACACACAACACGGTTTGACCCGGTCTGATTCCCGCCAGGACGATCTCTCGTCGCACTACCTCACGATATGGCAGACAGTACAGCTCGGCCAGCGTTGCACTGCTGCTGGCTATTTTCTCCCATCTGGCAGTCATTCTGGCGATTGCGCGTCGCATGGCGGCCGGAAATCCCCCGTCTCCCTCAGTCTATGTGCAAGAAAATGATAACCATTTGCATTTACGATATATTTTCGCGCATTGCACGCTGCATGTCAAGGATGAAAATCATTATCGCCATCAACGGGGCACAGGCCAGGTGGCGGCCATAATCGGATTTGCTGGGACATACAATTGCACCGGAAAGGTGATATCCGGTGCGGCGCTCGCTCATAGATCTTTTTGAACTGCCAAAAGACGTGATACTCGATCTTCCCCGTCTGACCGTGCTCGGGAGAGAACAGCTGATGATTGAAAACCACAGGGGAATAGCACATTTCGACGCCGGATGTGTGGTCGTGGGGTTTCGCCGGGGTCAGATGAGAATCGTGGGACAGGACCTGCGGATCACCTCCATTGACGATGAGGAAATTCTGTTGAACGGCAGTATCGATAGCATTGCCTTCTCGCCGGGACGGGGGTGACGGTGTGCGGGGAGTTGGTTTCTGGGATCCGGGGTCAGTCCGTCTAAAGGTGACGGGTAGACGTCTGGAAGCCTTCATCAACCTGGCTGCGGGGCGCGGTATATGGCTGAGAGATGTGCGATGGAGTCCAGGTCATCTGCAGTGCTGGGTGCGGGCAGAGGACTTCCGAGATCTTCGCCCGGTAGCGAGGGAATCTGGCTGCCGAGTCCAGATCCGGGACCGACGCGGTGCACTGTTTCGCTGGCGGGCTCTGTTCCGGCGAAGAGCAATGCTGATTGGCCTGTTGCTCTGTCTGTTCCTGCTCCTCGTCTCGTCGTCTGTTGTGTGGACGGTGGAGGTGAAGGGCCTGCAGGAGCGGGAGCCGGCGGAAGTCATTGCTGCAGCACGCCGCCTCGGCGTCGCGCCGGGCATCCCCTTCTATCAGTTTGACATGCGGGAGGTGGCGCGGGGGCTGGAGAGGGAACTGCCATTTGTGACCTGGGCTGCCCTGCAGCGCAGTGGCGTTCGGGTGATTATCAGGGTGGTTGAGCGGGTGGGCGACCTGCCGGAACCTGCAGGGGTGGTAGACATAGTCGCTTCCCGCGAGGGGATTGTGCGCGATGTGCTGGTACTGGCTGGAGTGCCGCTGGTGCAAAAAGGCGATGAAGTCAGGGAGGGCACGGTGCTGATACGGGCAGAACGCGCTGACCCTGCCGGGGAGGAAATGGCCGCAAGGGGACAAATAATGGCGGTGGTGTGGTACACTGAAAAGAAAGTGGTCCGGTTGTCCAGAGGTGTGCATGTACCCACTGGCAGGGAGCATGTACGGACGCTGATCGCCGTGGGGGAGGACCATTCCATAGCCATAGCCGGAGGGAGCGAGATCCCGTTTTCACAATATGTCACAGTTCGGGAGCGCCGCCCTCTTATGGCATGGAATATGGTTTCTCTTCCCCTATACGTCGAAAGGCTATACCATAGAGAAATGTCGAGCTATAGAAGGAACCTGAGTGAGGAACAGGCCGTCAGAATAGCCTGTGCCCGGGTTCAGCACCAGATCAGAACTGAGATCGGGCCGGAGGGGGCAGTCATCAGTTGCAGCTGCAGTGTGTTGCAGCGGGATGAGGAGCAGGTTGTGGTACAGTGTAGCGTTGAGGCAATTGAGAGTATAGGGCAAGAGCGACCGGTGGAGCCGGGGAACCTTGAGTTCCGACCGGATGCGTACTAGCTTGTATGTATACAAGAACATGATCAGAAGGAGTGAAATAACCACCACTCATGGCGACGTCTCAGGAGTCTCAGCAGGTCAGAGAGCGAGTCTTTCGCGTTGACGACAATGCGAAGGCGGTTCAGCTTTTCGGTCACGGGGACCGCAACCTGGACTTTCTCGAAGAACACTTTCCTATCAGGTTGGTGAGCCGCGGGAACGAGCTGACGATTGTGGGGCCGCCGGATGCCGTGGATCAGGTGCATCGTCTGCTGCAGCGGCTAATGCGGGTGCTGCAGTCCGGCAATGAGATAAACGACCAGTCCATCCTGTATGCGATTGGATTGGCCAAGCAGGGGGATGAAGAACCTCTCGACGACATTTATGAAGACACCGTTGTGGTGACCTCCCGGGGCAAGAAGATAAAGCCCAAAACCAAAGGGCAGAAGCTGTATCTGTCCATGATGCAGAATAATCCCATCACCTTCGCAATCGGCCCGGCCGGTACGGGGAAGACTTATCTGGCCATGGCTCAGGCGAGTTCAGCCCTGCGGGACGGGCACGTGAGCCGCATTGTCCTGACCAGGCCGGCCGTGGAGGCGGGAGAACAGCTGGGCTTTCTGCCGGGTGACCTGCAGGAGAAGGTGGATCCGTACCTCCGACCCCTGTATGATGCACTATACGACATCATTGGCCCCAATCGTTTTGAAAAGGAGATGGAGCGAGGAATCATCGAGGTTGCCCCGCTGGCCTACATGCGGGGACGAACTCTCGATAACGCCTTCATCATCCTCGATGAAGCCCAGAACACTACCCCGGAACAGATGAAGATGTTTTTGACGCGCCAGGGTTTTGACTCCCGCGCGGTCATCACGGGGGACATAACCCAGATAGACCTGAAGGGAAGCGACAGCGGGCTGGTCGTGGTGCAGAGAATTCTCAAGGGAATTGATGGCATAGAATTTGTCTATCTGAGTGAAAGAGATGTGGTCCGACATCCGTTGGTCACGAAGATCATCAAGGCATACGAGGAATTTGAGAACGAGGAATAGGCGGAGGACGCAGTCCGGGTGGATTCGCCAGCTCGGGGACTGGATCCGCGCGGGATGGCGAGTGCTTGCCGCCTCTCCCCTGCAGGAGGGCTCGCCATTTCGTCGCCTCTGTTGGGGACTGCTGTTTCTCGTTCTTCTCTCCGCGCTTTTCATCAGCAGTCTCACGTCGGAGCAGCTGGACGTGGATGTCGGCGATACCGCGCCATACGACCTCCGGGCGGAGTCCGACTTCGTTGATGAGTCCGCCACGGACGAACTGCGTCGCGAGGCCATGGAGCAGGTCCCCGATGTATATGAGCAGGATCCGGGCGTGGGAGGGCGCGCAACCGCCGAGTTTGAGGAGGTCATGGGACGTCTCGCCGATCTTCGGACCAGGAGTGTCTTGTTGGAGAATAATGGAGTGGAACTTCTCGCAGCTGAGCGGGCTGATCATGTGCGAAACCTGCGAGATTTTTGGCCCACCCGTATAACCGATGAGGAGGCCACCGTGTTGTTGACCGCCCCGGAGAGTGAGTTTTCCGCGGCGGCAGAGTCCCTGCGCGATACATATCATGCTCTATTTGCTGAGGGTGTCAAGGCGGAGAGCCTCGAACCCCATCGTGAACGGCTGCTGGCGACCGTTACCGGGAACGGTGAATCCGGCGGGGTGGCGTCGATAATTGGAGCCATGGGAAGTGACCTTCTGCGTCCCAACCTGCTGTTCAATGCTGCCGAGACTCAGCGGCGGAAGGATCTGGCCGGTGAGGAGGTTGCCCCGGTCACGGTGCGCCGCGGGGAGATAATTGTCAGCGGGGGAGCTACCATTACGGCTAATGATATGGTGCGAATAGAGCAGGCCGGCCTGCTGGATGCCGGCGTACAATGGCAGATATACACCGGGGCCGTACTGTATGCACTGCTGCTGCTGGTACTGATAGCAACCTATCTCGCGAGATTTCGCCCGGAGATACTTGCCTCGGAATCGAAGCTGGTGCTGGCCGGACTCGTGTTCATCGTCATACTGTTTGTGTGTCGATTTGCCGTGGAACTGTCACCGTTCCTCATGCCCGTGGCGGCGGGAACCATGCTGCTGGGCATACTGTTGGATGGGAGCACTTCCCTCGTGTTTGGCCTGGCCATGGGGCTCAGCAGCGCCGTCATGGTCGGGGGAGATGTGGACGCTGTAGTGGTCAGTGTGGTGGGAGCGACGGTCGCCGCAATGGCATCAGACGGTATTGAGGAGCGGACCGACATGATGCGGACCGGTATCGGTGTCGGTGTCGCCAATGTGGTGGCATTGCTGGCTCTCGCTCAACAGGCGGGCGGCATTTCCGCCCCAGATCTGACCCTGTGGGGTAACGTTCTGTGGGCGGGCGCAAACGGCATAGTATCTGCCGTCGTCGCCATAGGTGTTCTGCCGTTTCTGGAGACCTTCTTCGGGATTCTCACTCCGGTTAAACTCCTGGAACTGGCCAACCCACATCACCCGCTGATGCGGCTTCTTCTGGAAAGCGCCCCCGGGACCTATCATCACAGTATGACCGTGGCCAATCTGGCCGAATCTGCGGCAGAAGAGGTGGGCGGAGACTCGCTGTTCACGCGCGTCGGTGCGTATTACCACGACATAGGCAAGGCTCGCCGCCCCTATTTCTTCATCGAGAATCAGTTCGGGGGAGAAAACCCGCACGATAAGCTTTCGCCAAATCTCAGTGCCCTGATAATCATCAGCCACGTCAAGGATGGCATTGATATGGCGGAGGATTACGGGTTGCCCTCGGCTATCGTGGAGTTTATCCGCGAGCATCACGGGACCCGTCGGGTGAGCTATTTCTACGCACGGGCCCGGGAGGACAGCGAAGAGGATGTTCCGGAGGACAACTATCGCTATCCCGGTCCTCGACCCCAGTCCAAGGAGGTCGCTGTGGTGATGCTGGCCGATTCGGTGGAGGCGGCAGTGCGCAGTCTGGCCCGCCCCACCCCCGACCGCATTCGTGGGGTGGTACGCAACATTATTCATGATCGCCTGGAGGATGGACAGCTTGACAAATGTGATCTTACTTTCCGGGACCTGGATCTGGTCTGCGACACCTTCACCCGCGTGCTTTCCGGGGCGTTCCACCATCGCCTCGAGTATCCGGAGTCACTGCTGGCGGAGGTGAAGGAGGAGGATGTCGATGGGCATGATCATCGTTCAGACGAGCAGAAGTGGAGAAGTGAGGTATCCGAGGATCGCTGAGCCGGTGGTCAGACGCACGGTTCGCGCGGCCTGCGACCGGGCAGAGTTGCCCTCTGGACAGTCCGGCTGGGTGGTCGATGTGACCTTTGTGGATGTGCAAGCCATGCGCTACTACAATGAGAAATATCGCGGGGCTGCCGGTGCCACGGACGTTCTGGCCTTTGTCGTGTCGGGTTCTGACCTGGAGGAGGGCCGGGAAGGCTTCTCCGATCCCACACGCCTGACTCTGCTGGGAGATATCATGATATGCCCCCAGCATATGAGTGAAGAGCAGAATGAACTGCACGAAATAGCCCTACTTGCCTGTCACGGTGCTCTCCACCTTCTGGGATGGACACACGATGATGAAGGGGAGCGAGCCGATATGGACCGTGTCACTGAGGAAGTGCTGTCTGATGTGCTCCCGCGGTCGGTCTGAGAAAGGATTCCCGCAGGCGGTCAGCTGGGCAGTGTCCGGGCTACGGGCCGGCTGGGTGAGAGAACCCCATTTTCGCTGGCATCTGTTGCTGGCCGCAATAGCCCTGTCTCTCGCCGCGCTGGCAGCACCGTCGAAACTGGAATGGGCCGTGTTGCTTGGGGCCTGTGTCGCGGTGCCCGTCGTTCAGCTGCTGAACATGGTGAGCGAGTTGACCATGGATGTGATGGTAAGTGAGTATCACCCGCTGGTCCGGCACGCCAAAAACGCGGCAGCCGGAGCGGTTCTTCTGACCGCACTTGCAGCGCTACTCGTCTTTGCCGTGATCCTGGGTCCGGCATTGCCCGGGATGTGGGCGGAGTTCCAGCATCTTCTGCAGCAGCGGCCCGCTGTGCTGCTGATCTGGGCGATGATCATCTTTGCTATTGGTTGGGCTACCCTGCGCCCGATGCGCAGATCTGGAGGTTGACGATTTGACCGGAAAGAAACTCGCAGTAATGCTTCTGATAATAGCCGTCGCAATCGGCGCACTCATTGCCTGTTCGCAACGGGATCCAGATCTCGAACCGGAACCGGAAGAACCGCTGGAGCCCGCCCCCGAGCGCGGCTGCGAGGAAGAGGAGAGGCCGCCCGAATACCCGACTTATTCCGGGGTTCGCAATCCCCTGACCAATCTGCCGGCAGATGAGTCTGAGGTAGTTCGTCGGCCGATCCTGGTTATGATGGATAATCACCCCCAGGCCCGCCCCCACACGGGATTGGCCGCGGCAGATCTGGTATTTGAGGTCATGGCGGAAGGGGGCTTCACTCGACTGCTGGGGGTGTTTCTGGAATCTGCTCCCGATGAAGTAGGTCCGATCCGAAGTGCTCGCCCCTATCATCT
>PUMM01000143.1 GCA_003551365.1 Clostridia bacterium
GCCAATTGGGCGTGCAGAGCCTCCCGCCCCTCCTCCTCTGCCCGGCGGTACAGCCCTTCCCGCAGTCGGTCGTCCCGGCGGACTTCCGCCAGGGGATAGTCGTACAGCAGCACCCGGACATAAAGTGCAGTCCCACCCACCACCAGAGGCAGTTTTTTGCGTGCGGTAATATCCCGCACCGCGCGACGCGCCAGCTTCTTGAATCGGCCCGCACTGAATTCCTCATCTGGAGAGGCCACATCTACCAGATGATGCGGCGCGAGCTGCATCTCCCGGGGTCCGGGCTTGGCCGTACCGATATCCATGCCGCGATAGACCTGCATGGAATCGGCAGAGACGATCTCACCGGAAAAGTGCCGGGCCAGATGGATGCCCAGCTCGGTCTTGCCCGCCGCGGTGGGTCCGACCACGACCACGATTCGCGCTCCCATTTCCGTCCCCCTATCTCCTGCCGAACATGCGGGCGATCCGGGAACGGGAAATCTCGATCAGGGTCGGACGCCCGTGTGGGCAGGTATTGGGCTGCTCCAGCTCACTCATTTTCCGAAACAGGTGACGCATCTCCGCCTCGCTGAGACGATCGCCGGCGCGCAGGGCCCGTTTGCAGGACGCAGTGGCGGTGGCCAGCGTCTCGGCAGAGGGACGTGTCGCTCCCACCTCGGCCAGTTCTTCCAGGACCTCGGACACCAGCTCGGGCGAGGCCTCCTCATCGGTGAACACCGGCACAGCCTGTACGATGAGGGTGGTACCGCCAAACTCCTCTGCCGCAAACCCCATGGATTCCAGGTCGTCACGCATACTGTGCCATCGCTCCAGCTGATCCCCATCCAACTCGATGGTCCGGGGAACCGCCAGCTGCTGGGAGTATGATATTCCCTCCCGCAGAGCCGCGAGACCCAGTTCAAAGTGCAGTCTCTCGCTGGCGGCGTGTTGATCCACCAGATACAGTCCCCGCGGGCCGCGCGCCACTATGTAGGTTTCATCCAGCTGCCCCAACGGATGCAGGGCACCGTAGGGCGATGATCCCCGCTCATCCTCCGTATCCTCACGCTCGGTTCCCGTCGCCTCAGCGAAGTAGCTGACCTGCGAGGAAGAAGGGCGCTCCCCCTGCTGCGTCGGAAGGTCCTCATCCCCCCGGGATTCTGCCACCTGCCACTGAGGGGGCGGCATCTGCAGCAGTGCCTCGCGCACCCGGTTGTGTAGGCTGCCCAGCACCGGCCGTTGATCGAGGAGTTTAATCTCCCGCTTGGTGGGATGGATGTTCACATCCACATCGCCCGGCGGAAGGTGCAGGGTGACCGCGGCAATGGGGAAGCGCCCGCGCTCCAGAAACCCGGCAAACGCCCGCTCCAGTACTGCCCGCATACCCGCATGGTTGACGATTCTGCCATTTACCACGAAATACTGTCGGTCGCGCCGCGCCCGGCTCAGCGCCGGAGTCCCCACGTAGCCGTCTATGCGCTCGTCCCCTCCTCCTATCCACAGCAGCTCGTCCCCGACGTCGGCCCCGAAAAGTTCCACCAGGCAGCGACGCAGATCCCCACCACCCCCGGTGAACAGAACCCGCTCTTTGTCCCGGTGCATATGAAAGGAGATGCCGGGGTTGGCCAGGGCCAGCTCCCGCACGGTGCCGGTGATGTGGGCCAACTCCGTGCGCACCGCCCCGATGTGTTTGCGGCGCGCCGGGGTGTTGTAAAAGAGGTTACGAACCTCCACCCGGGTGCCCACCGGGCCGCCCCGGGGGCGCGGCTCTTCCAGTTCGCCGCCCTCCGCGGCGATTTCCGCTCCCATATCCGCTCCGTCGGCGCGGGAAAATATGCGCAAACGGGAGACTGAGGCAATGCTGGCCAGGGCCTCACCCCGGAATCCCAGGGAGTGAATGGCTTCCAGATCGGCTGCACCAGTTATCTTGCTGGTGGCGTGCGCCTGTACAGCCAACTCCAGCTCATCCGGCAGCATTCCCTCTCCATCGTCAGTCACGACGATCTCATCCATGCCGCCGCGGGATACCTCGACGCGCACCTGTTGGGCCCCGGCGTCGATAGAATTCTCTGCCAGCTCCTTGACCACTGAGGCCGGACGCTGCACTACTTCACCGGCGGCTATGCGATTGCGCAGGTGCTCGGGCAGGATCTGGATACGGATGGACCGTTCAGCCATCATCTTCCTCCTCTCCGGAAAACACGGACATCTGGCGAAAGGCTTCCTGGCGCTGCCCCAGGATGTCCGGTTCCACCTCCGGTTCTTCCCCTGCATCCGATGAGCTCAGAGCGGCGGCGGACTCCTCCAGCTCTGCCGCCAGATCATTGGCCCGGGAGATCACCCGCGGGGGAAGCCCGGCCAGACGGGCCACGTGAATCCCGTAGCTGCGGTCGGTGGGACCCGGAACGACCCGGCGCAAAAACACCACCTCACTCCCCTTTTCCCGCACGTCCACCGAGTAATTGACGACGCCGTGATAGTGCTCGGCCAGGCGGGTCAGTTCGTGGTAGTGCGTGGCGAACAGCGTCCGGCAGCCCAGATGAGGGGCCCGTCGGATGTATTCACAGGTGGCCCAGGCGATGCTGATCCCGTCATAGGTGCTGGTCCCCCGCCCCACCTCATCCAGGATGAGAAGGCTGTGTGTGGTGGCATTGTTGAGAATATTGGCCACCTCGGTCATCTCCATCATGAACGTGCTCTGTCCCCGCGCCAGATCGTCGGCCGCTCCTATGCGGGTAAATATCTGATCCACCAGGCCCACCCGGGCGCGCTGCGCCGGAACGAAAGAGCCCATCTGGGCCATTATGACTATGAGCCCCACCTGCCGCAGGTAGGTCGACTTGCCGGACATATTGGGTCCGGTTACCACGAGAAAGGCCTGCTTGTCGCAGTCTAGGTAGCAGTCATTGGGCACGAAGGGCTCCCCCAGATCACTCTCCTCCAGCACCGGGTGGCGGCCCTCCACCACGTCCAGCACTGGCGATTGCACGATCTCGGGACGGCAGTATTGATTGTGCGCGGCCAGCTCGGCCAGGGACATGAACACATCCACCTGGGCGAGTTCGCCCGCGGTGTGCAGCAGACGATCCACCCGCTCCGCAACCCACGCGCGCAGGGAGACGAATACCTCATATTCCAGATCGGCCAGGCGCTCTTCCGCCCCCAGTATGACCGCTTCCTTTTCCTTCAACTCCGGAGTGATGTAGCGTTCGGAATTCACCAGGGTCTGCTTGCGCTCATAGGAGTCGGGAACCAGGTCGCGGTTGGGATTGGTCACCTCTATGTAGTAGCCGAAGACCTTGTTGTGTCCCACCTTGAGCGACTTGATCCCGGTCCGCTCTCTCTCCCGCTCCTGCAGGGAGGCAATCCACTGCTTCCCCCCGGATGCATTCTCCCGCAGATCATCGATCTGTTCATCGTAACCATCCCGGATAATGCCCCCCTCCCGCGAGACTGCGGGCGGATCCTCGCGCAGACTGTCGCACAGCTCCTCCCGCACATCCGACAGTTCATCCATCCGCTGCAGGACTGCCGCCCAGGGGCCGTCAGCCGGTCCGCTGCTCGCTATCTCCCGCACCACCCGGGTCACGGTGGGAATGCGACCCAGCGACTCCCGGAGGGCCGCCAGATCGCGCGGACCCGCGGTGCCGTGCGATACGCGGCCGGCCAGCCGCTCCAGGTCCATTATGTTGGCCAGAGCATCGCGCAGCCGCTCGCGGGAGGCTGGATCCTCCACCAGGGCCTCAACTGCGTCCAGGCGTTGCTCGATGGAGGCCGCGTCGCGCAGGGGGCGCTCCATCTGCCTCCGCACCAGGCGTCCGCCCATGGGCGTTTCGGTGCGATCGAGAGTCTCCAGCAGCGTGCCGCCCCGGCGGTCAGAGAACAATGGTTCGCTGAGCTCCAGTGTGCGGCGGGCCACCGGATCAATCACCAGGTGATCCTCCACCCGATAGGTGGTGAGGGTGACGATCTGCCCCAGGGAGCTCATCTGGGTACGACGCAGGTAGCGGAGCAGGCTGCCGGCCGCCCGCACCGCCTGCGGCCGGTCATCGCACCCGAAGCCGGCCAGCGAGGCCACCCCGAAATGCTCACACAACAGCTCCTCGCACTCCCTCTCCCCAAACGCCCACGATTCCAGTTCCGGAAAATGCAGCACACCGATGTCCGCCAGCTGCTCGCGCAGCCCGTCATCTGACCCGGCCGCAGGATCCATGCAGCACTCCACCGGCCCCAGACGGTTGAACTCGCCGATGAGCTTGCGGCGGGCATCGTCGCCCTGCACCTGCACGCAGGAGAAGTGCCCGGTAGATATGTCCGCCACAGCCAGACCGAAGGCCTCTCCCCGCTGCACCACTGCAGCCGCGAAGTTGTCGCGCTTGGATCCGACCACCCCGGCATCGATCCGCGCACCCGGGGTGATCACCCGGATCACTTCTCTTTCGACCAACCCCCTGGCTTCCTCCGGGTCCTCCATTTGCTCACATACCGCCACGCGGTAGCCGGCGTCAACCAGGCGCTGTATATAGGAGTCCGCCGAATGATGCGGCACGCCGGCCATGGGCACTCGCACTCCCCCGCCCCCGTCGCGCGAAGTCAGAACTATGTCCAGGACGTCGGCAGCTTTTTCCGCATCGGCAAAAAACATCTCGTAAAAATCTCCCATCCGGAAGAACAGTATGTCGTCCGGATACGATTCCTTGATGCGCACAAATTGCTTCATCATCGGGGTCGTTACGTCTTCCTTGCGGGCCATCGCTTCCTCCTTTCGGTGCGTGGGGTCGCAAGGATGGGATGTCTCCTCTTGACCGCACCCTTACGGTATTGTACACAAAAGTAGGTACTGTCTTAAATTGCGCAGCACGGGGAGGTGAGCGCGTGCGTCGAAGTGTCGCTCTGCTCAAGTTCATCAACCGCTTCTTTTCCCGTCCCGAACACCCGTTCAATCTGGAGACGGGCGGCTCCATGTCCTATGCCGAGTGGCAGTACCGGCGCGGAGCGGAGACACTCAGAACCTATCGCGGCTTCGCCCGGCCCACCGAGATAATCTCTGGCCACCGGGTGCTGGACATAGGATGCGGCGCGGGCGGCAAGACCTGTTACTATGCGGAGCTGGGAGCAGAGCACGTCTGGGGAGTGGACATCTCTGCCGACCAGCTGGACCGGGCCCAGGATTTTGTGCGCGAGAAGGATCTCACCGACCACTGCACCTTCCTGTCCGGCGATGCCGCGGATCTGCCCTTTTCCCGTGAGCAGTTCGATGTCATCGTGATGAACGACACCTTCGAACACCTGCAGGAACCAGAGAGCGCTCTGCGGGAGTGCAGGCGGGTTCTGCGACCGGGCGGAAATCTCTTTCTCAACTTCCCCCCCTACTACCACCCGCACGGCGCGCACATGACCGACGCGATCGGCATTCCATGGGTGCATCTATTCTTCCCAACCCCCGTGTTGATCGAGGCCTATCACCAGCTGACCTCCGGCGAACCGGACGCGGAGCGGCGCCTCCGCCTGCGGCTGGGAGAAGATGGGTCGCATGCGGAGATCTCCTACATAAACCGGATGACCATACGCAAGTTCAGAAGCATCCTGCAGCAGGCACCCCTAGAGGTACTCTACTACTCCGAGGATCCCCTGCGCCCATTTCTGTGGCCGTTGGCCCGAACTCCCATCATAAAGGAGTGTTTCGTGCGGATGGTCACCGCCGTACTCGGTAAGTGAAACCGGCTAGTTCTCATCCCCACCGGTGACGTGCCCGATCAGCTGGTAAGGCTCGGCCCGTTCGATTCGGGCCCGAACGAACTGATTCTCCCAGTCGCCCGCCTCCGGCAGCAGTACCAGTTTGTTGGTGCGGGTGCGCCCGCGCATGACCGAGGCATCGCGCTCACTGGGCCCATCCACCAGTACGGTCAGTTCCTCTCCCTCCAGCGGGCGATTGCACTCCAGAGAGATGCCATGCTGCAGCTGATTCAGACGATCCAGTCGCTCTCCCCTGACCTCGCGGGAAACCTGACCGGGCAGTTGGGCAGCCCGGGTGCCGGAGCGGGGAGAGTACAAAAACGAGAAAGCGTTGTCGAATCGTACGCGCTCGAACAGGGAGTAGGTGGCGCAGAAGTCCTCTTCCGTCTCGCCCGGAAAACCGACGATGACATCGGTGGTGATGGCACTGTGCGGGTGAACCGCGCGGATGTGGTTGATCAGATCCAGGTACTGTGCGCGGGTGTAGCCGCGGTTCATCTGCTGCAGGATGCGGTCGCTGCCGCTCTGCACCGGCAGGTGAAAATGCTCACACACCGAATCCAGCTCGGCGATGCGCTCCACCAGCTCATGGCTGTAGTCCCTGGGGTGTGAGGTGGTATAGCGAATCCATCTTATGCCGGGGATCCCATCCACCACCTCCAACAGGTCGGCAAAGTTCATGTCCCGCTGCAGGTCGTGTCCGTAGGAGTTGACATTCTGCCCCAGCAGGGTTATCTCGCGCACTCCGTCTGCGGCCAGCTTCCGCACATCATCGACCACCCCTTCCGGCGGGCGACTCCTCTCCGGTCCCCGCACATACGGGACGATACAGTAGGCGCAGTAATTGTCGCATCCGTAGATTATGGGCACCCAGGCCCGCACTCCCGAGGCGCGGCGGCGCGGCAGATCCGTGGGCAGCACGTCGTGCACCCGATCGCGCTCAACCAGCAGCTGGCGCTCCTTCCGGGCGCGCTGCAGAAATTCTGGCAGCCGGTGCAGTTGGTTGGTGCCGATGACGAAGTCCACGTGCGACGCCCGGCGCCGGATCTCCTGCAGGGAATCGTCGTTCATGACCATGCAGCCGCACACGCCCATTACCACATCGGGATTTTTATATTTGAGAAGCTTCAGTCTCCCCAGTTCGCCGAGAATCCTCTGCTCGGCACTCTCCCGCACGCAGCAGGTGTTGACCAGGACCACGCCGGCTTCAGTTATGTCCTCCGCCTCGACCAGGCCCTCCTGCTCCAGAATGCCGGCCAGCACCTCGGAGTCGTGTTCGTTCATCTGGCAACCGTACGTCTGTATGTGATAGCGTTCCCGCGCTTCATCCAACGTGAACCCTCCAAATCGACATTCGTCTCTGCAACAGGATATCATTCGCGGCGTCCCGGGGACAGACCACCCGCCGGTTCGCCTCCCGCATACAGCTGCAGAACAGACGCCATCGCCGGTCCCGCGCATCGCACGGGGTGTCAGAGCTAGCCCGGTTCAGATCAACCCGCCCAACCCCTCTCCGCCCCGGGTGACTGCGGCCGGGCGGCGGGTGTGCTCCCGGAACTGCAGCGAACTTCCTCCCGGCGGCAGGAGCGGTCACCGCTGATCTTCTGCGCAGTGGGCTGACGTCAGTGAGCTGCACTCACCGCTGGGCGAGACTGTACAGTGACGGCTGCAGCGCGAAACCTGCCGATAATCTGGCGACCCCCATTGACTTATCCCCGGGGCATGCCCCATAATAATAACTAACCAAGTTGGTTATGATTGGGGGCAACAACCGATGGGAATGTTCTGTTATCAGTGTCAGGAAACCGCCAAAAATGAAGGTTGTGCCGTCCGGGGAGTATGTGGAAAGGATGCCAGAACAGCCAACCTGCAGGATCTACTCGTGTACACTCTCAAGGGCGTTTCCTTCTATGCCCAGCAGCTGAACTGCCGGGGAGAAGACGTGCCAGCGGATGCCGCCTCGCACGTGACCGAGGGTCTCTTCAGCACCATCACCAATGTGAACTTTGACCCGCAGTACTTCGCGGAACAGATCTCCGCAGCTGTTGCCGTGCGCGACAGGCTGGCTGAGCAGTACCGTGCAGCGGGAGGAGATGAATCCCGGATTCCAGAGGCGGCCCGATGGACCCCCGAAGAGGATGCCGACCTGCAGGATGAAGCCGACGGTGCAGGCGCCTTTGCGACAGAGGACGAAAACATACGTTCACTGCGCGAACTCCTCACCTACGGCGTCAAGGGAATGGCAGCCTACCTCTATCACGCCCGGGTCCTGGGCGCAAAGAGCACAGAAATTGACAGATTCATCACGGAGGCACTCGCCGCGACAACTGACGACTCCCTGACCGTCGATGATCTGGTCAATCTCAATCTCAGAGCAGGGGAAATGGCGGTCGCCACCATGGCGCTGCTCGACGCGGTCAACACAGAAACATACGGTCACCCTGAGCCCACCAGGGTCTCGCTCGAGGTGAGAGATAGGCCCGGCATCCTGGTCAGCGGCCACGACCTGAAGGACCTGGAAGAGCTGCTGAAGCAAACTGAAGGTGCGGGCGTGGACGTCTACACGCATGGCGAGATGCTGCCGGCCCAGGCGTATCCGCAGTTCAAGCAGTATGATCACTTTGCCGGCAACTATGGCAATGCCTGGTGGAAGCAGAATCAGGAGTTTGCCGCATTCGGTGGACCGATTCTCATGACCACCAACTGTCTGATCCCCCCGCGCGATAACTACAAAGACCGGGTGTATACCACCGGTCCCGTGCGCTATCCGGGCATGACGAACATCAGCGAACCGGCCCCGGGGGAAAGCAAGGACTTCACGGAAATGATTGAACACGCCAAAGAGTGCCCCGCCCCCAAACCGCTGGAGGAAGGCTCGCTCACCGTGGGGTTTGCGCATAACGCAGTCCTGGATGTGGCGGATGACGTGGTGGAGGCGGTGAAGGCCGGAGATATCCGCCGTTTCATAGTGATGGCCGGATGTGACGGTCGGCACAAAGAGAGGGAATACTACACCGAAGTTGCCCGCAACCTGCCCGACGATGCGATAATTCTGACAGCTGGCTGCGCCAAGTATCGCTATAACAAGCTGGACCTGGGTGATATAGGCGGCATTCCACGCGTGCTGGATGCCGGGCAGTGCAACGACTCATACTCTCTGGTAGTCATAGCCCAGAAGCTGGCCGAAGCCTTTGAGGTGGAGGACATCAATGAACTGCCCATATCATTCGACATAGCCTGGTACGAGCAGAAGGCAGTGGCGGTCCTGCTCGCCCTTTTGCATCTCGGGGTAAAGGGAATCAGATTGGGACCCACCCTGCCGGCGTTCGTATCGCCCGACGTGCTGCAGGTCCTGGTGGAAAACTTCGACATAAAGCCCAGTGGCGAAGTTACAGAAGACATTGAAGCGATGATGGCAGGGCGCTAAACTGTACACGGCTGGCAAAAGAGCGGGTAGGGAACACCCATTTCTGTCCCCTACCCGCACAAAGCCATAAGGAAAAGGTGAGCCGTCATACACATAAGCAGAAAGGCCGAATATGCAGTGCTGATTGCTGCCTATCTTGCCGGGAAGGAGAGTGACTCCCCCGCAACCTGCAGCGAAATCGCCGAATCGTACAATTTGCCGCACAACCTGGTCCCCCAGTTGGCCTCCAGACTGCGAGATGAGGGCTGGGTGACCGGTAAACGCGGACCGGGGGGCGGGTTGCAGCTGGCAGTGGATCCCGCCCAGCTATCGATACGCCAGGTAGTCGATGCCATTGAGGATCCGATCGCCATACGCGATTGTCTGATATCGGAAGATAACTGCGCAAATAGCCATGATTGCCCCCTGCACGAAGTGTGGGCGGATGCCCAGAAGCAGCTTCTGGATGCCCTCGATGCAGTCTCAATCGCAGAAATAGGGAAGCGGTTGGGCAGTAAACCCAGGGAGGGCTGAACGGATGGGTCTCCGGGCAGCCCGCATACTTCAAGCGCAGGAGAGGCTGCACCCCATGCACAATACGGAAAGCACGGGCCCTCAGCTCCCCGTGCAGCTGCAGGTCCGGAAAGAGCGAAACTCTCCTCCGGGCCTCAATGATGACCAGGTTTGGGGAGGATGGTGTCAGTGCATTAGCATAATACTCCTCGGCTTCCCCGTACAGATCCACCTGATTGACCCGATCATTGTACATGGCGCCAGTGCCACAAAGCTGACCGAAGGCATCATTGGAGAGAAGAATCTTCTCTTCGGGCAAATAACGCATCATACTATCGGGCCAGTGCAGCATGGGAGCCTCGAAAAGACCCGTTCCGTGCTGCCGGGATTGAGGGTATCGCCCGTTCGAACAGGTTCGCGGTCCCACTTCTCGTCCTGCTGTCCCCGCAGCGACTCCACACCCCTCTCGGTGCAGTATACTGGGGTGTCGGGGATCTCCCGCATCAGTTGAGGCAGCGGCCCACTGTGGTCAGCTTCTGCATGATGGCCGCAATGCGGTACATCGGACCACTGAATCGCTCTCCTCATCTCTGCACAATCCCGATGACGGCCGGGATCGCCCCGGCGGCGAAGTCACCACCGCTTGCCCGGGCAGCTCCCCGGTGACACACTGGTATTGAGACGGGAAGGAGAGGTCAGATTGCTGAGCTACGACGGGCTGCTGCACCTGTGGACCAACGTCTACCATCTGACTGACGACGTAACCCCACTGGCTGGAGACTGCGGACAACTGTGCGACTCCATGTGCTGTGAGGACTGGGCTCCCGGTGTCGGTGTCTACCTGTACCCCGGAGAGCAGTTGATAATGGGCGACGAGCCATGGCTCACCCGCACCTGGCACGATGCGCGCCACTACACGTTCCCGCCCTCGTGGGAGAGCGGTGGATGGTTCATAACCTGTGAGGGAA
>PUMM01000046.1 GCA_003551365.1 Clostridia bacterium
GACCATCTTGCCAGTGCCCGCGCGGAATTTGAACGCCGTACTGGAGGAGGAATCGGCGGCAGTGACTGGGTTGCTCCCCTGCTCCCGAGAGATTTCGCTCCACCTGTTGATCTGCGCTGGCCTGAATACATAAATACGCCGAGGGGGACGGAGTGGTGGGTGCCAACCCCGCGCTCAGATGCATCCCGGTATCTATAGCTGTGTGCAAGGTAGTCTGCCGCCCTGGTTGCGGGTATACAGATGCAGCCCATTGATTCGAGCAAGGAACATGGAGTCCAGCTGTTGTGAGCATCTAGCGATTATCTGGCGGTGCTGGCGGTCAGAAGATCATGTGTAGCACTCCTGTTATGCCGGTTCGGACCCGGGGAGAATACCCTCCTGTCTTCGGATCTCGGAACTACCGCCCAGGGCTGTGATTTGCTCGTATCCCCTGGCTTTTTCCTCACTTTTCCGTGGTGTCGCCCCGATTACGCCAGACGGCAGCATGGTGGAGGCCCATAGGCAAGTAAGAGAATCACTTGTGATTGGGAACAGAGCCTCTCTCATTCTCGGTCAAGTAGTTTGGATCTTCCTCACTTCCGCTCGAATCGGCCGCTGCTACCAGCTCATCCGGGTCGTTTATTGGGGGCAGGCAGCTGGATGCGCGGCACAGGTAGGCCAGCGGTTTGCGCACATGACCGTCGTCAACGTCAATGACAACGTGACGGTGCCGCGTCTGTTGTGCAGCCTGCAGCATCGCATAATCGTGGTCATCTGGAAGTGAAAGGCGAATGTGTGGTGCCGGCCGCCTGTACTCCCAGAAGGCCGCCAACCACCCACCGCTGGCCGGACCGGCCGCCAGGGCGCGTCGGGCGGTCTGACGGAGAGTGCCAATCCCCTGTTGATGCCAGCTGGGATCATTTCTGATTATCCCCACTTTTCTACACAGAAGAGCGGCGCGAGCATTCTCTGCTACAGGTATTCTCACGCGCCGAAGCATGCCCTCGTATCTGGAAAGATCGCCGGGGATATCTGAGAATCCACCTCTTTCAACTCCGAAACGATCTCTGACCGCGTCAGCCAGTGAAAGTGCTCGCTCCAGGTAATCCCGGTCGCCCGTGGCTGCGTGCGCATCCAGGTGAGCCAGGGCCAGCTCCACGTAATCCTGGAGAAAGGCCGGCACCCGATCGGCATCCTCTGCGGCAAAATGGTGCAGAAGTCCATCCTGTCCGGTGCAAACCTTCTCTGTCGTGTCCAGGGCCTGCAGTGCCAGGTCGCGGTATTCCTCGCGCCCCAGAATGCGATGAGCCAGCAGCAGAGCAGATGCCACTCTCGCGTTTACGTCCACGAAGATTGTTGAGTCCACACTCGGGACCTCACGCTTCGGTTCGGGGTGGCGGTAAAATTCTTCGACCGCATCCTGACTTCCTCCAAACGCTCCGTCCGAACGACGCAGGGTGTCTATCAAATATTGCACAGTACCCTCAGCAGTTGCGCACCATACTGGGACGGACATGGTCCGTCCGGCTCGCAGGTACACTTCTGCCAGCTGGGCATTATCGGAGGCGATCTTTTCATAATGCGGGTCGCGCCAGTCGCGGCGCGTGGCGTACCTGAAGAATCCTCCTCGCTGCTGATCATGCATTTCTCCCTCCATCATGGCGTCGAGAGTGTCGGTCAGGATCTCCAGTTCTCTATTCTGTAGGTTGCCCTTTTCCTGTTCACCGCACAAAGCGGCGAGGATTTCGGGGTAAGGGAACTTGGGCGCAAAGCGGGGAGGGTGACCGAAGCCCGCCTGCTGCTGATCATACGAGTCATTGAGGGATTGCCTCATTTTGTCGGCCAGATCCTCGAGACTTTCCTGCTCGTCGTCGTTGAGGGTTTGCTGTCCCAGAAGCGGGAAGGATTGTCCCTTTCCGCTCTGGACTTGCTTCCGGAGAAAGGTTCTATCTCCCTTGCCGATACGTTCGCCCTGGGTTTGGTAGATATGGAGTACCTCGTCTATCAGTCGCAGCATGTGTTCAGTGGGTATGTACGTGCCCCCGGTTATCAGGCGGCCGGCCGGAGAGAGAAAGACCGTCGTGGGCCACCCACCCATATTGTAACGTCCATCTATGTCCGGGCGGCGGTCGCGGTCGACCCGCACAGGAATCAGATGACGATTGCAGGCGATGATAACCGCAGAGTCCGAGTAGGTTGTCTCGTCCATGACGTGACACCAGTGGCACCACACCGCGGAGATGCAGAGAAGAAGCGGGCGTTCAGTGTGCTGTGCCAGACGGAATGTCTCTGGCTCCCATGGGTGCCACTGGATTTCGTGTGCCCTGCTGGCAGTGGGTGAGAATCTGAATTCGCTCATAATTGCCCCCTGTTGCAGCTGGATTATTGTCCGGCCAAATGTGACGGCATTCATCTTATCCGCAGTTATTCTCCCCACAAATGTGCCCCGTACTCACCGTTCGGGCCACCGTTGTTCTGTGAAGGATTGCTGGTGACAGTGCAGAAGCTTGCTCCACAATCTCGTTTGATGGGAGGAAATCAAATGCGGCTCAAGATCAGTGCAGAGGAATATGCGCAGCGCCAGGCAAATCTCAGGGAAGTAGTCGACAAGAAAGAATGCGATGGGTTCATAACCTTTTCGACTCTCTCCATTTTCTATCTGACTGGTTTTTACTTCATATCGACAGAACGACCGGCATCCCTGGTCATTCCGGCGGAGGGGTCATCATTTCTTTTTGTGCCTCACCTGGAAATTGAACACGCCGAGACGGCCGAGCTGCTGGATGAAGTGGTGACCTATCCTGAATACCCGGGAGATAAGCATCCCATGAGGCATCTGGCGGATGCCCTGCGGGATCGTAATCTGGGTGACGCTAACCTGTTGGCAGAAAGCCGTGCCTACGGCAGTCCCATGGGTTACCGTGGACCTCTGTTGACCGATTTGCTTTCGGATTTGCAGCTCTGCGTCGATCAGACCGTAATTGAGGACATGCGCATGGTAAAATCCCCTGCAGAGATCGAGCTCATACGTGAGAGTGCTCGTTGGGGCAATCTCGCTCACACACTGCTGCAGGATTACTGTGCTCCAGGTAAGAGCGAGAATGAAGTGTCCATGCAGGCCAGCTCAGAAGCAACCATGGCCATGATGAAGACGCTGGGTCCGGCATACGAGCCGAAGGGACGCGTGGGTGCGATGGCTGGGTTCCGCGGCCAGATTGGCGAAAACTCCGCCCTGCCGCACGCGGTGAACATCAATGCCATCATGCGCGAGGGCGACAACCTGGTGACTGGGGCAGGGTCGGGTGTTGGAGGATACAACAGCGAATTGGAGAGGACCATGTTCGTCGGCGAGCCATCGGGGGAACAGCGTCGGTATTTCCAGTACATGATGGAGATGATGGAGGTAGCGTTTGACACTATCCGTCCGGGAACTCCCTGTTCAGAAGTAGACCGGGCCGTACGGAAGGTCTACGAAAAATACGACATAATGGACACCTGGCGACACCACACGGGTCATGCTCTCGGAATGCCGGCACATGAGGCACCGTTTTTTGACACAGGTGACGATACCGTACTCGAGCCCGGCATGGTTTTCTCGGTGGAGCCGGGCATTTATGTTCCAGGGCTCGGTGGCTTTCGCCACTCCGATACTGTAGTGGTGACTGAGGAGGGGATGGACTTCATCACCTACTATCCTCGCGAGCTGGAGGACATGATCATAGAGGTTTGATGCTGCTTTGTGGTGTCAGAGAGGAGAGTTAATTTTGCAGGAGCGACTGCGCGCGGCTGTGTCTGAGGCGGAGCGACAGGGTGCATCCTATGCCGAGGTCCGTTTGGTGAGGAGAAGAGACGAGCCCATTGCGATCAAGAATGGGCAGATCACCCATCTATCCTCCTCGGACGGTGTTGGTTTCGGGGTGCGGGTACTGGTGGATGGTGCCTGGGGATTTTCCGCCAGCGCCCATATGAATGATGAACAGTTCAGGATTACTGCTGGAGAGGCGGTGGAGATTGCCAGGGCGTCGGCGCAGGTGAGTCCTCGTCCGGTGGAGCTGGCTCCGCAGGAGCCGGTCTGCGATACCTACAGAACGCCATGCCTTACGGACCCCCGGACTGTGGCAGCTGAGGATCGCATTGACCTGCTGCTGGAGCTGGACTCGATTATGCGAAGGCCCGCAGAGATCCGAGTCGCTGCGGCAGCTCTGAACTTTCGGTATGAGGAGAAGACGTTTCTGAACAGTGACGGCTCCTTCATCCAGCAGCAGTTCACTGAGACGGGGGCATCGCTGTCGGCGACTGCTGTTTCCAGAGGGGAGGTTCAGACCCGGTCTTTTCGCGATCAGGCCCGCGCGGGATATGAGCAGATCGAACGATGGGGGCTGCGGGATCGTGCCAGATGTCTGGCCGATGAGGCCGTGGATCTGCTGTGGGCAGATTCCTGCCCCTCTGCGGAGACAGATCTTGTGCTGGGCTCTTCGCAGCTGGCACTGCAGGTGCACGAGTCTTGTGGTCATCCGATAGAACTGGACCGGGTATACGGAAGTGAGGCCAGTTTTGCTGGGACCAGCTTCCTCACCCCGGATAAGCAGGGCAGCTTTCGTTATGGATCTCCCGCTGTGAATATTACGGCCGATGCCACGGTTCCTGGAGGCCTGGGAACGTTTGGCTATGATGACGAGGGTGTGCCAGCACAGAGGGTGGACATTGTCCGTGACGGAATATTCGTCGACTATATCACCGACAGAGAAAGCGCGGCTACTGTCAACCAGAGAAGCAATGGTTGCATGTTGGCCGATGGATGGCACAGCATACCGATGGTTCGCATGACCAACATCAATCTGGAGCCGGGCGACTGGACTCTGGAGGAGATAATTGCCGACACTGAACGCGGAATCTATATGGACGGCAGCAAGAGCTGGAGCCTGGACGATCGGCGACTCAATTTCCACTTCGCAACGGAGATAGCCTGGGAGATCCGTGACGGCAAGCTGACCAGGATGCTGAAGGACGCGGCGTATACGGGCATGACTCCCGAATTCTGGAGGGGCTGCAATGCGGTAGCTGGGGAAGACGAGTGGCAGGTATGGGGACTGCCCAGCTGCGCCAAAGGTGAACCCGTGCAGATTGCTCATGTAGGACACGGCGCCGCTCCGGCTCGCTTCAGCAGTGTAAAGGTAGGTGGGGACAGATGATAGGCCGCGACAGTTGTTTGAGCATATTGAATGCTGCCCTGTCTCATTCTGATGCTGATCAGACGGAAGCGCGTCTGGTCGGTGAGGACCTGGCACTTACCCGTTTTGCCAACTCCAGAATTCATCAGAACGTACGTCGGAAGACCTGCCGACTCATGGTGCGAACTGTGGTGGGGAAGAAGGTGGGAGTCGCCTCGACAGACGAGATGGATGCGGAGTCAGTGGCGCAGGTTGTGCAGCGAGCCACAGACCTGGCGCGAGCCGGGCAGGAGAACGAGGATTTCGTGTCGCTTCCGGAGGCTATTCCGGTCAGTGAAACGGACAACCATTTTGATTGTACTGCCTCCTATACGGCGGGTGATCGGGCCGACGATGTGGCTCGCGTTGTGAGGGCGGCGGCCGATCAGAACTTCTCTGCTTTTGGAGCGCACACGATCGTCGAGGAGGAAGTGGCGGTGATGAATTCGCTCGGCGTCGAGGTGCACGATGTCAGTACTCACGCGTATCTGCGTACGGTCCTCGAGGGGGAGGCGGGTACGGGATACGCTGATTCGTTGGCCCGCGATGTCTGTGACATAGATGCGCGGGAGGTTGGTGCAGAGGCTGTTGAACGGACGGCGCTGGCCCAGAATCCCCGCGCTCTCGAGCCGGGCGAGTATGAAGCGGTGTTTCACCCCTATGCGGTTGCCGATATTGTTCGCTTCCTCGGGTACCTGGGGTTTCCCGCCGACGCAGTTCAGGAAGACAGGAGTTTTATGAGCGATAGATTGTGCGAGCAGGTTACCGGGGAGAATATCTCTATACATGATGACGGCCTGCATGAGGCAACGCTGAACATGCCCTTCGATTATGAGGGAGTGCCAAAAGAAAGAGTTGATCTCATTGATCGGGGAAAGGCTGTCAGTCCGGTATATGACTCATATTCTGCGCACCGGGAGGGGAGAAAATCGACCGGTCATGCCCATTACCGCCGCGGCAGCCTGCACTGTATGCCTGCAAATATGGTTATGACCGGCGGGAATTGTACGGTGGAGGATATGATCAGCGAGATGGAGAGAGGTCTTCTCGTTACCCGCTTTCACTATACGCACTGTCCCGATCCCAAGAAGGTACTCATGACCGGAACGACGCGCGACGGTACCATGTGGGTCGAGGATGGAAAGATCCGACATCCAGTGAGGAATATGCGGCTTACTGACAGCGTTCTGCGCATGTTCGAAAACACCGTTCGACTTTCATCGCATCGTAAGCTGCAGCGCGACTGGTGGAGCACCTTCACCTCGCTGCTCCCTGCAGTACATGTGCAGAGTTCGCGGTGGACCGGGGGTACCGAATTCTGAGAGGTTAGTGCCGCCGGGTCCTCCGTCAGTGAGACCCGGCGGCAGTGTGGACAACCTTCACTCCAACCAGCTGCGCAGCGTCTGCACTTCTATCAGGCCTTCCTGAGATTTCCTCAGTTCTCCGTCGGTGTCCACCAGGAAGTTGGCCGGGATGAAGCGGAAGTTGAAGTGTTCCGCGATCTCTCCCCTCTCGTCCGCCAGGACCGTGAAGGGCAGGTCTTCTTCTGCGAGAAACTGCTCCACGTCTTCCAGACGTCTTTCTGTCTCCGTCAGGTTGACTGCGACCAGGTTAAGATCATCCTTCAGCTTGTCATAGTTGTCTCGCAGGTGCCTGAGCTCATGCACGCAGCTTGGGCAGCGGGTGTTCCAGGCAACTATCAGAGTTGGCTGCATGCTCATGGCATCGTGATCGGGCACGCTTCCCTGCAGCAATGTCATCTCATTGAGAGAGTGACCCAGGTCGCCATATGCCTCTTCTGCACCCGTCGATCTGATGAGGAACAGAGTCAAGGCGACGAGAGCCACGATGAGAAACGAAGATATCCAGTGTCTACGATCCATATCCAATACCACCTCACACCAGCAGAGATGTGACTCTTTCGAAGTATCCCGTCATGATCGCCAGTCCGAGCAGAGTCAAAATTCCCCCGGCGATTCGGTGCAGCATGTGGCTCCAGCGCCGAACGCTCTGGCTCATTCCCAGGGCGCGGCGCCAAAGAATGGCTGCGGTCACCAGAGGCAGCATCAGGCCGAGAGCATAGGATGACAGCATCGTTGCTCCGAAAAGGACGGAACCCTCGACTGTCACCATCAGGAGCAGTGAGGCCAGAATCGGACTGACACAGGGAGTCCAGGTCACGGAGAAGACTGCGCCCAGCACCAGCCCGCCGGGATTTCCCCGCGGCGCCAGACCGCCCCGGTTAAACAGAGGAACCTGCAGTGCGCCGAGCAGGTGTAGGCCAAATGCAGTTACCAGTGCTCCGCCGATGACCTCCATGTGTCTCTGGTACTGCAGCAGAGATTGCCCAATTCCTCCGGCTGCCAGCCCCATGACTACAAACACTAACCCGAATCCCAGCGCGAACGGCAGAACGCGCGCCATGTCCTGCCACAGCGAGCGCCCATTGCTCACGCTTTCGCCATTGAGCAAATGAGCAAATAGCCCCGGCAGAATGGGCAGGATGCAGGGCGAAAAAAAGGACACAGCACCTGCACCGAATGCTCCCATAATCGCGATCACGACGACTGATTCCTCCAATGGATCATTTGAGTCTCCATTATAGATTCAATTGGCGCGCGGAGCAAATGGAAACCGAAAACAGCGGTTACCATGGTAAGGATCGGAGGTGTCCGGCAGCTGCCCCTTCCTGGTCTTCCGGTCAATCTCGCGGTGGGCTGCTCGGGGCAGTTTGGAATGGTGTTGAAGGGGCTGCGCATGACTTGTTATGCAGGTGCGTTCCAAATCAACGTGGGGTGAATCTGTATACTCACAATTCACCCCACTGGTCCTAGCTGGGGTCGCTTGCGACCCCAGGCATCTCCGGCCTCTGTCTTTCATTGTCTCATTCTTTGAGCATATCTCTGAGTGAACTGAGGAGGCCTTGCATGGTGGCGATTTGCTCTTCGATTTCTTCCTGCACCTGTTCCCGGGGTTTGCTACCTCCGGATTCCTTGAGCTCTTCGAGATTGTTTCCCGCGGTGTCCAGAGTCAGGTCGAGCTTCTCAACAACCTCATTGAATGAAATGGCTCCCATTGATTTGATGGGCTGGTCGCTTGCTTCAGCCTCATCACGGATTTCCTGCAGCTCTTCTTCAATGTCCTGCAGCTGTGTGCTGAATTTCTCCAAGCATTCCTCTGTGCCCAATGTTGTGCCCTCCCTTCTCTCCGCGCATTCCCCACGACAGAGCCGCGTGGAAGTGGGTCAAATTCTTCTGGTTCGGGCAACACTTCCTCTGCTCAGTAATTGAGCTCCTCTGGCCGGTCATAGGTACCGTGGCGGTCATCACCTGTGACTGCGCCTGCTACTGACACACTTCTAGTCGTTGGGCCCATATCCTGCGTCATCGATGCGATAAAAGTCACTTCGGTGTAAAAAACCCGGGAAATTCGCAATTCTGCTGCGCACACATTTAGTTTTTCATTCGCTGTTGGTGGGTTGGTTGTAGTGGAAATGGTGGGGGATACCGCACAAATGAGATGGAGGGGCGGGAAATCGTTGCGTTCGACTGTCTCACCCGTACTGCCTCGAACTCCTGAGAGATCCTCTCCGGTGCTTGCCCGAGCCGCAGCATCTCAGGGTCAGGTTTCCTCTGCCGGCCTCTACCCGGCTTCGATTCGTATGCCCGACGCCCCCCGCCGTCCCCACAGAGCGAGAACAATGGCGGCGGCCACCAGAATGCCACTGGATAGCACGAAACAGAAGTGGACGCCCAGAAGCGAGGCAATTAGGCCGAGACCGGCGGGTCCGACCAGCATCACCAGACGGTTGCCGGTGAGGCGCAGGCTCATGGCCACGCCACGCTGTTCTTCGCGAGAACCCTCTGCCATAAGAATCATACTGATTGGTTGCGTCAGGGAAGTGGTTACTCCCGCCAGTATGGCCAGGGCGACGAGAGGTGCGAAGTCGAGCATCAGGGGAGTGAAGATTAAGCCGACAGCTCCTACCAGCAGAGCCGATATAAGAAGGTTCATGACATGGAATCGCCGCAGCAGTGTTCCTATCATGGGGCGGAGGAACATACCAACACCAGCCTGGATGGAAATCAGGACGCCGATTGGGCCGGCTGAGTAGCCGATTTGTTCCAGGTAGACTGGATAGAAACTGGTGCGGATGGCCAGAGCGAACAGGGCGCACATGCTCACAAACACTGACAGGCGGGCTGCAGTGCCTTTCATCAGCTGCTGACCCTCACGCAGCACACTCCTGAGGGAACGTGTTGCGCTGGGCTGCCCCTGCTTTTTTGAGGCCGCATTATTGGGCGGCGGGAGTCTACTGGCGAAAATGGTGGTGCCGAGAGACAGTACACCTGCTCCCGCGAAGGTGGCGCCGAAGCTCCACATGTCGGCCAGAGCTCCACCTATCAAGGGACCGAGCATGAAACCCACGGAAGTTATGAAGGAGTAGAAACCGAAATTATTGGCTCGTTCGTGTGTTCGGCCGATTTTGGATACGTAGGACTGCGTGGAGATGGCTACCAGAACGTGAGCCAGACCAAGGAACACCTGTGCCACAGCGACGAATGCTATTCGAGGCACAAGCACTAGGATCAGTGCAGCGAGCATCATGAATATCCCGGCCACCGTTGCGACATTTCTTGCCCCCACCCGGTCCACGATGCTTCCTCCGGGTATGGATAGAAATAGCGGCAAGAATGCAAAGGTTGCCACTACGGCTCCGGTGATGTGCGGAGCGGCTCCCAGTGCCTCAGTGTGCAGCGGTATGAAATTCCGGGCCACGGCGATAGCAGTATAGTGAAACAGTGAGAATGCACACACCATGTACAGTGGAATTTTGTCTTTGTCGGCGAGAATGGGTGTTTTCGCCTCCCATTGCAGATAACGTTTTGCGCTCCCGTGTTCTCCCAGCGACGCTTGCCGTTCACAGCCTACACCAGCGAGTTCATATGTCCCGGGTACGGAGCACAGCCGGGGCTGGTTGTCCACCGTACTGTGCTGTAATGCAGACATACAATATACCTCTACTGCCGAGAAGACTATCATGCCTTCCGGGTGACGACAAACGAGCACAGATTGGCAGATCCGAGACCATCCGCGGATTGTCGTATGTTTCATTGAATGTGAATCTCCTGCAGGGAGGTGATCATCCACCTTCCCTCGTGCAGGCCCAGTCGGCATTCCAGGATCCAATCCTCATCCACCAGACGGCCCGCTGCAGATGGAATTTTCACCCGCATGTGAGATTCGCTCAGACCGAGAGGATCCGCGAGCAGGAGGCTGGTGCGCTGCACCTGCAATATGCGGTAGTGCCCAGTCTCCAGCTGTATATC
>PUMM01000077.1 GCA_003551365.1 Clostridia bacterium
CATCATCGGTGAGCACCTGCCGCACCGCCCCGGCAAAGTCAACCGGCCGCTCACGCGTCAGAAATCCGTTGACTCCATCATCGATGATCTCGCGGGAGCTGGCGGAGGACACCGCCACCACCGGGAGATCGGCGGCCATGGCCTCAACCAGCACCAGCCCCTGGGTTTCAGAGGTGGAGGGGAAGCAGAAGACATCAGCCGCACAGTACCACTCCACCACCTCCGGAAACGGCTTCTTGCCCACCAGGTGCAGCCGCTCGCTCAGCCCCCGATCTTTCGCCTTCTTCATGAGACTGTCGCGGGCGGGGCCATCTCCAACCAGGACCAGATGAGCCGAAAGATCATCGGTGAGATGATCCAGTACATCGAGCAAAAATCCCAGGTTTTTCTGTGGATCTATCCGACCGACAGAGAGGAGCACCCCGTCCTCCTCATCCAGGCCCACAGAAGACAGCAGCCTGCGCCTCGTCACCGATGCATCCCGCACGCGTGATTGCTTGACGCTGGTCACCTGCTCCACATCCACGCCGGAAGGCAGTATCTCAATGCGGGAGGTCACATCCCACATGCGGAGCACGCGCTTGACGAAACGTGATGGGGCGAGCACCACATCGCACCAGGTGCAGAATTCGGTGACGTACTCGCGGATCACATCGGCAGCCAGGTCGGAGACCAGGGGAACGTACTCGGAGTAGCGGGGATAGATGCTGTGGCAGGTAAATATGAAGGGGAGTTGCCGCTTCTCCGCCAGCCGCGCCCCAACTCTACCGATGACGACGGGGGAGTGGGCGTGCACCACATCCAGATCTTCTGCGCCGCGCGATACCGAAAGATGCCCCTCCGCCAGTAGCGGCGTTCCCACCCGCAGCCCATCGAAGCCCGGTACGGGAAAGGACGGCACCTCATGAACATCGTCCGGCACTTCCTTCCATGGTGCGCTCCAATGGCCGGGCACGAACAGATCGACCTCGTGACCCCGCTTGCGCAGGGCCTCAGTATAACGGTCCACCGAGGATATGACTCCGCTCACGTAAGGATGATAGGTATCATTGAAGAAGGCAATTCGCAAATTCTGACACTCCACTCAGTCAGTAGTATTGTCCGTCTCGCAATCAGACACAGTGAGCCTGCGTTTCGGCTCCGTCCGACCCGCAGTTTATATATACTTTCTGCAGCGGTATTGAGCACTCCTTCGAGATATTGTCACCAAAATGCCATCGTCTGATCCCCGATGATCAGATGATGGGGGCCACCAGTAGCTGCGGACACGCTCCCCCGCACATAAAAGGGGTCAGGGTGCACCCTATCTCGCCATTCGGCAGAGAACGCACGGGGTCCTTCCTCACTGCACCTGCAAAGCGGGAGAGCGTTGTCGGTCGGGAGCCCGGAGGTGGAGGCGGCATCATCCCATTCAGAGACGCCGCCGCCCCACCTCACCTGAGCAGTCATTCTAGCGGCTCACTGCCAATACCAGATCGACCTGGACATTGACACTTACCTCGCCCGCAACTATCGGCACGTCCTCAGCGGGCGCCTCCATTACCTCTCTGGGCATCTCGGCGCGCGCATCGCTGATGTTCAATTCCTCGACACCCACGATGCGGGCGCCGGCCTGATCGGCGGCAATCTCCGCCTTATTCCAGGCCCGCTCCACTGCCCTTTCTATGGCCTCATCCTCGTACTCCTGGCGGTCAGAAATCCGAAAATCCAGATCGCCGACCACGTTGGCGCCGGCGGCAACTGCCTCATCTATGACCTCGCCGCTCTGCTGCACCTCGCGAATGGTCACGAGCAACTGGTTGGTGGCCGCAAAGCCCACCAGCTCACGTTCATCGCGCTCAACTTCCTCGTATACCGGCTGCAGTGAAAAGTCCGCGGTTTCCATGTCATCGTCGGAGATCCCGATCTTTTGCAGAGCATCCATGACTGACGCCATCCGGGTGCTGTTGTCCTCTGTGGCCTCTTCAGCCTCGTCGCCGCGGGTTTCAACCCCCAGCTTCACCTGCGCCGTGTCCGGAGACACTTCCACTTCGCCGACGGCGTCCACCTCAATGGTGCCCTCGGCACCTTCCGGCTCTGCGCCAGCTGTGGGCTCTTCTTGCACCGAACCGAGTCCCATGAGCAAAAAGGCCAGACCAATCACCACGCCGGCGGCCAGAATATGTCGGATATCCATGCAATCACTCCCACCTTTCCGAAGTCACCTCTGGGAGTGTTGGACTCACCTCACCGCGATAAGTTCCGGACTCTGCACGAGAGATTTCACTCTGCCGCCCCGACCTGACGGCAGAATTTTGGTGCAGTCGGAGAGTGACGCTCAGATGCCAGTCGCCCGCATCACCCCATAATCGGCTGCCAACTTTACAGCGCAGGTCGCTTTCTGTTAGTTTCAGGTCACCTGCATCCTGATGAGAAGAGGTTAACTCCCATGGTGGAAGGTAGTTCTTCCCGGATACCCCTGCTCAGCGGGGAACAGCTCTCGCAGATCGAAATTGAGTTCGGTGTGCTCGAAGCCCAGACCCGCTTTTCCATCGTTATGCTCAACTGCCCCGATAAACCAACGGAAAGAGCGATAGCCCGACTGCTGCTGGCAACCCAGGATGGGCAGCGGGCCTTCGGAGAAGGGGATCTGACCTATTTTGGCGACCAGAGAATCCAGGTGGTTCTCATGTCCGGTCCCGACAGCCACCACCTCACGGCCGAGGTATTCCCGCAACCGGGGGAAGGGCACCTCACGCTTCCCTTTCTCTTCCGGGATCACGTAGACCGGGAGTCCGTTGAGGTATTCGAGACTGTCTTCGAAGTGAGCGGACACTATCATCTGATACTGGGTCGGCGCGGGCGAGCCAAGACCAATCAGATCTCCCTCATCAAGTACCGGTTGATTGACCGAACCGAACGCTGAAGCTCAGTGATGACCGAGCAGGATGACTCCGATGATCACGCCGATGACTATACCCAGTGTGGCCGCATATCCGCGACTCCGGCTCTGTGCACCGGGCACCAGCTCGTGACAGGTAATGTAAAGCATCGCACCGGCTGCAAAACCCAGTCCCACACTCAGCAGCAGCGGCGAGATCACTCCCAGCCAGCCGCCGATGAAAGCACCGATGCCCATGGGAACCCCCGCCGCCATGGTGTACAGGACTACCCGCAGAGGTGACAGGTGTCCGGCGGAGAGAGGTATGGCCATGGCAATTCCCTCGGGCAGGTTGTGCAGGGCGAGCACCACTGCTATGGCGTAACCCAGCTCGGGGTTGTGGGCATAACTGGTTCCTATGGCAATCCCCTCGGGGAAATTGTGAAAGGCTATACCGAGACCCAGCAGCAGGCCGGCGCGCACGAAGGTGGGTTGCACCTCACCGGCATTGCTCAGGTGCTCGTGCGGGACCAGATAATCCATGATTATCATAATTATGACCCCTGAGAGCAAACCCACTATGCTGGGGATCAGGCCACCATCCTCCACTGCCTCCGGAATGAGCTCCTGAAAAACCACGGCAAGCATGACTCCAGCGGACAGTCCCAGGAGGCCGCTCAGGGGCAGCTTCACGCGTTGGTGGGTAAATACGGCAATCAAACCGCCGCCACCGGTTCCCAGCACTCCCGCCGCCAGTCCGAGGAGCAGTACCGACATTATGTTCACACAGATCCGCCTCCCACCGTAGCTTATGACTTCTCTGGCTGTCGTCCCTGTCGAGTATATTGCAACTGATAACTCCTTTCAATACCGCAGGCGTTGTTGCGTATCCCCCCAGCTGGTATTCTTGACGGAAATAGGGTGAGAGAGATGAAAGAATGAGCCGATCGGCAAGACGGGGTGGGCTTCGGTTCTGCTCCCTGGCCAGTTCCAGCCGCCATGGCAGCTCCTACGTGGTACAGGCAGCGGGAACCACAGTACTGGTGGACTGCGGGGTGCGGCTGCGCCGCACGGAGAGATGCCTCAGATATCTCGGCATCAGACCGGGAGAGATCGACGCGATCTTTCTGTCGCACGAGCACCGGGATCACTGCCGGGGCCTGCATATCAAATACCCGCTGCACATCCGGCACGGAATCGACGCCCTCTACAGCAGCCGACAGACGTGGCACAGCCTGGGCCTTTCGCCGTCACCCCCCTACCGCAGCATCACGGCCGAACGACCGGTTCGGGTGGGTGCCCTGCAGGTCTCGGCGCTGCTCACCTCGCATGACGCAGCCGAACCGTATGGCTTCATCTTTCGTACCGCTGCCGAAAGCCTCGGCCTGATCACCGATCTGGGCACAGTGCCTCCGGATCTGTGCAGCACACTGCACGGAGTGGATCATCTGGTGTTAGAAAGTAACCACGATGTACAGATGGAGATGGATTCCGGACGCCCGCCCCACCTGGTAGATCGCATTCTGGGACAATATGGTCACCTGAGCAACGAACAGGCGGGCAGAGCCCTTGTCAACATCGCCGGACCGCGCACCTCGGCAGTTCTCTTGGCCCACCTCAGCACCGAATGCAACACTCCCGATCTCGCCCTTTCCACCTGTCAGCGCCACCTGGCGCGGGCCGGAAAGCAATGCGCGATGCGGGTTGCCCCACCGGGCTCGCCCTCGGAGTGGATGGGCAGAGATTTGCGCCGCACGGAGGTGATGGACCAGTGAGGAGGCAATTGGATCCGCTGCTGGAAGTGCGGGACGTGTGGCGGGCACATAGCCGGCTGCGCCGCCACATCTCGCCCACACCCATGATGGCCTCCCGCGCCACCGGCCGGGCCGACGATGGCGGCTACTGGCACAAGGTCGAGTCGGTTCTGCCCACGGGCTCCTTCAAGATACGCGGGGCTCTCAACGCCCTGCTTTCGACTCCACCTGACACAGAGCTGATCACCGCCTCCAGCGGCAATCACGCCGCCGCCTGTGCCTGGGCCGCACGTCGCCTGGAGCGTCAGATCACCGTGGTCGTTCCCGCCGGTACTCCCGACAGCAAAACGCGGACGATCACCCGTTTCGGCGCACAGCTGCACAAAGCCGGCGAACTGTACGACGAGGCCGAGCAGTACGCCCGAAAAATGAGCCGGCGTCAGAACCTGCAGTATCTGAGCAGCTTCGCGGACCGCCACGTGGCGGCAGGAGGGGGAACCATCGCCCTGGAAATCCTGGGGCAGCTGGAGGAGGTGGGTACGGTCGTGGTGCCCGTGGGCGGGGGCGGCCTGATTTCCGGCGTGGGCTGCACATTGAAGACCCTTCATCCCGAGGTACACGTCGTGGGAGTGCAGCCAGAGGCATCAGCCCCCATGTATCATTCGGTGCGGGCCGGGAGGAAGGTGCCGGTAGAGCACGCACCCACGCTGTCAGATGCCACAGCGGGGGGAATTACAGAAGCCACCCTGCACATGACAACGCTTTACACAGACGAGATTGTGACTGTGACCGAAAATGAAACGGCCGCCGCCATCCGTCACCTGGCAATGCGAGAGAAGCTCATCGCAGAGGGAGCGGGCGCACTCGCCACCGCAGCTGCTCTGGCCGGACACATACCTCCACGGTGTCCAGGGCCGGTGGTGTTGCTACTCTCCGGCGCAAACATCGACCCCCATCTTCTTCACCGGCTTCTCAGTTGAGAAGCAGCCGCTGCAGATCCCGCAGCGATCCCCGATACTGCGGTTCCGGTGCGGCTTCGCCCCGGTCGACCACGTACCCTTCCAGCAGATAGGTGTCGATGCCAGCCTCCGCGGCGGCCAGGTCCTCTACGGGATCATTCCCCACCATTATCACCCGATCCGCCTCCACCTGCAGGGTGGCGAGCAGGTCGCGATAGTACAGTGGATGGGGCTTGCAGTACCGAGAGTTTTCGTACGTGGAGATGTACGAGAAATGGCGCGGCCTGAGACCACCCCAGCGCATGCGCTGCACCACCGCCTCCCGGGGGAAGAGTGGGTTGGTGGCCAGGACCTGCCGGTAACCGGTGCGGCGCAGCCGCCGGAGAAGACCCGGCACTCCCGCGATCGGGGTGCAGTGCCTCCGCAGCCGCGGGAACTCCTCACGATAGAACCGGGAGAACAGCCGCTGCATTTCCCGCCGCTCCAGATGGGGCAGCTCGGCCAGCAGGCGGCAGAAGAATACCTCCTCGTTGGTCATGTGCGGCTGACCGTCGGTGAGCATGGCCTGTACAGCGCCGCCAAAGGCGTCCATGAATCCGCCATCCTCACTCAGGTGCCAGGTCCAGCTGCGTATCTGAGCCAGGTAATCGGGAAGAAAATGATCCATTTCCAGGCCGATTAGTGTGCCGTCCAGATCGAAGAAAATCGCCTCGTATTTCATCAATTCCCTCCCCCCGGTCAGAATGCCCGCACGGTGAAGCTCAACTCACCGTCCTCCATCTCCATCCATGCAAAGGTACGAACTGAACCGCCCCGGGGATCGGTCGGCGATCCCGGATTTAAAACCCACACTCCATTCACCGACGTCAGGCGGGGAATGTGCGTGTGGCCGGTGACCACCACGTCTGCCTCGGGGAATTCCGCGGCGCGCTCCCCGTCATCTGCCGAACGCGGCGCAGGGAGGGAGTCACCATGCATCACTCCTATTTTCACCCCGCCCGCATCAATCTCGCGTCTGCGCGGCAGCTGCTGGGTCAGAGCGGGTGGGTCCATGTTGCCGGCAACCGCATGCACCGGGGCGCATTCTTCCAGAACGTGCAGCACCTGCTCCTCCACCAGATCACCGGCGTGGATGATCAGGTCGGGATCCGACTCCGCGGCCTGCAGCACGGCGCGGGGCAGATCTCCGGTCCTTGCCGGTATATGAGTGTCGCTGATGACGAGAATCCGCATGTTCATTCTCATCCCTCCCGGCTGATAATCTCCCGCAGCTTCTCATTTGCCAGCTGGGGATTGGCCTTTCCGCCGGTCTTCTGCATGATCTGACCCACCAGAAAACCGAGTGCCTTCTCCTTACCTCCGAGGTAATCACTCACCACATCCTCATGTTCACCCACAACCTCGCGCGCCAGCTCCTCCAGCTGCTCATCGTCGCTGATCTGGCGCAGCCCACGCTCCTGCACGATGTCACCGGGGTCGCGGCCTTCCTCCACCATTTCGCCCCACACATCCTTGGCGATTTTGCCGCTGATCTCTTCCGAGTCGACCATGCCCAGCAGCTGCGCCAGCTGCCCGGGCTGCACGGGAAGCTCCTCGATAGTTATATCCAGTGCGTTCAAATGAGCCGCCAACTCGCCCATAATCCAGTTGGCCGCCTCCTTGGGATCCGCTCCCTCCTCAGCCACTTTCTCAAAGTATCCCGCAAGTCCGCCGCTCACCAGCACGTCGGCGTCGTAGCTGCTCAGCCCGTAATCCTGCTCCAGCCGACGACGGCGCTGTGCGGGAAGCTCTCCTATCTCCGCCTCCATTTCCCGCACCATGGCGCGGGAAATGCGTACCGGCAGCAGGTCGGGATCGGGGAAATAGCGATAATCGTGCGCCTCCTCCTTGCTCCGGGCGGAGAAAGTTACCTCCCTCTCCTCATCCCAGTGACGGGTCTCGTGCGTCAGTGGATCGTCCCGATCGAGCGCCGCGCGGTGACGCTGCACTTCATACTGCAGGGCGCGCTCGACGCCGCGGAAGGAACTGAGGTTCTTCACCTCACTGATCTCCGTCCGTTCGGGAGTGCCCTCACCGGCGCGAACGACATTGATGTTCACATCACAGCGCAGCTCTCCCTCTTCCATTCTGACCTCGGAGGCCCCAGTGTGGCGCAGAATCTCACGCAGCTGCTCCAGGAAACGCCGGACATCTTCCGGCGAGTGCAGATCGGGTTCCGTCACCACCTCGGCCAGCGCCACTCCGCAGCGGTTGAAATCCAGGAGGGTGCCCTCGCCCGGACGGTGCGTCGACTTTCCGGCATCCTCTTCCAGGTGCACGCGGCGTATGCGCACCTCCCGATCCCTTCCCCCATCATCTGTATAGGACAGGCGCCCGTCCTCCGCCAGGGGAGCGGCAAGCTGGCTTATCTGATATCCCTTGGGCAGGTCGGGATAATGGTAGTTCTTGCGCTCAAACTGCATCCGGGGATAGACTCCTGCATCCAACGCCCGGGCACATAGTATTCCCAGTTCCACGGCACCCCGGTTCAATACGGGAAGCGCCCCGGGCAAACCCAGACACACCGGGCACACCTGAGTGTTGGGTGGACGACCGAATTCCGTCGCGCATCGGCAGAACATCTTGCTCTCCGCGGCCAGAGCCACATGAATTTCCAGACCAATCAGCGGAGTGTATTTATCTGCCGTCATCGATCACACACTCCTTCCGTGGAATCGGCATCGGGACAGGGTGGTGCGACATCTTCCCAGCCCGCTGCCCGCTCATATACTGCAGCGGCCCGCAGCAGCTGTGCGTCGGAGAACCGGGAACCCATGAGCTGTATGCCGACGGGCAGTCCGTCCACCGAGCCGGCGGGAACGCTGATGGCGGGGATACCCGCCAGGTTGGCCGGAATGGTGCAGATGTCCGCCTTGGCCATGGTCAGTGGATCCTCCACCCTCGCGCCAATTGGAAATGCCGGCACCGGTGCAGTGGGAGTCAGAAGCACATCAAATTCGGACAGGGCATCCTGCATCTCGCGCGCGATCAGCGACCGGGTGCGCGCCGCCTTGAGGTAATAGGCATCGTAGTAACCGGCGCTCAGGGCAAAGGTTCCCAGCATGATCCGTCTCTTGACCTCCGGTCCGAACCCCTCTCCCCGGGCGTTGAAGTACAGATCTGCAATCGTCTCACCGTCTGCCCGCAGGCCATAGCGAATCCCGTCAAAGCGGGCCAGGTTGGAGGAGGCCTCGGCGGATGCGATTATGTAGTAAGCTGGCAGGGCATATTCGGTGTGCGGCAGCGAGCACTCCTGCACCTCCGCCCCCAGCTCGGCAAACAGCCCGGCCGCCGTCTCCACCACCTCGCACACCTGGGGATCCACTCCCTCTCCCAGGTATTCTGTGGGCAGGCCGATCTGCCAACCCCGCAGATCCTCGCCTGCATCCGCGATGCAGGCGCGAAAACTCCCCGCGTCCGGGTGGGAAACTGACGTGGTATCCCGGTGATCCCGGGCCACGAGAGCATCCAGCATGGCGGCACAATCCGGAACGGTGCGGGTCAGCGATCCGATCTGATCCAACGAGGATGCAAAGGCAATCAACCCGTAACGCGATACGGCACCATAGGTGGGTTTCATCCCGACCAACCCACAGAAGGATGCGGGCTGGCGAATGGATCCACCGGTATCCGATCCCAGGGCGGCCGGGACGAGACGGGCCGCCACGGCAGCCGCCGATCCCCCACTGGAGCCGCCGGGGACCCGCTCGAGATCCCAGGGATTGCGGGTAATCTGCACCGAAGAGTTCTCTGTGGATGACCCCATAGCAAATTCATCCATATTGGTAACGCCCAGAAGAATCCCGCCGGCATCCCGCATATTCTCCACGACAGCAGCATCGTAGGGCGATCGGTACTCGGACAGCATGCGGGAGGCACAGCTGGCATTCATGCCGCGGCTGCATATGTTGGCCTTGACGGCATACGGGATTCCATTGAGAGGTTCAGTTTCCGCATCCTCAGCTTCGTCCATCGCACGGGCGACATCCTCCGCACCGTCCTCGTCCACCTGCAGGAATGCCCCCAGGGCATCGTCTCCCGCCGAAATAGCTGCCGCAGCAGCCCGCACCAGCTCCGCCCGCGATAGCTCACCGCGCGCAATGTGCTCATGCATTTGCGTGAGCGTCAGTGCCAGTATGTCGTCACTCATGATGCTCACCGCCCGCCTCGTCGGAAGAGACAACCTGCGGTACCAACAGGTAGCGTTCGCGCACCTCGGGCGCCTGCCGCAGGAACTCCTCAGAGATATCCTGCACAGCGGCTCCATCTTCCCGCCACACATTCTCATCGGCAATGGCCGGGTTGAACAGAGGTTCGACGTCATCCAGATCCAAATCGTCCAGGCGACCTACATAATCCAGTATGGAGGCCAGGTCGCCCGCAACAGCTTCCCCTTCGTCCGCAGAAAGACGTAGGTGAGACAGACGGGCGACCGAAATCACCTGCTCTTTGGCAAAATCCACGGGAAATCCCCCACTCCTTCCACACGCGACTTCCTTCCCCAGTTCACAGTATCAATTATAACGGAGGCGCCGAGCTGGCATCCAATATATCGGGAGGAGGGTGCTCGGACGAACTCCGGATGGGCAGGCGCCCTCGCCCCGCCAGGTCGACCAATGGCATTGATCTGCATCCGGGCGAGTCCCGCAACCCGGAGGATCGCCCTCTCCCAGTTTGATTCCCGAATCGAGTAGGGTGACGCCCTGGTAATGAGCCGGGGCGTCAGCCCTCTCACAGAACCGTGCGTACGGGCCGCGTACACGGCTCATGATGAGCCTACCTCTCGTAGTAATGAGACAAAATGC
>PUMM01000014.1 GCA_003551365.1 Clostridia bacterium
CCCGCCTCCTGCAGCTGCAGGGCCGTCTTGTAAGGATTGGTCAGCTGGCCCGGCATTTTGGCAATGACGGGTATATCCACTTTTGCGTTCACCTGGGATACGGCCTGCACCAGTTCACCGCCAGTCATGTTGTGCTCACCGTGCGGGCAGGATTTGACCTCAACAGCATCCGCGCCGGCCTGCTGTACCAGCTGTGAATAGTGCGACAGAGCCTCATCCGATGCGCAGTCGATGTTGGCAATCACTGGTATGGAGAGGGCCTCTTTGGCCCGGTGGATCAACTCTGCGTACTCGTACTCATCCATGTGGGCAGCCTGCTCATAGGAGTAGAGAGCGAACCACCCATCTCCCGCCCCTTCCTCGGGATGGATCACCCGCATGTGCGGGCTGGGATCTCCCGTACGCGGAATCTCACTCTCGAACAGGGACTTGACACATACCGCTCCGACTCCCGCTTCCTCTGCACGCAGCATCCTCTCCACTGTCGCCGTGGTCCCGGCCGCTGCGGCCAGCAGCGGAGCTCGCATAGAAAGTCCCGCATAGTTCGTCGCCATATCAGCCATTTCGTTATCACCTCACATTGCACAATTGCCGCATTTGGCTGCACTTCTCCTTTTGTGTCGCTGTGTCATCACCGCCGAAGAGGTGGGCGCCGGGGGTAATCGATCCCCTCCGCCCCTTCATTGCCCCATGCCCCCTCCGTCATTCAGGGAGCAAATTCTCGCGTGTAGTCGCGGTGATCGGGAGCGAACCACTCAACCCCCACGCTCACTTCATCTCCGTCCTCCCGCCGCACCACCATATCTTCCGGCAACTCCTCACCGTCGAGATAAATGCGGGCAGCGGAGTCGTCCGGGAGAGCGAAGGTCAGCCCGCGGATTTCCCCGGCACCGGGGACTGACCGACCCAGAACCGGATCATCCACACTGTCGATGTCTATGTGCACCACATCATCTGCATCGCGTCGCGCCGTGTAGTGCACGTGATCGCGGACGCGGTGATACTGCAGCAGACGCGAGGTGCGGGCCACCAGGATATCACCCTCATCCTGATGGCGGCGCAGGCGCTGCAGGGCCCCAACCGCCGAATCCGGCAGGGTGTCATCCGCCAGGCGATTGCCCAGATGGTTGGCCACGATACTGTACCAGCCCCGGTCGGCAATCTCGCGCAAATTTTCCTCGCTCAGCTGGTGATGCAGGTCGTGCACCCCCCACAGCCAGTCAATCTCCCCGTCGGAGACTGTATGGGTGTATCGGTCGAAGCCCCACACGGTCCTCCCATCGCGCAGCTCAATGGGAAAGATTAGCTCCTCCCCTCCCACCTCCGCACTGCCCTGCGAGTTCCAGACGAACTGGATCCCGTGCTGCAGTGTCAGGTCGGTGTGATAGCCGGAAGAATCCGGAACATCCCCCTCCTGATACTCGGCAAAACCCTCACCCAGCCCGAAGTTCTGGATATTGGCCTTATTGCCGTGATTGCTCCACACCCGAACCTGCAGATCGTGGGCTTTCAGTTCGGCAATCGCCTGATGGGCGTGCTCGCGTCGGAAGACGGGTTCCTCCACGTCAGCGCGGGAAAAGTCTCCCCAGCTGTGCAGAGTGTCGATCCATCCCGCCCGGATATAGTGCCGGATCTCCGCGGCCACCTCTGATTCCTCTGCTTCGCCCGGACGGAAATAGCTCAGCTGATCGCGCACCGTCGCGGTCTCCTCCGCATCGATATGGGCATCAGTGTCGTTGAAGTTGAAGAACCAGAATGAGTTTGCGAAGTCCAGACCCACACCACGCCCCATCCGCGTCTGCTCCTCAGTGTTGATGAAGCGGTGTATCTCGCGAAATTCCTCCAGTGTGGTGCCGTCTATGTCGTTGGAGATGGCCAGCATGGCAGAATAGGGTGGCGGAAAATCCAACAGCTGCACCTCATCGGTGATGTCCTCATCTTCTGCGGCAAATTCTCCGGGTAGAGCACAGGAACCGGCCACCGCCATGAGCACGGCCAAGAGCGACGCCAGACCCAAATGAAACGATTTACCTCGCCAGATATTGCCAAGCACGGGGCGCCCTCCCATCCATTCACCCTATACCCGGAGGCAAGATTGCGCTGTGCCCATTATCACCAGCACACAACTCACGTGCCGTCTTTGCAAAGGAGTTCGTACAGTGCACTGCGGATAGAGGCCAATTCCTCTGCGTCGGCCTCCTCCCCGCGCAGAGCCCACAACCGACCGAACAGACCCAGTATATCGCCCTCCTGCACCCAGCCACAGTTGACTGCGTGCTCCATGACGTATACCAGATCCCACAGGTCCTCCCCCCTGTCGGACGAGGTGCGGCACAGTATGCTGCGTATCTCGCCCGGCAGCTCGCGGGCAAAACGCTCTTCTTCCCGATCGAGCAACCGGTTGAGGCGCTGCTGCAGCTGCTCGCCCCATGCGATACCGATCGAGGCCAGGTTCTCCCGCAGATGCCGCCCTGAGGTGGTGCCCGTCAGCACTGCCGAGACACCGGGCAGATCAAGTGTCCAGCGCAGCGCCACCTGAACCGGTGTTGCCCCGACTTCCTCGGCCACATCCCGCAGCCCTTCCACCACGCGCAGCACCGATCTCAGCTTCTCGCCCCGGCGAAGCGGGTCAAAGCTGCGCATATCGCCGCAGGCATCAGTGCCCGCCGTGTCGGCCAGCAGTCCACGTGCCGTCGGACTGAAACCGATAATTCCCGTCGCCCCGTCCAAAAGAGGAAGGATGTCCCGATACTGCCCGCGGGTGACGCAGTTCAGCTCCATGAGACACGAAGCCGGAGAACCCGCGGCGAGATACTCCTGCACCCGGTGGGCGGGCAGATGCCCGACACCGTACTCGCGTATCATACCTTCACTTCTGAGTGCCTCAAGCGCACCCACTGTATCGGTCACTGCAGTCGCGGGGTCATCGAAATGCACCTGCAGTAGATCTATGTAGTCTGTGTCCAGTCGACGCAGGCTACGCTCACAGGAGTGTCTGATGTTCGTCGGCGAGCAATCCCGTGCCCCCTCCGGCGTCAGCCCCACCTTTGTGGCCACAACCACCTCGTGCCTGAAAGGGCGCACTGCGCGACCCAGGATCTTCTCCCCCTCGCCATAGGTGGGAGCGGTGTCATACAGGGTGACGCCTTCATCGTACCCATGTCTGAGCAGGTCGACAAAGGACTCCGCAGTGAACTCCCCGTACACACCGGCGGCAGCATAGCATCCCATTCCTATGCTGGATATATCCAGTTCCGTGTGGGGCAGCCTCCGGTACTGCAAAAAACACTCCCCCTTCGCACCGCCAGAACACTCCCGGCGCTGAAGCAGTATTCGATAGAAATGGTGCATTTCCTGTCGCGACCGTCCGGGCGTCGGCCAGCCGGGGTGAACCGCCACGACCCCCGATCTCTTCCCGAGGGTCAACCTCTACGGCGGGGGAATACCGGACCCGGCACGACCAGAAGGAGATCGATGCTGACCCGGGCTCTATCGGAGAAACGACCGGCCCACGGCCTATCCTCCTGCACACAGGGGCGTCCCAAAAATCCCGACAATGGCCCCAAGCGAGGGCATCGTTGGAGATATCTTCCCGCGCAGATGTCTCTTGTGTGCGTGGCGCTGACCGTTGTGCAGAAAAACTCGCGGCGAACACCGATCACCATTGTAAATTGACGCGAATTTCGGGGTGAAGGACGCAGCTCCTGCAGGTGGTGAGCTGTTGATGATAGGCCAGATTTCTGCCATCATACTCCTCACATATGGCCGGGAACAAATCATCGTCACCCCCCCCTTGACAGACCGCAAGCATTCGTGAAAAATGTTTGTTACGATAGCAGTATATTTCGAGGGGCAAACGAATTTACCCGGGAGTGCGCTACTCTGCGGGTCAGAACGAACACTCCCGTTCGCGGCAAAACTAATCGTTGGCCGCAGAGCGGGAACCACAGGCTGATCACTGAGAACCGGAGCAGTCGCTGCCCCGGTTCTTACCTGTCGACGACGAAGTACAGAGAGGGCGGGCATGTCCCGGGTGCTGCCGCAAGGTGAAACACCGCAATACTGAGAGCAGAACTCTGATCGGAATGAGGCATACAGCATGGCGCAGAGTGTAAAAACAGCAAAAACGGAGGGTATAACTGACGGACCAATCTCCCCCACGCTCTTCAAACTGGCGTGGCCTATAGTCCTCAGTATGTTCCTCCAGACAATCTACAATGTGGCTGATACCTTCTGGCTGGGAAGAGTCGGCGACCACGCGGTGGCGGCCATATCGGTGAGCTTTCCGGTAATAATCCTGTTCATCTCTGCCGGAGCCGGGCTGACCATAGCCGGTACGGCCCTCGTCGCCCAGTATATTGGAGCACAGAACAAGGAAGAGGCCAACTTCATCGCATCACAGACCACCGGAACCGTGGGAGTGATGGCCATCATCCTGAGCGTCGCCGGGTATTTCTTCTCACCGCACATCATCTCCCTGCTGGGTCCGGAGCCGGAGGTCTTTGCCGACGCTTCCGCATATCTGCAGACGTGGTTCATCGGCATCCCCTTCATCTACGGGTTTTTGATCTTTCAAAACCTGATCAAGGGCTACGGGGATACCATAACGCCCATGAAGCTGATGATGCTGTCGGTGGTGGCCAACATTGCCGTGGATCCCTTCCTCATTTTCGGCTGGGGTCCCTTTCCCGAGATGGGCGTACAGGGGGCAGCGGTAGCCACCGTGCTCACCCGGGGACTGGCGTCCGTCGTGGGCATCTCGCTCCTTCTGACCGGCACCCGGGGCCTCAAGGTGACCCCCAGAGACATGCGGCCGAATCTTCCGACCATAAAAGCCATCCTGGGCATCGGCATCCCCGCCGCCGGCGAGATGTCGATGAAGGCTGTGGGCATGCTGGTCATGACCGCTGTGGTGACAGCATTCGGCACTCCCACTCTGGCCGCCTTCGGAGTGGGCAACCGGTTCGCCTCCATGGTATTTCTGCCCAGTATGGGGCTCGGGCAGGCGACCACCACCATGGTGGGACAAAACCTGGGAGCAGACCGACAAGACCGGGCAGAGGCGGCCAGCAAAGTGAGTGCCAGCGTGGCCTTCGTCCTTCTGAGCGTCTTCGGCGTGTTCAGCTACCTCTACTCGGATGTCCTCGGCGTCCTGTTTCTCCCGGGAGAGGATGCGGCACTGGTGCTGACCAGCAGGTACATCAGTATCATGGCATTCTCCTTCGGCTTCCTTGGGGTTCTGAACGTCTCCTGCGGCGCCTTCCGGGGTGCCGGACAGACGGTGGTGTCCATGGCGTTTGCCGTTGTGTCCATGGCCGGACTGCGAGTGCCTATTGCCTACCTGCTGTCCAACTTCACCGCGCTGGGAACCGACGGATTGTGGTGGGGCGTAGCCATTGCCAACACGCTGGGCGGCGTAGCGGCATTCTGGTGGTTCACCCTGGGGAAATGGAAGAAAAAGATCGTGCAGGAAAGCCCCGAGCCCCGTCCCGCGCGGGCGGCCGGGGAGTCCAGCTCCGACCCGTACGACAAATGGAGGCGGGAGATCCCCGACTCGAAACCCGCCCCCAGCAGTGAGCGAGAGTGATTGCGTCGTCTCGGGGTGAGAGGTGAAAGATCCTCTCACCCGACCGCAGACTACACGTACGGCACCAGATCCACCAGTGAGCCCCGAGCTGCAGGCGTCTGAAAGCGCTGGGGCTCATTTTCTGTGCCGAAATGAAACCTGCTGCACACCCATCCTCCCCACAACCGGCCATCTCCGGCGTTGCCGGGAGGGCGAAAACAGCGACCAGTCGGTGAAAGCCAGCCAGATATGCCCGGAACGCCGGGCCTACTCACCCCACAAATCCTTCTGCTATAATGGTCGTGGTCCGGCGCATGGACGCCGGAGCAAAATGAGCTCACTCGAATTCTATGAGAATGCTCTGCCGATTGCACCGGTAGAAACGGAGAGATCCTGTACTATGAGTACGGAGAGACCGCGTCTCGCAGTGGTGGGACTGGGATTCATAGGTTTACCTCTGGCCCTCTGCTATGCGCTGAAGGGAGCCTCGGTGGTGGGACTCGACGTCGAGGAACGCGTCATTGGACAGATAAACGGCGGCAATACCCCCCTGCAGGAATCCTACGCGGGCGAGGGAATACAGGACATTCTGCGCCGAGAAATCGAGGCCGGGCGATTCTTCGCCACCTCGGAGTACTCCCGCGCGGCGGAGCTGGTGGACAGCTACATGCTCACCGTGGGCATTCCAATCGACGATGGGCATCCCGATACCTCTCATCTGGAGGCGGCCTGCCGTTCGCTGGGCGAAGTCCTCAAACCCGGGGATCTGGTGCTGGTGCGCAGCACGGTCATCCCCGGTACCACTGAAGGGCTGATTCGCCGCACCCTGGAGGACACCAGCGGCCTCAAGTGTCCGGGGGATTTTCACCTCGCCTACAGCTCGGAGCGCATAGCCGAGGGACGCGCCTTCGAAGAGTTCATCCACATGCCTCTGGCCGTGGGCGGCATCGACGAAACCAGCCTGCAGCGGGCCGTGCAACTGCTGGACTTCATCAGCGAGTCTGAGATTCACACCAGCGACATCCAGACCGTGGAGACGGCCAAGGTACTGGAGAATGTGCAGAGAGATATCAACATAGCCATCTCACAGGAGATGGCTACGTTCACCGACGCACTGGGGATAGACACGCACCGGCTCATCGACATCGCCAACACGCACCGTCGGGTCAACCTGCTGCGCCCCGGACCCGGCGTGGGGGGATACTGTCTCCCCAATGCCCTGCACTACCTGCTTCCGCGGGCCCGCGAACTGGGCATCGATCTCCCGCTGGCCCGTCGGGCGCGCCGCACCAATGAAGAGGTTCCGGAACGGCTGTGCGGCGTAATGGGCGACATGCTCAGCCGGCGCGGCCGGAAGCTGCGGGGCAGCCGCATAGCACTGCTGGGGCTCGCGATGAAGGATTACTCCAGCGATGACCGCCATAGCCCGGCCCGCCGCCTGGCGGAGCAACTCTCGGACCGCGGCGCAGAACTGCGCGCATACGACCCCATTGTACCGGACGGGCATCCCTATGCCGTGGACGACCTGGACTACTGCGTCACGGGATCACACGGGCTGATCCTCGCCGCCCGGCAGGAATGTTTCGATGCCCTGAACTGGAGCGATGTGGCCTCCCGTATGGCGGATTACCCGGTCATCATGGACACCCGCAACTGTATTAACGAGGGCGATCTTCCTCCGGATGCAGCTCTCTGGCGCATCTGAGACCGGGGACGGGAGGGAATGCACACTCCATGCATGACTCAACGCACGATGACGTTTCGCGGGTGGAGCTCCCCACCCCGCCCCGCGGAAACGGGGAGCGGCAGAGACGCGTGCTGATGATCAGCTACCACTTCCCGCCGGCTGGCGGAGGGGGAGTACAGAGAGTTTGCAAGATGGCCCGTTACCTTCCCCAATACGGGTGGATCCCCCATGTACTCACCGTCGAGCATCAGAGAGAAGCCATTGCACGAGATGACCAGCTGCTGCGTCAGCTGCCCGATGATGTGCACATTCACCGCGCACCGGAATCGGCCCTGCGCCAGCTATTTGGGCGGGCCCGGGCCGCCACAAAGGGTGAGGAGAGCGCGGGGCAACAATCCGAATCGCCCCCGTCCCGCCGCCTGGCGCGGGCAGTACTCGGACGACTACGGGATCATCTGCTGGTGCCCGACGAGCAGATCATCTGGCGCGGCAATGCCGTGCGTCAGGCAGTGCGCCTGGTGCAGGAGCACTGCATCGACGCCATCTTCTCCACGCATGGACCGGCCACCAATCACCTGGTTGCCCTGGCCACGGCAGAGAAGACTGACCTTCCGTGGGTGGCCGACTTCCGGGACCCGTGGGTGGAGAACCTGCACTTCGATGTTCTGCCGGCCCACCGGCAATGGCGGGAGCGACGCCTGGAGCGGCGCACGGTGCAAAGGGCGAACGCGGTGACCACGGTCACCCGAGCCTTTGCCCACGACTTCTGCCAACGCTACAGCGAGCGATCCTGTCCGAAAATCCACCTCATATACAACGGGTTTGACCCGGCAGACTACCGCAGTGATGCGAAAGACCCGGTAGACGAGAGGCGCCTCACCTGCGTGTATGCCGGCGCCCTCTATCCCAAACGCAGCCCCGAGACCATCCTGCGCGCGACGCGGGAACTCATCGATCGGGGACATATAGATCCCCAACGCCTCCGCCTGGTATTCGCCGGCATCTTCGACTATCCGGGGCGGGACGAAAATGCCCGGTTGGTAGAAAGGCTGCGGCTGGAGGATGTGGTGGAACCGGTGGGACACCTGCCGCACGCAGAGGCTATATCACTCATGCGCTCTGCGCATGCTCTGCTGGTGGTGGGCGACTCCCATCCCCGGGCCGGCGACTACATCCCCGGCAAAATCTACGAATACATGGCGCTGGCCAGGCCGGTGATCGGGACACTGCAGAGGGGCGAGGCCCGCCAGCTGCTGCAGGAGTATGTGCCCTCCTATCTGACCTCGCCCGGCAATGTTGGGGACATGGCCGAACTACTTCGCACTCTCTACGAAGACTGGATTGAAGATAAGGGGGCATTTGCGACACGGAAAGAAGAAGGTTCCATCCCACGCCGTTTTCACCGCGACTATCAGGCCGGACAGCTCGCCAGCGTCCTAAACCGATTGACGGGACAGTAAAGATGGAGTCGGGTCGGCTCAGTCATCTGCGGCGGGCGGGACTCCCGCTGTGCGACCCTGGTTCACTGCCCGGATCAGCAAAAGCATCTAGGGACAGCAAGAGCGGAGGAGTCCGGCCCTCCGGAACCGACTCCCCCGCACGTAGACTCACCAGGTCAGATTACTGCCCCACGTCAATGCCCTCGTCCTGCAGGGCATCCTCAACGTTCTGCTCCACATTTTCCGGAAGCCAATCGCGCCAGTCATCTTCAAAGTTCTCAAAGTACCAGAGGGCCCCTTCCTCGGGATCCTTCTCTTCCAGCTCGAGATAAGCCGCCACCTCATTCATGGCATCGGTGCCCACCTTCATGTCCCGCAGGAACTCCACCACTTCGGGCGCACGCTCTTCTAGCCCGGCATGCACGCCGGTGGCCACGGGCACATCGTCATAGGCGCACGCCTCCTCGACTTCCGCAAATTCGATCTCCCCGTCTATTGCGAGCATGATCTGGTCCCAGACATCTTGGTCGTATTCGGGTTCTTCCAAGCGAACCATGTCGTAGGCACCGAGCAGCCAAGTGGGCTCCCAGTAATAGGCGAGAATGGGTTCTCCCCGTTCGTATGCTCCAGCGATCGCCGAGTCCAGCCCCGCGGCCGAGCCCAGTTCCTTGGCCTCAAAGTCATCCTCCAGTCCATAGGCGTGCAGCTTCACCTCATTGACCAGAAGCGTCTCTTCCCACTGGGCGATACCGCTCAGCAGTTCGCCCTGCTCCGCGTCGGTCTCACTGGGAAACACTTCAACGTAATCCTCGAGATCGAATACGCTCTCGAGACCAGGGGCTTCCGGTTCGACATCTCTTTCCTCATCTCCTTCAATAACATAGCGGGGGACGTACCAGCCCTGAGCCGTGCTCTCAAGAATGGGACCCATGTCGAGCACTGTCCCGTCGTCCAGGGCACCTTCCCACCAGTCTCGGACCTGAGCCTGCCAGACCTCTGACTTCACGTGGATGTCACCAGATTCCAGACTCTCCTGAGCAACCGGAGAGGTGAGCGTCTCGACCTTCACCGGATAGCCATAACCGTGCTCGATGATGAAGCCAATGATAGCATTGTTGATCCACATGGTCTGCCACTGCTCGTCGCCCAGAACGATAGGATCCTTTTCCTCCGTCTCGCCTGCACCGATCCCGAGATCATCGCAACCGGAGAGGGGCAACATTACCAGCATTGCAAGCGCAATCACCAATACAAGGCTCGCTCGCCAAACTGACATACGAAAGGCATCCTCCCTCTAGTCTTCCTTCGGTGCACCGACCGCCGCTGTGCTACGGATTAGCGCGCGAGGTGAGCTCACCTATTGCGGCCGGATATGCTTGCACCTGTGTCTACACATACAATAAAAGAATAACAGTATCCCCACCCCCATGTTAAAGGGCCAGCCAAAATCGGTCGGAAATTGCATGAGGGCAGAAGAAGCCGGATGAAGCATTACAGCTACAGGAGACATGAGGAGTGGCTCCCTAGCCTAACTTCCCCCTCCCCTGACTGGCGCTGAAGCCTTGCCAGTCAAGGCAGGAGGGGCTTTTTTTGTGGGAATTTGTGGTCGCGCACACGATTCAGTTATGCCCTTGCATCTCGGGACGGA
>PUMM01000112.1 GCA_003551365.1 Clostridia bacterium
CACGCCCGTCATCGCCGCCAGTGGTATAGCGAGCGACCGGGCAAAAGATGGTGCGACTATCCACACAAGCACCAGCATGCGCGGAAACAGAACAGTGGATGCGATCGCCGCGGCCAGTGCATGGACGGAAGCAAGTGCCGCGTTTTGGCGGGTCTGTTCAGCCAGGGCAATGACGGTCAAACTCGGCGAGACACAACCTCCTATGGCGCCGGTGATCGGAAGGGCGGTTGCGGGGTTGATCCACCTCGAAAGCAAATATCCGCCGAGGCTCAAACCGGCAACGAAAACGACCACCCACCAGATGACCCGCGGGTTTAGGTCAAACAGTAGGCCGATCTCCCGGTTCGGCAACAGGACCAGTACCAACAGAAGCAGCAGGAAGCGACTGATCGCCCGTCGCTCATCCGCTTTTAGCCATCCTCCGGACCCCCGGCCGTCGGGATGATCGCGCCCATAGTCTTACACATCATTCGGCACCGAGACGCTCGATCGCTCCGGCGTCTCCATCGACACGAATCCGGTCACCAGTCCGGATCCGATTGGTGACCTCCGGCACTATGACTGCCGGGATTCCATACTCGCGGGCGACCACCGATCCGTGGGATATGGGACCACCCGTCTCCATGACGATAGCCCCCAGGGAGACAAAAAGCGGAGTCCAGGCGGGACTGGTAGCCCGGGTCACCAGAATCTCCCCCTTCCGCAGCTCCGCGCCCTGTTCGGGCGAATCGAGCACCCGCGCCTCCCCTTCGTATACACCGGCAGACACCGGCACCCCGGTCAGCGCACCATCACTCTCCTCCGCCGCAGCATAAATGCACTCTCCGGTGCTGGTCATGATGCGGGGGGCGGACAGCCCGACGTAGCGCGCATGCCGCCGTCGGTTTTCCCGCACCGTTTCGTGTAGTGGTTCATCCGACCTGACATCGGCAAAGCGAATGAAGAAAACGTCGACGGCGTGATCAAGGCGTCCCTGTGCAACCAGCTCCTCGCCGACATCCCAGAGCATCTCCCGGTGCACCTGGTACATCCGGGTAAGCACGAACTTGGATCGCTCCCGTAGTCCGAACGTTTCGCGGTAGGTGCGCAGGAGGTGCACCACCTTTCGGGTGACCCGCCGGCTGGCCCCCGCCCGGCGCAGCGCCTCACCGGCCCGCTCGATAGCCGCCTCCGCCTCCTCCGCTTTCCGGTAGAAACTGCGCAGGCCCCGTTCGTAAGACTGGTCTGCCATCTGGGATCGAATCAGGTCGCACACGTATCCCGGGTCCCCTGCCCAGCGCGGGACCCCCACATCCATGTCCTCATTGGATTTGTGCCCATACTTCTGCAGAAACTCAGCCACCTCCCTTTCCCCGGGGTCGGGTTCGGCGCCGCGCTCGACCAGGCTCCTGGCCGCCTCCATCAGTTCGACGCCCATCTCCGTGGTGATGTTATGCGGCACAGCCTGCTTTACTCGTTGCAGATCGGTGGTATCTGTGAGATAACTGCCGGCAATTACCTGCGCCCTCTCCACGTTGTCGAAGGACGGCGCCACGAGGGACAGTATGGCAAAGCCGGACATTGTGAACTCGCCCACGTGGTCTTCGATAATCTGCAGTTTTTCCTCGATGGTGTCAGCCGCATCCCTATCCTGCAGCAGCTGCTCGATCCCTTGCTCCCATTCCCTCATGGCTTTGGCCCGAGCCCGCAGGGGAAACAATGTCCCGTACAACCAGTTGATACCCATCGGCAGCGCGATCCGCAGGCAGGGTATCAACTTCCGGATTAGCCAGGGTATCATCCTGCTCCGGTGGCTGGTGATTTCGTCCCGATTGCGGGCGAGAAACTGCAGCAGCGCCTCCGCTGTGACTGGCTCCTGATCGGAGAAGACATCGTTGATGATGACATCTTCCCATCGTCTCTCATCCCGCAGGAGATCGGTCATGTCGATGAACACGCGACCTCCGACGCTCTCCATCCACCACAGATCTCTTTCGTCCACCACAGATCTCTTTCGTCCACAATGTGCCGGTTGAATAGCCGGGCCGGTGCCACGAATGTCTTGAGAAAGATGCTCTCTCCCATCGGGGTCAGCGGCTCGTGCATGCCCTGCGAGGCCAGAGAGAAGTTGACGTAAACCCGCAGATCATCGCGCTGTTGTGTACCTCGTGGCAGGGGGTAGAGGGAGGTGATGGGCCGGGCCTGCACCAGGTAGAGTTTGCTGTCACAGAAGACCCATTCAATGTCCTGCGGAGAGCCGAATAGCCGCTGAACTTCTGTGCCCAGCTGGTGCAGACGGGAGATCTCTCCACCACTGAGAGCAGAAGCCTGCTGCTTCTCCCCGGGCACCGGACACTCACCTACCCCATCGACACGCTGTACGGTCATCAATTTCTTCTCGGCGATGGTCTCGCGCAGAACACGTCCGGAATCACGGCAAATGAGCCACTCATCAGGAGTCACCTCTCCCCCAACTATGGCCTCTCCCAGTCCCCATGATGCATTCAGAAGCATCCTGTCCCGCCGGCCATTCACTGGATTGGCCGTGAACAGGATACCGGACTTCTCGGCATTTATCATCCGCTGCACCACAATACCGTGGGCGGGGTCTTCCCCGTCCACGCCCTGGCGCAGGCGGTACGATAGAGCCCGGTAATTCCACAATGAGGCCCAGCACCTGCGAACGTGGGCTTTCAGGTCCTCACCTCCACTGACGTTCAGGTAAGTGCTGTACTGGCCGGCAAACGACGCGCCGGGCAGGTCCTCGTCGATCGCCGACGAGCGCACCGCCACGACACCCGCCCCCAGTTCCCTGTAGGCTCGATCAATTTCGCAAAGGATCCTATCTGGAACGGTCGACTGGTTGATCCGGTGGCGTATGCGCTGCGCCGCCCGTTCCAGTTCCTCCGCCTGCAATGAGGCTGCGTCCTGCCGTAATCGATCGATCTCCTCCTGTAGGCCGTTTTCCTGGATGAACACTTGATAGGCGCGGGTCAGGATAACGAACCCCTCCGGCACCGGCAAGCCTCCTTGTATCATCTCCCCCAGATTGGCCGCCTTACCCCCGGCGAGTGGAAGGTGTTTCTTTTTGATGCTGCTGAGTTTCCGAACGAAACAACTCATGGAGCTCTTCTCCCTTCTGGGAGGAATCTCGTGTCCCTATGTACTCACAACGCCCACGCGTCGGGATCTCCGCAATATTGGTTTGCTTCTTCCCTGTGCTTCCGCTCGCGGTTGAGCCGCCGCAGGAGGGGTTTTAGCAACTCTATCGCGCCCGGCTGAACACCCAGAACGCGGGCAAGGGCATGCTCGTAGAACTGCACCCTCCGGCGCAGCGCAGCGGCATCCTGCAGAGGGGGCAGCGATCGGTTCAACGAAAGCATCATGCTCAAGAGGTAGTGGGCCGCCTCCTCAGCGCTGGGCACGTCGAAGACTCCCTCCCTCATACCCTCAGCGATAAGCGCAGCGAACGGATCGGCCACTGTCTCAAACATGATATCGATCACGCGCTGGGCCAGGTACAGATTCCCCGAACCCGCCAGAGATCTCCGCATCCGTGCTCTGGTCGCGATGTGCTCCGCCTTGAATTCCTGTACGGCATTGATGGCCCGGTTCAGTTTCTCCACGGTATCGACATCCTCCGCGGCAATTTCCTCAATCAGCGGGGCCATGCGCTCGGTAAGATCCCGGGCCAGCTCCTCGACCACGTCCTGTTTGCTGCCGAAATAGTGGTAGAAGGTACCCTTGGATACCCCCACCGCATCAATGATGTCCTGGATTGTGGTGCCGTCATAGCCCTGTTCTGAAAACAGGCACAGGGCAACCTCAAGAAACTCCCGCTTGCGCGCCGCGCCGCTCTTCCGCCTCTGCATATGTCAATACCTCCCTGATAACTAACTGACCGTCGGTAGGTTAAGTATAGCATCTGGCAGGTGTCCGGGACAATATGTCTCCGCCCCCTGCGACGTGTGTCCGTGAATTGGCACAGATCGGGAGTCCCCGGACTCGCCATTTTGCCTACAGCTTCCTTCGGGTTCTGCGTCACCACGGACACCCTTGTCTTTATTGGCCATGAGTGAGCGCGTCCGGCACAGGAGTTGCAGCCAACATGATCTGGGGCAGACGTGTGGAGGGTCACTCCCCGATGGGATCCCGGACTGCATGGTGTGCCAGCTGTCTGCATGACGGACTTGGGCCGGATCACGTGGATGGATTTACGGCGCCGTATACTGGTCGGCCTCGGGCTCAAATCCGCATGCTTCAGCTGGCAATACAATCGGTTCTCGACATATGCGCACACTTGAGAGCTCGCGAAGGGTGGGGATTACCCAACACCTATGTGCGGGTAATCGTTCTGTCTGTGGACAGCTGTTTGATACGCCCCGAAATAATGGACACGTATCGGGCAATGGCCAGATTCCGCAGCCACATGGTACACCTCTATGATGATGTTGATTCACAGGAGATACTCGCGATAGTCCGGGATCATCTGGATGATTCTCAGTCTCTTGCGCAGCGGGTTACGGGGCGATACCTCGATGAAGGCCGGTGTGCAACAGCGGCAGTGTACATCGGGCCCCCTACCCCAGCCAGCGCACTGATTCTCCAACTAGTGTCAGAACTCTGACGGTCACCCATCGCCCGAATGCCGGAACTCCCTGGACTCTTAATTCGAGCCACATGGACGACACCGAGGCTTCCAGGAGCAGACAATGAAGCCGCATACAGGAGGGAGAAGAGGGTTCTTCTGGATGCGTTCGAGAGGGGAGATCAACCGGAATCCTGGCGCGCAAGAAAATCCCGCACCTGAACAATGAAGGCTCGGATATCACCCAGGTGACGCGAAATGATCTCATACAGTTCCTCGTCTCCAACCCGGGCATATAGATGCACGAGCCGGTTGCGATACCCTGCCATGCGGACGAGTATATCGCCCAAGTCCTCATCCACCACCCCGAGAGACTTCATTCCTCGCGCAATGGATTTGTACTCGCCCGCCAGATCGATGTGGCCGGACTTGGCAAGAATGTGCCGCCCAATGTCAAAGATCACCTCGAGTGAACGGCGCAGAAAGCTCTCAGCGGCGGCCACCTTGAATGTGTCACCGAGAAAAACCTCACTGGACAGATGAGAGAGCTGCCGCAAATTCTCCAGATAGTGGTTCAAGAGGAGGAGTCGTTCCCGCACCAGTCGCCGATCAATCATCGCGGCACCTCTTCCAGTGCTTCCGTTAGGAACCGGTCCAGAAAGGGTGCAAAATCAGCCGCACGGCGCAGAATAGAGATTTCATACTGATCCTTCACCTCGATGGACGAACAGTAGATGCAAAATCCCTTCAATGCTTCATATTGAAAAACGGAATGGTGTTCTTCCAACAGCACAACCTCGACCCGAAACGCCGGAAAATAATCCTGCAGGTCGTTTGTCAGCGACGCATAAAGTCTGTGTCTCTCTCCGGCGAGAGGAAGGGGCGAGCTCGTCACGACACCAATATCGAGATCGGCCACGGAATCTCCTACGGCGCCTGCGGTTCCATCGCTCTGGAGATAATCCAGGGCGCTCCTCGCCTGCGAGCCGAAGAGATAGAGAAGAGACATTCCGTTCTTGTTACACACATGATGCAGCCGGCTCTCCATCACACCTGGACCTCCTCACTAAGCAGAGCTGCGAAAAACACCCAAAGTAGACCACCTGTGTAAAACCACTGTCCCGATCCATGCCGTGCATGTTAGATTATACCATGCTGTTAGGTTCTCATGCAGCTGCGTCTCGCCGAGGGCTCTGGCAAAGAGATATGGGGAGAGAGCCACGGATCCCCATTTACTGGCTATGGATTAGTCCTCCCGAATTCACGCAGCATACATGCGAGCCTCAGGTCATGTACTGTCGATCGTGCCTGGATCCAAGGATCTGCCCCCTCCGATTAGCTCCAAATACAGTGGTTATCAGAATAATCGTGAAACCCCGGGCAGATTTCCCTGCACAGTACCATTCGGGTCAAGTGGCTGAGGAACTCGGTGGTTATCTGGCATTTCACCACACCAACTCACAATTGCTCGTCCCTGAGCGGTATGTCCTCCTCCGAGACTGGCACACCCATCAGACAGCGAATTGGAAGGAATCCGCCGCAACTGTCTCCTCACTCTGCATCACAGTCCTGGTAGCCGGCAACTTTCGGACAACAACATTGCGCGCCCATTTACTACACATCAGTGAGGACAGGAGAGATGGTCTCAGCTCCTGCGCACGAAGGCGCCAGCGGCTCCAATGGAGTTTTCGCCATATAGATCCAACAACGGTGATCCAAACCTGCCGCTTTCGCCCGCGGAGACTCGCCGCGGTTTTGCGCCACCAAAACTCTCATCCGCCTCTCGGGCGTACACTACGTTCTCGCATACAGGGGTCTGGCTCAACCAAACCGGGCCCCCGCCACTTGCACTACTTGGTTACCCTAACCGCATAGATCCTCACCGGGAAAGTACCTGCCTCGTCGACCGTCACCTCAAAAGCAACGGAGTGAGTCTTTCCCTTTTGACCCTCAACAAAGGTGTACCCATCAGCATCATCGGCGTACCACCAGTATCGAGTGTCCCCCTCCGTGTCATAATAGGTGACCTGCTCTCCCAATGGAGCGCCGGCTCCTGCGGTGATTTGCATCTTGCTTTGGCAGATGCCGTCCACCTCAAGGATATACATTATGCGGTCGACTGCCACAATGTGCCAGCCTTCAGCATCATTGCTGACCAGGCGGGCATCGATAGTGGCGGTGAACTGCCCGCCCTGTTCGACCTCAAACTCGGCCTGACCTCCGTCGTCCACATCTACCCCGTCTCCCCAGTCAAGGTTGATGGTCTTCTGGGGAGCATCACCTATAACGTGTACATCCACACCATCGAGCTCAGTCCGAGCGACGACTGCCTCCGGACTAAAGGTATTTTCCTGCAAAACAGCGGCAGCAACGGCGCTGTCGAAATACTCAACGGCACCAATGACCTGAACAGCGTTGTCGGAGAAAGTGTTGCCGGATATGTCAACCGAATCCGGCTGATTGCCCAAAGCAAAATTCAGGCCAATGGGAACTCCCTCCACATTTCCACCGGTGATCTGCACAGAAGATGTCTCAACGTCTGGCGCCTGATCGCTTTGATACAGTGCAACAGCTGCCGAACCGTCTGCTGCCCCGCTTTCGCTCACCGCGAAATCATCGAGAACAACAGACTCGACACCCGCAAAAGAGATGGCGTTACGACTGGTTTCGCTGACGCTCACATCAGTCAGCTGCGCTGTGGTAACGTTGTTTATGTCCACGCCGCCGACAGTCCCATCCCAGTCTCCCGCACCAAATTCTTTGCCCATACCGATTACATCCATGTTGTCCATGACAAAGGACTCGTTGTGGGCAATATGCACGAGATAGTTTTCGATGCCAGAGCCCTGTACCTCGAGGGTCATATCCTGCAGGGTCAACTGCAGATCAGAATCCGACGCTGTCGAAATACCGTATCCAGAACCATCAACCACAACAGTTACATCCCCCTTGTCTCCGGTTGCCCCGGTGATGGTCATGCTCTTTTCGACAAGGAGCGAACCCGTCTCGTGGGTTCCCACCTTTAGCATCACCGTGCCTCCGGAATCGACTTCGACTACAGCATGGGCGATGGTCTCGAATGGTTCCACCTCAGTTCCGGAGTTTCCATCATCACCCTCTGTGAAACAAACCCAGACCGTATCGGTCGAAGGCAATGTGGGTTCATCGTCAACGTCGGTCGGCGAAACTTCAATCTCACCCCCAATTTCGTCTGACGTCGGGGTAGTTTCATGATAGGCCGCTGCCACTTCGCCCGGTGCAGTTAAAAGCAACAGAGCCAGGGCCACTGTCAGAACGATGCTGATTCTCCTCGACATCTCTTCACCTCCACAACCCTTTCTGCAGTACTGCTGGTTCGATTCCGGGACTCGGCGCATTCAGGATCCGCTCAAACTGTCGCCATTACTCTCCAGAATCCGCAGTTCGCTGTAGATCCACCCTCACGGTCGACTTCTCTGACTGCGCATAAGGAGGTCGCACTGACCGCCTGCCGCCCGCCACCTCAACAGACAGCGACATATTCCGGGCTACAGACTCCACTCCCCAAACTACCTGGTTAGCCTGACCTTGAGATATCTGGTCAGGATCTCCGTCGTCTCGGCACGGGTAATGTCTCGCGCCGGTCTGAAGATGAACTCATCATTTTCGAAGTAACCGTTGACCACACCGTAATCGCTCAGCGCTGCCACGTGTCCCGCCGCCCAATCTGGTATTTCCCCAGCATCTGCGAAGGGCGGTTCACCTTCAGGCCTCAAATCAAGCGCCTTCGAGATCATGGTGGCCACCTCATCTCTACTTACGCTACCGCGCGGACGGAAGGTACCGTCCTCATAGCCTTCTAGGATGCCCGCCATGTAGGCCGCTTCCACGTGGGGTCTGGCCCATTCGGATACCTCGTCGGAATCCTTGATCAGAGACGGCAGTCTTCTGCTCACCGCCGGTACGTCTATGCCGGCGGTATCCGCCAGCATCTTGGCGAACTCCTCGCGGGTAACGAGTCTCTCGGGCCTGAAGGTGAAGTCTGGATACCCATCTATCGACCCGTATTCGGTCAGAAGCAGAATCTGCCGCTCCGCCCAGTGGCTGTGAATGTCAGTAAACTTATCTTTCATGCACATGGTCATGTCGCCTGGGCGGTCCATCCCCGCTTGTACCTTCTGCGCGTCGAGGTCTACCTCGGTCGGGATGGGTATCATCATCTCAAGGAGCGTGTTGTAATAGTGCACCAGGATGCGGTTGGCGTCTTCATCCTCCAGCTGTTCCTCCCAGTACAACCGGACCCGGACAAACTCCGCAAAACGCTCCACCGGCTCTTCCTCGCCGTTGACCCACTGACGGGCAGTCATCCGGAAGACCAGTCCGTCCACCGGTCCGTCCGGGGGGCAGACTTCGTCCGGATCCGTCTGCTCCACCGTAACGCAGACCTCGGTCCGGTGGTCTATGGCCTCAGCTGGAACTTCAATCCTGATGAGGCCGTCAATCTCCAGGACTCCACCCCGGTCGGGGTCAAATTCCTTGCAGAAGGTTGGCAGGACAACCGGGTCGGCGACAAAGACCGCCGTGACTTCGGCATCCGCCGTTGCAGTCATGCCGAATTCCGGTAGGTGGATGCCGGTGGGTTCGCCGTCCAGCAGCCACTCACTGAACATGCTTCCGGCCTCTGGAGTGGCGACAATCTCAACCTCGCTGCCCTCCTCGTACACATGCACACCGGCGTCCGGTTTTACCGAACCTTCGCCGTCTGTTGTGATGCTGATCTCGTACTCTTTTGGCGTCGGCAGAGTCGGACGCGGGGCCGGTGCTGGCGGCAGTTCTTCTTCCTCGGTGAACACTGCCCCGACCGTCTCGTCGCCCAGCATGGTGATGGTGGTCTGGGGCGAACTGGGATCGGCCACATCGCCGATCCATCTGTCGAATTCCCAGCCTCCCGCCGGGTCGGCCGTGAGGTCGACCTCGGCACCGTGGTCGAAGTAGTGGTCACCAACCGCGGGAATCACTTCACCCTGGCCTTCCGGCTCCAGCATGGTGAGAGACACACTGATTACATCGAAGTTTGCCACAAGGCTACGGTCTTCTTCTGCCGTGAAGGTAAGGTTGGGGTCAGTGCCAACCTCAACCCCCTCCTCGGTCCACTTGTCGAATACGTAGCCCTCTTCTGCTGCGGCCTGCAGCTGCACCTGCTCACCATGGTCATAGCTCCCGTCACCGGCCACCGTTCCCGCGCCAGCGGGTTGCACGGTCACATAGATGTTACAGTCCTTTATCACGTTGAATTGGGCCGTGATTTTCCTGTGCTCATCCATGGTCACCGTAATCGTGGGTTCTTCCTGCTGCCCCGCTGCAACGTCGCCAGACCAGTGGGCAAATTGCCATCCCTCTGCCGGGATGGCAGTCAGGGTGACCTCCTCGTCATCCGGATAGATGTCCTGCTGCGGATCTACATCTACTGCACCCTCACCTTCAACCTCGACAGAAAGAGACCAGCCAACTGTGATTTGTCCTTCCAGCTGATCAGAGGTGGGCGGACCGAAATCTAACTCGACTTCTTCGAACTCGGCGTGGATGCTATGGTCTTGTGCCACATCCTCGAAGGTGTAGGATGAGACTGCACCCACCGAGTCGCCGTCCACCAGCACGTCAGCAATCCCGTAGCCACCGTCGGGAGTGATGTTGAAAGTCACATCCTCACCGTGCTCTACGCTCACCTCTCCATCGGGCTCAATGATGCCGCCCTGTCCGGCGGTGGCATCTATG
>PUMM01000078.1 GCA_003551365.1 Clostridia bacterium
ACGGCAATTACCACAGCAAACAGTCCTGCCCGCAGGGCCGCGGCTATGAGCATGGCGATGAGTATACCGGGAAAGGATAGCAGCAGGTCAATGACGCGGCCAACTATAGCATCAAAAGTCCCGCCGTAATAACCGGCCAGAAGGCCCATCAACACCCCCACAAATGCGCCGAGACCGACCGCCAGCACACTGATGACCAGAGAAATCCGCGTCCCGTGCACCACCCGGCTGAAGACATCCCGTCCCAGCTCATCGGTACCAAAGAGGTGCTCACTGCTGGGACTAGCAAAAACAGCTTCATAATTCTGCTCATTCGGGTCATACGGGGCAACATGCGGGGCAAATATGCCCACAAATGCCAGCGACAGGATTATGATCGCAGCACCCGCACTCAACCAGTTGCGCCGAAATCTCTTCAGAAGCAGAACTGGTATGGAACGATCAGACAAGTGATTTCACCATCCCATCCTCAGTCATAGGTAATTCTGGGATCGAGCACACCGTATAGCAGATCCACCAGTAAATTGACCAGTACGAAGGTCACCGCGATGAATATGACCCCGCCCTGCACCACCGGAAAGTCATTGCCGCGGATGGCCATGACCATATACCTGCCGATTCCGGGCCAGGCGAAGACCGTCTCCGCTATTACCGCTCCGGCGAGCAGCGTACCGAACTGCAGGCCCAGAACCGTAACTACCGGGATCATGGCATTCTTCATGGCGTGCCGGTAGTTAATGACCCGCTCACTTACGCCCTTGGCCCGAGCGGTGCGGATATAGTCCTCGCTCAGCACATCCAGCATGGCTGAACGGGTCAGCCGTGCCAATATGCCGGTAACCGCAGTGCCGATGGTTATAGCCGGCATGATCATGTGTCTCAACGCATCCAGCGACCACAGCCCCCCGAGCCTGCCGGAGGGAGGCAGCCACCCCAACCGGAGAGAAAATAGAAGCATCAACAGCAGCCCCAACCAGAAGTTCGGGATGGATACACCCATGAGGGCAAAGGTCGTACACAGATTGTCACGCGGATTATTCTGATTGAGGGCGGCCAGCACCCCGGCGGGGATTCCGATGACGATGGCCAGAAGCAGGCTGCAAACGGCCAGCTCCAGCGTGGCCGGATAGCGCTGCAGCAGACTGCCAAAGACTGGTGACCCGGTGCGTATGGAGGTGCCGAGATCCAGCTGTACCGCCCGACTCAGGTAGGTGAAGTACTGCACGTGCAGCGGTTGATCAAGGCCGTACCTCACCCGCAGCTGCTCGGCCAACTCCTCCGCGGCCCCTCCGCTGACGTCGGCGGGGATCAGAAGATCAATCGGATCGCCGGGCGTGATATGCAGGGACAGGAACACGAGAGTAAATACCCCGATTATCACGGGGATGGCACTCAGGAGCCTGCGTACAGTGTAAGCGAACATTGCTCACCCTCTTTCCGGGACGAGTTGGTGCATTGACAGGGGCGGGGGAGGAAACTCCCGCGCCCCTGCAGGGTCAATCATCACTCGATATACCAGTTCTCCGCCTGATGGAAGATGCCGGTGGGCGCGAGGTACACGCCTCCCACATCCGGCTGAGCGATGTGAATCTGCAGCATCCACATTCCCGGCCCCTCGATAGCCTCCTCATACCACAGCTCGTTCAGCTGGTAGAAGTATTCGGCACGTTCGTCTTCATCCAGGGTGGTCATGCTGGCATCGATGAGCTCATCCATCTTCTGCTGGACGGGATCGTCCTCATCCATCTGGCTCACGTTCCAGTAACTCGATGAATCCAGATTACCCGAGGCAATGGGTGGCTCAGGATCGGCGTTACTGATGAACCAGGTGATATCATATTGGCCCGTGCGGACCTCATCGTAGTAGCTGAGACGCGCCCCGGTGGTGATCTCACTGCCGATCCCCACGTCGAAGAGCATCTGCTGCACCATCTGCGTGGTTCTCAGCCAGGCCTCATCGTCACCCCGGGTCGGCAGGTGCAGTTGGATGGGGTCACCGTTGATCTCGCGGATCCCGTCATCTGTAGTGTCCACGAAACCGGCCTCATCCAGGATCTCTTCTGCTCGAGCAGGATCATACTCATAACCGGACAGATCATCCCGGTCGGCCCAGGAGTCCGGCACGACCAGTGTATTCATCGGCTCACCGTAGCCAGAGTAGGCCACGTCGATCAGCGCCTGGCGGTCCACAGCGTAGTTTATGGCCTTTCTCACCGCCAGTTCGGTCACAGTCTGTAAATTGATGGTGATGCGGCCCCAGTTCACCCGCCCAAAGGGCATCACGTTGAAGCCTTCACCTTCCAGTCGATCGCCCTCGGCCGGCGGCGCAAATACGATAATGTCTGCGCCTCCGGTCTCCAGCTCCAGCACCTGGGTATCGGGATCGGGCACCGCACGCATGGTGATGTCATCCAGATAGGGCGTGTCTCCCCAGTACCCGTCGAACCGCTCGACGGTCAGATACTCGTCCTCGGCGTAGCCGGTGATCTCGAAGGGACCGGTTCCCACCGGGTATTCATCATCGGCCCAGGAGCCCGGTTCCAGCATCCATACTCTGATGAGTCGGGTGAGAAAATCGGGGTCCATGTATTCCAGGTGCATGGCCACGACCAGATCATCGACGACTTCCACTTCATCGACAATCGCCAGAACCCCTGCAGAATACTTGGGATCATCGGGATCCACGATTCTCTCGTAGTTCTTCTTCACATCTTCGGCGGTGAACTGCTCCCCGTTTTGATATTGAACACCATCGCGGAGATGAAACGTGTAGGTGAGCCCATCTTCGGAGACATCCCAGTCCTCCGCCAGCACACCTATGAACTCGCCGTCCTTCCAGATGACCAGCGGCTCAGAGAACATGGCCGCTCCGCTGAGATCGCTGATCGTAGCGGCATCATGCGCGTCGGGAGGCGCCACTTCCTCCCCGGCTATGGCCATAACCATGGAGCCGCCCTCTTTCGGGTCGTCCGGCTCCGGCTCCTCCTCCGGTTCGTCTTCGTCAGGGTCTTCTTCCTCCGGATCCTCCGGTTCTTCCGGCTCATCCACCGGCTCATCGGGATCGGCCTCCGGCGCACATCCCAAAAGAGCACCCGCAACCATCAGAGTCATTATCAGGGCCAAAGCCCAGAGTCGCTTCCGACTCAGTGATGCAAACATGTGAAATGTCCCCCTCCACAAGACTCAAGTCGTTCGAATGTGGCAGCACATTGATTCTGCACCGACCTACCCCACCAGGAGTACTCGCGCCCCTGCGAATTTGCCCAGATATCGCCCATTCATTGACGATTGCCCTGGCCATGCATCGCTATGGCGCACCGATACTGCGCAATTTCCTCCCCTCCAGGTATTTGCTACCCTTGTTCATGCGCGATATCAGTTTCGACGTCTGATGTCAGAATCCCTGCCAGAAGGGATAATCGTAATTGTACTGCCTGGTATGACCGAATTAGTTCTCCAGTGATGGAGTCGCTGCTCACCGAGCTGCCCACACTGTATGCGAAACAGCATGTCCAGCCCGGTACAGATGAATGCCCCGATGGCAGATAAAATATCGGCAGATCCACCCGCAGCTGGGGCGGCGGTGAGGACGCGAGAGTTCTGCATTCAGACTCTGTTGATGAAACGCAGGCCGGTCAGTCGCCGCGCACAGGGAAAACCTCATCCGTAAAGAACTCTGATACACAGAAGCAAAGCCCCGGCAAGTTCTGAGGAGGAGGGTGTGACATGAAGAAGATTCTGGTTCTGGGTGCCGGCCGTGTGGCCCGGCCCTGCGTTAACTACCTGCTCGACCAACCCGACTACCAGCTTACCGTCACCGACCTGCAGATTGAGCACGCCCAGGCTCTCGCCGCCGACCACTCCCGGGCGGAGGCTGTGGGGCTGAATGCAGATGAGGACGATCTTCGCCCGTATGTCCGCGAGCATGACGCGGTCATCTGCCTTCTGCCGGCCAGGTATCTGACCACCGTAGCCGAACTCTGCGTGGAAGAGGCGACACACATGATGGGTGCAACTTATGTCAGCGAGAGGATGCATAAGCTGCACAACGAAGCAGAAAACTCCGATACCCTCATACTGACCGAGCTGGGACTTGATCCGGGCATCGATCACATGATGGCCGTGCAGGCTGCCCATGAGCTGCGCGGTGAGGGAGCCACCATAGAGGGCTACCGGTCGCTGTGTGGGGCCATACCCTCACACGAAGCGAATGATAATCCCTTCGGATACAAGTTCTCCTGGTCACCAGAGGGAGCTCTGGGAGCGGCACGCAGACCGGCCCGCTACCTGCAGGACGGACAGACCGTGGACATACCCGGGGATGAGACCATGCAGAACGGCGCACTGGCGCACGTACCGGGATCGGGATGGTACGAATTCTATCCCAATGGCGACGCCACTCCCTATCGCACCCTCTACGGCATGCAGGACGCCGCGTACCTGTACCGCGGAACGTACAGATTCCCGGGCTGGTGCGAAACCCTCGCTGCCATGATACAACTGGGTTTGCTGGATGAGGAGCCGATAGGCGGAGCCGATACGCGGCGCAGTCTCACCGCCTCGCTGACCGCCACCGACGGATCTCCCGAAGCGGTCGCCGGATACCTGGGGCTGCCCCCCTACGCACTGGTAGTACAGCGGATAAAATGGCTGGGTTTGCTGGACAGCTCCCCCATTCCCGATGGAGCAACATCCCCCCGGGAGGTCACCGCGCAGTTGATGCTGGACAGATTGCGCTACGCTCCCGGCGAAGCGGATATGGTAGTCATGACCCACGAATACGACATACGCACCGCGAACGGAAACCGGGAACGCATGGTTTCCTCCCTCATCGATCTGGGAGAGCCCGGTGGCGACTCGGCCATCGCCCGGACTACCGGCCTGCCCATTGCCATCGCCTGTGATCTGCTGCTGCGGGACAAAATAGACCTGCGGGGCGTCCGCATACCGGTACACCCCAGCATCTATGAACCATCTCTGGCCGTACTGAGTGATCTTGGCATCTGCGGAGAGGAGCGCCGGGAACCGGTGCACTGATAGCCGGCAGACGGAGGGGGTACCGTCACCCGGGCGGAAGATCAACGGCCAGGTGAGATGCTCCGCCCGGGTGACATTATGAAACCACATAAGCACAACATCGACGCCACGTCAGACTCACCACAGGATCAGCGGCCTACGGTCCTGAGAGGATCCCCTACCCCAGGGATCTCACCCGGGCTGGGTTCCCTTCCCAGCCTGCCAGTATGCATCGCGGTCCCCATATCCGCGTATGCTTCCTTCATACCGAGCATGAGGTGGATCCCTGCCCCCGCGGTCATTGGTGCAGCCTGCCGAGCCGCCATCTCGTCTCCCCCACCCGACAGGCCGAACTGCACACGTAGACGACCCGTGAAGGTATGATTACTCTCCGATCTTCTTGCGGGCAACATTCACCCGAACGCGCCCCTCCGAACACATTGAGTCAGGCCGGGGCTGCAGCTGCACAGTGTACTCTGACCCCCCCTGTTCGGGGTAGTCATCCCGCCAGTGACAGCCGCGACTCTCCTGCCGGGCCAGCCCGGAGGCGGCAATGGCCAGGGCAGTAACTGCCGGCAGTCGTCCGGTCGACCACGCACTTCGGGCCAGATGGGCCGACCAGCGCAGGCACTCCTGCAGGCCTACCCCACTGCGCGCCGGACCCAGCTGCGCATCCACCGCACGGCGCAGCCGGGGGAATGAGTACTCCCATTCAGGCTCGCCCGCGCACACCGGTCCGACATCCGCAATCTCACCGATATCGATCCCCTCGGGTGTGAACATGTCCCCACTGTACGGATTCGCTCCGCCCGAAATCTTCCCGGCATTATCGGCTGCGGCTTCGCCCGACCGCAGACCGAAGACCATCAGCTCGGTCAGAGCATTGCCGCCCACGCGATTGGCTCCGTGTGCGCCGCCCACCACTTCACCGCACGCATACAGATTGTCCACCCCGGTCGCTCCCCACTCGTCAGCTGCAATGCCGCCGCAGAAGAAATGCTGCACGGGAGCAACCTCCACGGGGCGCCACGGATCCGTACGGTCACCGCTCATCAGGGCAGCCAGGTGCGCGCATTCCCTATCGCGGCGCAGATCCTCGCCCGCCTCCTCGAGGTGCAGGATCACGCTGCCGGTGGTTTGCCGCCGGCGCTGCAGCGCCACCGACAACCTGTCCCGGGCATAGAGGTTCAGTTCGGCACCCGAGCTCAGGTTCCACTGTTGCATCAGCTGCGGCAAAAACTCCTCACCATTGCCGTCAGTGAGCCGCAGGGAATCCAGTACGTCCGTATCCATGAACCAGGTGGCCCCCTCCCGCGCCGGACCCAGGGGGTAAAATTGCACAAACTCCATGTCCCGCAACGGAGAGCCGGCCGCCAGGGCCAGGGCGTAGCCATCACCGGTTATCCCCGCGGGGTTGTCCGTTCGCCCGTACAGATATCCCGCTCCACCGGTGGCCAGTATCACTGACCTGCCGCGCACACTGCATACCCTGCCGCCCGCATCTACGCCCCGCACTCCCGACACGGGCGCCCCGGGCTGTTCCTGCAGGAGACTGGTAACGGAGAACGGGTGCACCATTTTCACGCCCAGCTCCCCGGCCCGCCGCACCAGCGGAAAGGTCAGACCGGTGCCCCGCAGGAGAGGGTTATCTATCTCACCGGACACAGAAGCGGAGCCGCGCCTCCTGTGAAAGTCCACACCCCAGTTCTGCAGATGATCAAAGGCGGATTCCGCCTCAGACGCCATGACCTCCACCATGCGCCGGTCATTCAATCCCCTACCCGCCCTCAGAATGGTCTCCCCGTATTCCTCCGGCGGCATCTGCTCCAGCGGTGCAGTGAAACCACCGCCCGCGTAAGCCGTACAGGAGGCCACTCCGGGACGCTTCTTGCTCAGCAGCGTAACCGAGGCCCCCAGCTCCCGGCAGCGGCAGGCAGCTATCAGCGCCGCACCTCCCCCGCCAATCACCAGAACGTCGGCCGCCCATTCACTATCACAGGTAGCGCTCATTATCGCACTCTCCCCTCAACTCGCAGAATTCCCATGCAGGCTACCTTCTACACGGCCTCTCCGGTACCTCCGAAAGAAAAGGAGTACCCAGTCATTATGTGTCCCCCACCGATCACATGGGCAGTGCAGAGAATCTGTGTGTCGGGGGAGCAAACCGGGCGGAAGACAGCAACCGTCAGCAAATCACAGCATAATCCGCTGCGGGCGCGACAGCCTACAGACGAAAGGAGTGATCGCATGCATCATCGACAGGCCGGCCAGGGAGATGCCAACCTCGCCGGGCACGAAACCATGGAACTGCACGAACTCCTCAACTTCAAGACGGCATGCGCACAGAAAGCCCAGATGATGAGAAACGACGTATCAGACCAGCAGCTGCGAAGCCTCATCGATCACGACCTGCGACAGAGCGAGAAACAGATAGGCGAGCTGCAGCAACTGCTGTCCGGGGCAACCGGGGAGGTGCACAGAGCATGACCCATCGCATGAGCAATCGGGATGAGATCATTGCCGGGGACCTCCTGCATGGATCCAAGGCAGCCGTGCGCAACTACGCCAACGCACTCACGGAGACGACCTCACCGCAGGTGAGAGACACCCTGAAGCGCCAGCTGAACGAGGCCATCACCTTCCACGATCAGATCAGCCAGTATGCCGTCAACCGGGGCATGTACATGCCCCATGACATACAGGGCCAGCTGCAGCACGATATGAGCTGGGCGCGCCAGGTCACCGGTAGAACGTACTGACATGCATCGCTGCGGGTCCGGCCGAATCGTGCGGACCCGCATCCCCATCCCTCCCCCGGCTGACCCATCGCCGCACCCGGATTGCCACCTCCTGCTGCCCACGCTTCTGCAGCGCAGGCTAAAGTATCGCTCCACACTGTTCGATATAACTCACTGGAGAGGCAGAATCCGGTGCCAGAGCAGGTAGAAGGAACTCATTAGTGTGCGGCCTCACAAATCGACTGCGTGCGGTTTCTGGCTCAGGCCGATCTCTTACCCCCCACCTGGCGGCGGCTGCAGGTTCGCAGTCGCCGCCACAACTCTGCGCGTGACGCAGATGCAGCGGGCTCACACACCCGGTCGCCGCACTGCGTCAATTGCCGGTGGGGCCAGAAAATGTTACTCTCTGTGCCAGATGTGAGCGGCAATCGAGACACGGAACGGCGAATATGGTGGCGACCAGCCCGCCGTTGAACTGTAAGGAGATCCACTGGGGTGCGGATGGGCTGAACGCGGGGAGAAGAGGCATCATGCAGAAGCAGCGCACCTCCCATAACCTGGCATTCATCGTCCTCATGCTGTGTTGTCTGCTGCTCCTCACCTTCCCATCCACCCACCGGGAAGCACACGGACACCCCGCATCGACTGCCGGAGCACCGACTCCCGAACCCTCAACGGTCGAGCGGAATATGAACCCGTATGTCAAAGTGCTGTCCGATCCCTCCGGCGATCTGCAGCTGGCCGACGTGCTGCAGCGGCAGGACTCGGGAGAGTTCCGACGACACGACAGTGACAGGGCGCCCAGCTTCTCCTACACGGATTCAGCGGTGTGGCTCAAGTTTCACCTGGAGGAGCCGGCGGCGGATGACGACTGGATACTGGAGGTTGGATACCCGCTTTTAAATATGATAGATCTGTACTCTCCGGATGCATCGGGAGAGTACAGTAACCGGCGCACCGGTAATGCCGAACCCTTCGGCAACCGGGAGATCGCACACCGCAATTTCGCGTTTCGCCTCCCCGCAGAATGGGATGAAGAGCAACCCTTCTTCCTGCGCGCCGAATCAAACAGTGCCCTGATACTCCCGCTGACCCTGTGGGAGGCGGACCACTTCAAGAGCTACGCGGGACGGGACTATCTCATACTGGGGCTGTACTACGGAATTACCATCATCGTAACCCTGTACACGCTATTTCTCTTCCTCTGGACCGGGAGAGGCGATTTCCTGTACTACGGGACTTTCATAGGAGCTATGGGACTGTTCCTGTTCACCTACAACGGCCTGTCATTTCAGTACCTGTGGCCACATCATCCGGAATGGGGACAGGCATCCATCAATTTCTTCCTCTTCGCCTCGTGCGCCACCGGCTTCCTGTACACTGCCAGGACCCTCCCGGTGCAGGAGCATTCACCGGCGCTGCACCGTCTGCTCCTCGCAGCGACCCTGTTTGCCGGCGCCATGCTGCCCCTGACTCTGCTGGTGCATTTCACGACCATGATGCAGCTCGCCATCGCCACAATCATGGCCGGACTGCTGATTGTACTGCCCTCGACGGTGCTGTGCTGGCGCCGCGGGTACCGCCCGGCCCGCTACGTCCTGTGCGGATGGACCCTGTTCAGCGTCGGAATATCGCTGATGGCCCTGCGCTCACTCGGCGCAGCCGGGCACTCCGTGCTGACCATGTACGGGGCGCAGTTCGGCTTCAGCGCCAAGATTATCTTCCTCTTCGTCGGACTGGCCGACCGCATGCACATCCTCTGGCAGCAGCGGAGCCATCTGGACCAGCAGAGACGAACGCTGGAGATGGAAAAGAGGGCGCTCGGATACGTAGAAAAGCTCAATGAGATGCTGCACGACATATCCATCTCGGAAGACATTCCCGCCATCGTCCGCAGGGTGCTCACCTCACTGCGACAAATGCTGCCGTACGATCGGGCAGCCTTTTTCGCGATCCGCGGGAGCAATTACATCCCAGTGGTTACAGAGGATGCGGGATCTCCTGCAACAGACGGGGCGGGTGGCAGACTGACAGAGGAGGACATCTTCTCCCGCGCGCTGTCTGCCGATCGACCGATCATCGTCGACGATAATGCCACCTTCCCCCAAACCTTCTCCCCGCATCCTGATTCTGACTCGACCATCATCATCCCGATCACGCCGCAGAGCGGTGACTCCGCCCTGGTGGTCGCAGAACGGCGCGAAACCCCGGCATACAGTCCGGAAGACGAAAAACTGGCGGCAAACTTCGCAGCCCAGGCCGCCCTGGCCATGGAGAACGCCCACCTGTTCCACCGGGTGAAGACGCTCGCCATCACCGATGAGCTGACGGGCCTGCACAACCGCCGCCACTTCTTCGCCCGCGGTGCAGAGGAAACGGAGCGCGCACAGCGGCACGACCTCCCCCTGTCCCTGATAGTGATGGACATAGACAACTTCAAGAGCGTCAACGATAGCTATGGTCACACCGCAGGCGATGAGATTTTGCGACAGGTGGGACAGCGGTGCCGGGAGATCCTCCGCACCAGCGACGTCGCCTGCCGGTATGGCGGGGA
>PUMM01000051.1 GCA_003551365.1 Clostridia bacterium
ATGCGGAGAGGTGGCCGAGTCCGGCTTAAGGCGTGGCATTCGAAATGCCGTGTCCCTGCGAGGGGACCGTGGGTTCGAATCCCACCCTCTCCGCCATTTTGTCTCCAACGAGGCCTGATGCACGGTAGGGATTTATATAAGTGGAGAGGTGTCCGAGTCTGGCTAAAGGAGCACGCCTGGAAAGCGTGTGGACGGGTTACCGTCCCGTGGGTTCAAATCCCACCCTCTCCGCACAGAGTTTGGCCGTGCTAGACGGGGAGGTAGCGGTGCCCTGTACCTGCAAGCCGCTATAGCAGGGTTTAACTCCTTCCCGAGGCCCAGTTTCGGTGGGGTCTGCCCCATGTAAGTGGTGTTGACGACTGGGTCCTGCGCAATGAAAACGCGTGAACCCCGTCAGGCCCGGAAGGGAGCAGCGGTAAGCGCGACCTTTCATGTGCCGCAGGGGTGCCGAGTCCGAGCTAACTGCGTGGGTAACGCTCATCGAAGCGGGTCGACGGAAGGTGCACGGCCATCTCTTCCACCTTTCTGATGGCAATGACTCCGTTCCCACTTCAGTGGTTTGGTGGTGAGCCTCTTGGAAAGATCTTCCCTTTACCGTCAGTGGCGTCCCCGTCGCTTCGATGAAGTGGTGGGACAGGAGCACGTAGTAACCACCCTGCAGAATGCAGTTCGCCGTGACCAGGTTGCCCACGCCTACATATTTGCTGGTCCACGGGGGACGGGCAAAACGACGGTGGCGCGGCTGCTGGCCAAAATTGTCAATTGCTCCGAGCATGCTGATGATTCCCATACGGCAGAGCCCTGCAATGCGTGCGAACAGTGCCTCGCCATCGATTCCGGCTCATCGATGAACATGATAGAGGTGGATGCTGCTTCCCATCGGGGAATTGACGACATCCGGGAGCTGCAGGAGAAGGTACCCTATGCTGCCACCTCTGGACGTTTCCGGGTCTACATACTGGATGAGGCTCACATGTTAACCACGGAAGCATTTAATGCTCTGTTGAAGACGCTGGAAGAACCACCTGACCACGTCATATTCATACTGGCCACCACGGAACCGCACAAAATCCCCGTCACCGTTCAGTCCCGGTGTCAACGTTTTGATTACCGATTCCTCACGGCGGATGAGATAGCTGAGCGTCTGCGGAAAGTCGTGGCTGCCGACGACAATCTGGTGGTCACCGAGCCGGCAGTATGGACCATATCGCTGTATTCAGAAGGGGCAGTGAGAGATGCACTTGGCCTTCTGGAGCAATGCAGGGATTTTGCGGAGGATGAAGTGTCGGAGGAAGCCGTCAGGCAGGTTATCGGGGCGGTATCACGCCATACTCTGGTAGAGTATGCCCGGCATCTGCTTCACGGTGACATCGCTGGAGTCATGGATTTGATCGATGGAGTATCCATGGCCGGCGCCGATATCGGACAGTTTATTCGTGACCTGCTTTCTCTCGCCAGAGATATGCTGTTGTATCGTGCCAGTGATGGTGCGCGACAGCCCATAATGCCGGAAGAGGATTTGCACGATATGCGCGAGGTCGCTGAACAGTTTGCGCTTCCACAGCTGCTGCATCTGGTGGATCAGCTGGCTGCGGCTGAGGACCGCAGCCGGTATTCGGCGCAGCCCAGATTTCTCCTGGAGATGTCGAGCATAAGGCTGGCCGGTGAGTTCGGTCGTGAGCGTCATGAGCAAGATGCTCCTGCTCGTGCGGCGGTGCGTTCGCCTGCTGCGGAGGTGGATGATGCTCCCGATGAGGAGGATGATGCTCCGCCAGGGAGATCCGTGGCTGAGGATGACGTGGATACTCCGGACTGTTCACGGAGCGATGATATCGAGGAGATGTGGGAGAAGGTGAAAGAGATAATCCGCGAGGCCAGCCTGCCAACACATGCCCTTCTTCAGCCGGCGCGTCCCGGAGGGGTGTCGGACGGTGCGTTTATTCTGGTGTTTGGAGATCAGTATCAATTCCACCGTGATCGTACGGAGAGAGAAGGGCGTCATCTCTTGCAGCAGGCCATCAAGGAGGTGGCGGGTGAGGATCTGGCGGTGCGCTGTGTGATGGAATCAGATTACTCTCGAGCGAGCGATGATGAAGGCAGCAGATCCTCGCGCGAAGATGAACCGGAGCAACGTCGCGACAATAGGATGAACTCAGCAGAGGAAGCTGGCGGTGCAGATGAGGGGAGTAGCAGCTCGAGTTTGCGGCAACATGATGATGAGGCGGAGTCCACTGACGGCGGCAGTGTAGTTCGGGAGGACGAAAGTCCTGTCGTCGATAAGCCAGCGGATGAAGTTGCCTCCATGTTTTCAGGTAAGGTAGTGGGTAAGCTGAGCGAAATGGACATTCCGGACGGTGACGATGATGATGAAGACCGCAACAATCTCTGAGAGGAGAGATTATGATGAGCTTCGGTAGCATGGGTGACATGGGGAAGATGATGCAGCAGATCCAGAAGATGCAGCAGGATCTGGAAGAAATGCAGGAGCAAGTGGAGAAGAAGACCGTTGAGGCGCAGGCCGGCGGCGGAGTGGTCCGGGTGGTATGCAACGGAGCCATGGAGGTTGTCGATATCGAGATAGACCCGGATGCAGTGGATCCCGATGATGTCGAAATGCTCTCCGATCTGGTGATTGCGGCCGTCAATGAGGGGCTCCGGTCGGCGCGAGAAATGGTGAAGGATGAGATGGAGCAGGTTACCGGGGGGATGAACCTGCCCAATATTCCCGGTATTACGAGCTGAGGGGAGACTGCGATTGCCGGCATTTTTTGCACCCTCGATGGGTCGGCTAATTGAAGAACTGTCCAAGCTGCCGGGCATAGGCTCTAAGAGTGCGCAGCGGCTAGCGCTGCACCTTGTTAAGAGATCGGAAGAGGATGTCCGCTCTCTGGCAGAAGCATTGATGGACGCAAAGTCCTCCGTGCAGCATTGTTCTGTATGCAGTAATCTTACTGACGCTGATCCATGCGAGATCTGCAGTGATGAGAACCGTCGTCGTGATCTTGTGTGCGTGGTGGAGGATCCGTCCGACGTTGTGGCCATGGAACGTACCCGTGACTATGATGGTCTGTACCATGTGCTGCACGGATTGATCTCTCCCATGGACGGGGTTGGACCGGATGAGTTGAGAATCCGGAGTTTGCTAGATCGTGTGCGGCAGGAAGGTGTGGAGGAAGTCATTCTGGCCACTGATCCTACCGTGGAGGGCGAGGCTACGGCCATGTATTTGGCCAGGATTCTCCGTCCACTGGGCATATCAGTGAGCAGGATTGCCCGGGGATTACCCGAGGGCGGCGACCTGGACTATGCTGACGAGGCGACATTGAGTCGAGCCCTGCAGGGCCGGTATCCAGTCGAGTCTGACTGACAGAGAGGTGGTCCGGTAATACCTAACCGCGTAACCGGACTGTCATTTCACTGTGTTTCCATGTGTGTACCCGATTCCAACCTGTTTGGTTGACCTCCTTCTTCCGATGAAAGTGGTCGGCGCGCGAGGGCTGTATGCATATTTGTGTCTTCCCACTACTCCCTCCCTGCACATAGAGTGCGTGCCCTGCGGGACAATACCCGGGTTCAGATCCGGCTCACATAGATGCGCACATATTTCGTCTGGGGTCATGCAGCGCAGCCGGCGTTCGGAAGAAGCGGAAAGTCGGGCCCTCCGAATGGAACGCTGTGCAGGATGACTGGTGGAAGCTATTCCCATTCATGTGCCGCGCTCGTTGCGCACTGCTGCCCGGGATAGTGGCCGAGGATGCATCTTGTTTCGCGCAGTGAGGTCAGGGATTCGCACATCCCCCATGGGCCCGGAGGAGAAGAGAACGTACCGACCCCTCGGCGCTTTCTGCTTGCTATTCACTGCAGTCCCATATTGCCAGCAACACTGGAGCGAATCTATTGCGGATTCGCGCATAGGTATTCTACTGAGGTGGACGAACTTGGACTACATGGTTGCTCTTTCATTCTTCTTTGGCCTTCTTCTCGTGTATGTGCTGGTGCGCATCCTGTACCTCCCGGTGCGCTGGCTATTTCTCATTCTATACAATGGAGTGCTCGGCGGTGTGGCTCTCTGGGTCCTGAATCTTCTCGTGGATCCCCTTGGGTTGCAGGTGGCGCTAAACCCATTTACGGCGCTGATTGCTGGATTTCTGGGGATACCCGGTATTGTTGTACTCATCATTTTCAGCTACCTGGTCTCATGACTACCGGCGAGTGACTGCCTCTTCCGCGGCCTGCCGAGGGTGCAGGTTGCTATCAGCTGCGATGCGCATCTAGTACTCAGTGTCACGTCATTTGGTGCAACCTGCCGCGGCATGATACGGAATGCGGCGCCAGGCTGTGGCTGTGTGTAGAGGATACCCATTCGAGGTGGGCGCGCATAGTCGGAGGCACAGCGTGAGACAGTCAGCCTGCATCCGGACGTCGGTGTCTCAGGTTACACCGGTCATCCCCCCATACCAAGTTGCCTATATGTTGAGGCGAAAAATGACTCCAATGCAGGAAAACGCAGTTTAATGAAGTGTGGCTTCGCCGTATTCGGTCTGAATGGTCACACAGAGCATTTTCTTGACGCTTGTCGGGCACCGTGTTAGACTACATTTGACTTTGCCTGAGAAGAAGCTTCTAATCAGTGAATTTGCCTTGCGCGGGCGCTGAGATGAGCTCATGTGACGTTTTTCGTGAAATAGATACAGTCATCGAGGTTGACATTCTGCATGTACAACAGGTGCATCTGAGGGGGCGTCTACAGGGAATATGCGGGTTTCCCGTTGAGTCGATACATAGATCAGAGTGAGGAGGATAATGCGATGGAGGACATACTCGAGGTCAGGTGGCATGGTCGCGGAGGACAGGGGGCGAAGACGGCGGCCAACTTGCTAGCCGAGGCAGCATCTGCTGCGGGGCAGTACATACAGGCATTTCCTGAGTACGGTCCGGAGCGGATGGGAGCGCCGGTTGCCTCATTCAACCGCATCGCGTCCCGGGCCATTCGAATCCGATCTGCGGTTGAAGAACCCGATGTGGTCGTTGTACTCGATGCCACCCTGATTCATTCGGTGGACGTTACCAAGGGTCTGCCGGAGGATGGAGCTATCGTGGTCAACACGGACAAGGATCCTGAAAAGATTCGCGCAGAACTTGATCTGCAAGGTCGCCACGTGTACACCGTTGATGCCAACTCAATCGCCATGGACACAATTGGTCGACCAATACCCAATACGCCAATGCTCGGAGCAGTTGTTCGTGCTACGGAGATGCTTGAGTACGAATCTTTTCTTTCAATAATGAAACAGGAGCTGGAGAAGAAGTTTGGAAGTCGCCCCGAGATAGTCGAGGGGAACATTCAGGCGATCCAGCGTGCGTATGAGGAGGTGCGGAGCGAGTGAACGCGGACGGCAAGGAGTGCAGAAAGGAATACGGATGCCGCGGTTCGACCCCGGACCCAGACGCCACCTGGAAGGACGTACCCATTGGTGGGGTCTTACCCTGGGGTGGTAACGCGGTGGAGTTCCAGACTGGGGACTGGCGGAGTATGCGCCCCGTATATGACCCTGACGAGTGTATCCAGTGTCGCATGTGCTGGGTCTACTGCCCCGACTCCGCTATAGAAGTGGACGAGGATGGTGAGGTGACGGGGATAAATTACTATCACTGCAAGGGCTGTGGAATCTGTGCGGCCGAATGTCCCCGTGAGGGCGCCATTGAGATGGAAGTTGAAAAGGCCGAATAATGAATGTCTAGATAGATTCACGGGAGGAGTTGAACTCGATGAGCACAGCCACGCAACCCGAACGTGTGGCACTGACCGGTAACGAGTCGGCCGCCACCGCAATGCGGCAGATAAACCCCGACGTGGTTGCAGCTTACCCCATAACCCCACAGACAGAGATTGTCCAAACCTTCTCCAATTTTGTGGCCGATGGAGATGTTCACACCGAGTTTGTGCGTGTGGAAAGTGAGCACAGCGCCATGAGTGCTGTAATAGCAGCGACGGCATCCGGAGCTCGCTCCATGACTGCAACGTCGGCCAATGGCCTGGCTCTCATGTGGGAGATGCTTTACATTGCTGCTTCCAATCGCGCACCGATAGTGATGCCGGTGGTCAACCGGGCACTCAGTGGTCCGATCAACATCCACTGCGATCACTCAGATAGCATGGGTGCCAGGGATTCAGGCTGGATTCAGCTGTATGCGGAGAACGCCCAGGAAGCATATGACAACATAATTCAGGCAGTCCGCATCGGCGAACACCCCGACGTGCGACTACCGGTAATGGTTTGTCAGGACGGTTTCATTATCAGCCACGCCATGGACAGCCTGTACATTCTGACCGATGAAGATGTGCAGGAATTTGTGGGAGAGAGCCGGGGACCGGAGTATTCTCTGCTGGACGTCGACAATCCAGTGACTTATGGTCCCCTGGATCTGCAGAATTGGTACTTCGAACACAAGAGGCAGCAGGTTGAGGGCATGAAGAATGCTCGTCAGGTCATCCCGGAAGTTGCTCGCGAATTTGGCGAGATTTCTGGCCGCAATTATGATTTCCTCGAGGAGTATCGCACCGATGACGCTGAGGTTGTCGCCGTCGTTTTGGGTAGCACCGCCGGAACCGCGAAAGAAGTTGTGGATGCCATGCGCGATGACGGCCACAAGGTCGGTCTCGTCAAGGTGCGCGTCTTCCGGCCGTTGCCAGTACAGCAGTTGATCGACGTGCTGGTGCCGCGGTCAGCCGTTGCTGTCATGGACCGTGCCGATACCTTCTCTGCGGCTGGAGGGCCAGTTTATCATGCGGTCCGGCACGCTATGTACGACGCAGACCAGCGCCCGCCCGTCAGTAACTATATATATGGGCTCGGCGGACGGGATACTCCACCGAGTCAGATTCGGACAGTCTTTGAGGAAACCCTGGAAGTCGCCCGCACCGGCGAACTAACCCGGTCCATTAGCTACTTGGGCGTCCGCGAGTAAGGAAGGTGTGAAATGGCATGGCGGTGAATTTGCAAGAACTTTCCAAACAAGAAGTCACTCTCACGGGCGGCCACCGCTTGTGTGCTGGGTGCGGTGCGCCCATAGTCGTGCGACAGATGATGGCCGCGGCCGAGCATCCAATCGTTGCCTCGGTGGCAACCGGGTGTCTCGAGGTCGCTACCACGATCTTCCCCTACACGGCCTGGGCCAACCCTTTGATACACAGTGCATTTGAGAACTCTGCTGCAACTATAAGCGGAGCGGAGGCGGCATATCGTTCTCTTAAAGCCCAGGGGCGGATAGACAAGGATATCAAATTCATGGCATTCGGAGGCGACGGCGGTACTTATGATATAGGCCTGCAGTCGCTGTCCGGAGCCATGGAGCGTGGCCACGACATGGTCTACGTCTGCTATGACAATGGCGCTTACATGAATACGGGAATCCAGCGTTCCAGTGCAACCCCCAAAGGGGCTGACACCTCCACCAGCCCGGCCGGCCGTAAGGTTCCTGGTAAGCCGGAACACAGGAAGGACCTGACTGCGATAATGGCAGCACACAATATCCCGTATGTAGGACAGACGACGCCAGCACACTGGCGGGACCTTGTAACCAAGACCCGCAAAGCGTTGGCCGTTGATGGTCCGGCGTTTCTCAATGTTCTGGCACCCTGTCCTCGCGGATGGAGAGTGCCGCCGGAGGATACCATCGAGACATGTCGTCTAGCCGCAGATACGTGCTACTGGCCGCTCTTTGAGGTTGAAAACGGTGAATACAATATCACCTACCAGCCCAAGGACAAGCGACCAATCAGGGAATGGTTGGAGCAGCAGGGTCGGTTCCGTCACCTGTTCAAGGAGGAGAACACCCACATAATCGATGCACTGCAGGACGAGAGCGATCGAAACTGGGAGCGCTTGAACCGCTGGGCCGACCTTTCCGATTGACGACCCGACAGATAGCGGTTTTAATGTATGGCAGAGCGGGGGCGATCATAGTCCCCGCCTTTTTCTTATGTGACCAGCGTGAGAGGATGCTATCCTGGTCGTCTGCAGCCCGATTTCGTGCAGCGGTGCTGGCTGATGATCACCCGGTCAATGCCGAGCTCTCTCCTAGACCAGGGGTGAAGGTGGACGCTGCTCCTTGATGTTCTGGACCTGTGGGAAGGTTTCAGCGACACGCGAGCCCTGACGGCATGATCCAGTGAGCAGACAGGCAGGAAGTAGTGGTTTGATCGGAACGATTACTTACGCAACAGCGATTCATCAGCATAATGTGTAGTGGGGATGCGTTGACTGTATCTGAGCAGAATATTTGTGGCCCGTTGCAGTTTCCACTGTTTCTCCGGTGATCCGGTCAGAGCGTGAGCGTATGAGCCGCGCATATACCTTATGCAGCGAACAGTGCCATCTGATTCAACAGCTTTCAGCTCCAAGTCGGCAATTTACGCCGACTCAGGAGATGGTGAGCCCATTCGATATGTCAGATGCTGGCTCGAGAAGAAGGAAACGGCGTGCGGTATGCTAGAAGTACCTGGGGTATGTTGCCCTGATCATGACGGTCTGCGGTTGGTGACTGGCGCATCCGGGCTGCTGCTTCTCGCGGTCTGTCTGGGGGTGGATGATGTGGATTCTACGGAGAGGAGTTTGTGTGCGTAGGGTGTTGATCGTGAGTCAGTAGATGGAGCGGGCGTCGACCATTCTGCGAAGCACCCTATCGGGTAGATGACGGCGACAATTGGGGGTGGTCTGCTGGTACGGCAGTGATCCTTGTCAGCATGTGTTTGGGGTGATCAGATATGTTGGAACTGGCAATCATTTTTGGTGCGCAAGTTGTCTATGTTTCCACGATGACGCTACGGTGGATAATTCTTCTGAAAGGCTGCAGGTTCTGGGCATCCATTATGAGTCTGTTTGAGGTTACGATATGGGTGTACGCTCTATCTCTTGTTGTGGCCAGTATTGATGAACCGCTCAGACTGTTAGCCTATGCGGGTGGTTTTGCGGCGGGAACTGCCGTAGGTAGCTGGCTGGAGGAAAGGCTGGCCTATGGTTATTCCATGGCTCTGGTGGTTGTCAGGGAGCGCTCGGAGGTTTCGCGGCGCCTACGTGAGAGAGGTTTCGCAGTTACTACGTGGAAGGGACGGGGACGTGAGAGAGAGCGTGACGTCCTTCTCGTATTTTACCGGCGCAGCTTCAACCGGGTGCTGGACCAGATCATCAATGATATCGAGCCATCGGCATTTGTGCTGCTTCTCGAACCGAGGCTTATGCGCGGTGGATTCCTTGAGCGAAGACTGCCGGCTCCCCCGTGGGCGGATCGATACTTTGGTGGCCCCTGAGGGCGTATGCACGGTAGTGGGCAGAACGAAAAATCTGCGGCAAATCTTCTTGATTTGCCCCCGGACAGGTGCTATAATGTGTCCTGCGCTGGCGAGGGTCAGTGCTTTGACAAGATAGGAAGATCTCACGGTGGGGGATCGTCTAATGGTAGGACGCTAGACTCTGGCTCTAGTTGTGGAGGTTCGAATCCTCCTCCCCCAGCCAATTTGAGATCATAGAATTAGGTGCCCCGTTCGTCTAGTGGCCTAGGACGCCGGCCTCTCACGCCGGTAGCAGGGGTTCGACTCCCCTACGGGGTACCATTTTTTCCTCCTTGCAAGTTTGACAGCATTCATGGGTGATTCGGCCTTGACGAATGCAGTTCTCATGAATAGAATAGACTTTGTCGCGCCGAGGAAGCAGTCATCATCCCCGGCAACGGCTTGACAGAAAGGATCTCGCGCAGTATAATTAAGTGCTGCAATTAAGGGATCTTCGGTCTTTGACAAGTGAACAGTGTTTGAGGGTCCGCGTTTGGTTTTGAGTGGGCTGGGATAGTGTTATTAGCGTGTCGCATAGGCACGTTAGTGATATTTAAGTGGAGAGTTTGATCCTGGCTCAGGACGAACGCTGGCGGCGTGCCTGAGACATGCAAGTCGAGCGGGGTTCCCTGGTCTTCGGACCGGGTGCAACCCAGCGGCGGACGGGTGAGTAACGCGTGGGTAATCTACCTGTCAGAGCGGGATAACACCGGGAAACTGGTGCTAATACCGCATACAGTCGATGTGCTTATGGGCGCATTGATGAAAGATTTTATCGCTGACAGATGAGCTCGCGTCCCATTAGCTAGTCGGTGAGGTAATGGCTCACCGAGGCGACGATGGGTAGCCGGTTTGAGAGGATGGCCGGTCACACTGGGACTGAGACACGGCCCAGACTCCTACGGGAGGCAGCAGTTCGGAATCTTGCACAATGGGCGCAAGCCTGATGCAG
>PUMM01000034.1 GCA_003551365.1 Clostridia bacterium
CAGTGGTGGATGGGGTTTTGCCTCGTTCAACTCACTGGAGGAACTGGAATCGCGCATCCGGCACGCCTGTGACATGGCCCGTGTGGCGGGCGAGCACCGCAACGAGCAGGTTGAGCTGGCTCCGGTGGAGCCCGTGCAGGATACGGTGCAGCCCCCGGAAGGATGGGACCCGGCCGAGGTCAGTCTTGCGGACAAGATCGATCTGTTCGCCGACTACAACCGCATAGTTCTCGAGTACGGGGGAGAGATAGCCAGCTCATCCGTGGCGTATGGGGACAAGCGGACCCGCCTGCTCTTCATGAACAATGAGGGTACCTGTGTGGATCAGACGAAGATAGATCTGCAGGGTGGGATCGTTGCCATAGCCACGCGCGGAAGCGATACGCAGGCGGGACACGTTAGCTTTGGCAGCTCTGCGGATTTTTCCGTCACACACGGGCTGGAGGAAGATGTCGTCGACGCCTGCAAGACTGCCTGTCAGCTCCTGGACGCACCAGTGGTGCGTGGAGGCGAATACACCGTCATCGCCTCGCCGCGGATGGCGGGAATTTTTGCGCATGAGGCCTTCGGTCACCTCAGTGAGGCGGATGATCTCATGGAGAAGGAGCGCATGCGCGAGATGATGCAGCTGGGCAGGCGCTTCGGGCGGGAGACCCTGAACATATATGACACTGGCCTGACCCCCGGTGCGCGCGGCTACCTCCCCTACGATGATGAGGGAGTTCCCGCGACAGATGTCGACCTGATTCGCGAGGGCGTGTTGGTGGGAAGGCTGCATTCGCGCCGTTCAGCGGGCAGAATGGGGGAGAAACCCACCGGCAATGCTCGTGCTCTCAACTACCGCTATCCTCCCATATGCCGCATGCGCAATACCCGCATAGGGTCGGGCGATGCCTCCTTCTCGGATATGCTAGATGGCGTGAAGAAGGGTCTGTACGTCGTGACTCCCCAGGGGGGACAGACGGACGACGAGATGTTCACCTTCATGGCCGGTAAATCCTTCCTCATCGAGGATGGCAGGCTCGGCCCCATGGTCAAGGATGTCACCCTGACGGGCAATGTCTTTCACACGCTGCAGGAGATCGATATGGTGGGTGATGACGTTCTGCAGTGGGAGAGTGCGGGCGGCTGCGGCAAGGGCGAACAGAGTCCGCTGCCGACCAGTGAGTGGGCCCCGCACATCCGGATACAGAACGTCGTGGTCGGAGGTGAGAGTTGATGACTTCCCGTTACGAGCGGCAGGCGGAGAGAGTTCTACAACTCGCCGGTGAGCTGGCAGATGATGCCGAGGTGTGGTGCGCGGATTCAGAGAGGATCCCCGTCCGTTTTGACGACAACAGGCTGCAGATGTTGGAGGCATCCTCTGCAACCGGTATTGCTCTGCGGGTCATGAACGACGGGCGGATGGGGTTCTCCGCGAGCACTCGCGACTCTTCCGAGGCGGAGCTGGTAGACATGGCTCTGGCCACCGCCGAGTTCGGTTCCGAGGTCGATTACGAGTTTCCCGCCTCTACTACATATCCGACCGTAGATACATATGACCCGGCCGTGGCCGATCTGCGGGCAGATGCCATGACGCAGACCGGCTCGGCAATTCTGGAGAGGATTCTGGAGCACGAGAGCGATGTTGATGTGCACATCTCTCTCAATCGCAGTGTGGGCCGGGCCCGGCTCATGAATACCCGCGGACTGGATGTTGCAGGTGAAAGCACTGCGGCCAGCATTATGTGTTCTGCCACCTGGATCGAAGGAGACAGCCTTCTGCGGACGGGAGACATAGTGGGGTCGCAGTTTCTGTACGAGGATCCGGGGCAGCTGGCCGAACGTATCATTGAGCAGCTGGATTTGGGCCGCAGGCCAGCCAGAATCAGCGAGGGACGCTACCCGGTCATTTTTGCACCCTGGGCGCTCGGGGACATACTGCGGCCACTTTTCGCCTGCGTGGATGGTGATGCCGTTGCCAAGGGATTTTCCCCGTGGCGCGACAGTCTGGGCGAGAGCGTGGCGGACCGTCGGTTGACCATATACGACGACGGCCTGATGCACGGAGGTACGGGGACGGCCCCCTGGGATGATGAAGGCGTGCCCTCGCAGTGCACTCCCCTCATCCGCAAGGGGCAGCTGGAAAATTTCCTGGTTGACCTCAAGAACGGCTCCCGACTGGACCTCGCTCCCACGGGGAATGGTCAGCGAGGGGGGCTGAGCTCCCCGCCGGGGGTGGGAACCAGCAATATTCGCCTCGAACCGGGTGAGCGCACGCACCAGCAGATGATCGCGTCGATCGATGAGGGCGTATTCGTGCACCAGCTCATGGGTGCGTGGGGAGCCAATCCCTACGGGGGTCAGGTGAGCGGCAATATAGCACTCGGCTACAAGATTGAGGGCGGGGAACTGGTCGGACGGGTCAAAAATACTATGCTCTATCTCAACGCATTCGAGGCCTGGCGCGATCAACTGCGCGAGATCAGCTCCGATGCCCGTCAGATGCTCTCCTACCGTTTGCCGTACGTGACAATGGATGGGGTGAGTATCTCGACGCGGGGCACGGAATGAGGGGCAGATCACCGGGACTGCTGCCGGATATCACTTTGTGCGCCACCCCAGCTGGGTCAAAGCGGTCCCCACCCTGCCCGCTTTCCTCCCCAATGCGGCTGGGGGCGATGTGTTTCGCAGAAACCGGGGTGCTGGGGTGCTTGACAAGTGGGCATTGGAAGTCTATAGTGTGCTAACAAGTTAAATAGTGTGTGAACAGAAAGACTGTGAAGGGGAGGAGTAAGCCCAGTCAGCTGACAGAGAGCTGAGGGTGCTGCGACTCAGCAGCTGCACAGGCCGAAATACACCCCGGAGTCGCCGGCTGAACGGAAATACCAGTAGGCCGGGCCGTAATCCGTCGTTATCCGGTGAGGGAGTGATGGCTCCCAATAGAGAGAGCCCGCGAGGCTAACTCAGGTGGTACCGCGCCCACGTCTATGTAGGGTCGTCCTGTGAGGGGACGGCCCTTTTTTATTTTCTGGACTGCGATGATGGGCCCCGGACATCTGAACGGAAGGGAGCGGAACATGATAGCGATTCGCGGTGCGACCACAGTGCAGTGCGACGACGAGGAGGAGATTCTGGCAGCTGCGCGGGAGCTGCTCGCCGAGCTCATCGGGAGAAACGGGTTGTGTGAGGATGAAGTGGTGAGTGCCCTTTTTACGGCCACCCCAGACCTCACCGCCTGTTTCCCGGCTGCGGCGGCGCGGGAGCTGGGCTGGACTGCAACCCCCCTCATGTGCGCCGCAGAAATCGACGTGCAGGACGCCCTGCCGGGCTGCATCCGTGTCCTGCTGCACGTGAACCGGAGATGCAGCAAAGAGGAAGTACAGCACGTTTACCTGCGTGAGGCCACAGCCTTGCGCCCCGATCTCACAGAAGGGACTGAGTAACAATGATCATCGTTATGGGCAATACCAGCACCGAGGAGGATCTGGAACGAGTGGTCGGTGCAGTGAAGAGTGCCGGTCTGGATGTGCACATATCGGAGGGCGTGGAGCACACCATAGTCGGCTGTGTGGGCGATGTTAGCCACCTCGACCGCAACGAGCTGCAGGTGCTATCCGGGGTGCAGCGCGTGGTCCGGGTCATGCAGCCCTTCAAACTGGTCAGCCGGGAGTTTCAGGAGGAAGACACGGTGGTCGATGTGGATGGAGTGCGGGTAGGTGGTTCCCGGGTTGTGGTGATGGCCGGTCCCTGTGCCGTAGAGGACCGGGAGATGCTTCTGGAGACGGCAGAGATCGTCAGGGATGCCGGCGGAGAGATCCTGCGCGGCGGTGCCTTCAAACCCAGAACCTCTCCGTACAGCTTTCAGGGGCTGGGTGAAGAGGGCCTGAAAATCCTGCGCGAGGCCTCTGAACGCACTGGCCTGAAAGTGGTCACGGAAGTGCTTTCGCCCGAGGATGTCGAGCTGGTCGCCGGCTACGCCGATGTACTGCAGATTGGTGCGCGGAATATGCAGAACTACAGTCTGCTGCGTCAGGTGGGCCGCACGCAGCGCCCCGTCCTGCTGAAACGCGGGCTGATGTCTTCCGTCGAGGAATGGCTGATGGCAGCTGAGTATGTCGCCTCGGAGGGCAACCCGAACATCATGCTGTGCGAGCGCGGCATTCGTACTTTCTCCCAATACACCCGAAACACCCTGGATCTGAGTGCCGTTCCTCTGGTACAGGAGTTGAGTCACCTGCCCGTGGTCGTCGATCCCAGTCACGCCACCGGTCGCTGGAGGTTGGTGGCACCCATGGCTCGCGCGGCAGTTGCAGCCGGTGCTGATGGTCTCATCATGGAGGTCCACCCCCGACCGGCAGAGGCCAAGTCAGACGGGCCGCAGTCTCTCAAACCTGACACCTTCCGGCAGACCATGCGTGAGATTGCCGAAGTGGCCCGGAGCATCGGGCGGGGAGTGAACAATGGATGATTCGCTCCCTGGATCATGCCACGGTCTTCATTGCCGGGATGGGACTCATGGGCGGATCACTGGCCCTGGCCCTGCGGGGGAGTGCCGGCCGTATAGTGGGGAGCGATGTGGACCTTGCCGCTCTTTGCGCGGCCCGGACACTGGATGCCGTGGATGAGACGGTCAAACTGGACTGCTGTGCGGACTGGATCCGTCGCACCGACCTGCTGGTACTGTCCACTCCCCTGGGACAGATGAGCAGATTCCTGCGCACTGCCGCCCCTCACCTGCGCCCCGGAACCGTGGTCACCGATCTGGGGGGAGCCAAGATGAAGGTGATCGGGGAGATCGAGGCAACTCTTCCCGCAGGGGTCCGCTACATACCCGGCCACCCCATGGCCGGGTCGGAGAAGCGCGGTATATCGGGCGCAGACGCTTCCCTCTTCCGGCAAGCGGCATGGATGGTAGCAGAAGAACCTCCGGCCCTGCTGGCGGAGATGATATCTGCGGTCGGCGCCGAACTGATCACCATCGACGCACAGATGCACGACAGGGTGGTGGCCCACACCAGCCATCTGCCTCATATGATGGCAGCGGCCACCGCTTTCGTCTGTGCAGAGGCGGCAGGAGACAATGAGGGAGCCTTTCAGACCCTCTCTGCCGGCGGATTCCGTGATACTACTCGCGTGTGCGAGGGCTCCCCGGAGATGGCGGCAGACATGTGTTTGTACAATACCGATGAGCTTCTGCCCGCTCTGGAGCGAGCTGGCGAAATACTGCTGGATATGTCCGCCGCCCTGCGGGGAGGAGACACAGACTGTCTCCGTTCCTTTCTGCAGGATGCCCGGGACGGACGGCGACGGATTGTGAGGGACGAACAATGAGACTGTGCACGGATGGACCACTCAGAGGAGAGGTCGAGGCGCCGGGAGACAAGTCCTGTTCCCATCGGGCGGCGCTGCTGGCCGCACTGACGGATGATGAGGTCACCATTTTCAACTTCGCACCCGGAGAGGACTGCGCGAGCACCCTGGACTGCCTCGCCGCTCTCGGGGTGCCGGTAACCCGGCGGGGTTCCGAGGTTACGGTACAGGGCAGGGCCGGAGTGCTTGATGAGCCCGATCGCGTGCTGGACTGCGGGAATTCGGGCACCACCATGCGTCTTCTGGCCGGCCTTCTGAGTGGTCAGCGAATGCATGTCATCCTGAGTGGAGATGACTCGCTCAACAGACGACCCATGGACCGAATAGTCGATCCCCTGCGTCATATGGGTGCAGATATCAGGATGCGGGAGGAAGCTGGTGCCCCCCTGAGCATCTGCGGGGGGGTAACCCGGGGAGGAGAATACCGCACGCCGGTAGCCAGCGCTCAGGTCAAGTCGGCCATACTGCTGGCGGGTCTCTATGCGGAATCCGCTACCACGGTGCGCGAGCCCGGCACATCCCGGGATCATACCGAACGGATGCTGGAGGCATGGGGCGTGCCGGTGCAACGGCACAATGGTCGGGTCCGCCTCGGTGGGAAAGGCCTGTCCCGCTTGAGGGCGCCAGAGGACGGGGTGCGCATACCGGGAGATATTTCCTCGGTTGCCTTCCTCGTCGCCGCTGCCCTGCTCACACCCGGCTCCGAGGTGCTCATCCGCAATGTGGGCATCAACCCCACCCGCACCGGCATTCTGGCCGTGCTGGAGAGTATGGATGCGCGGGTGGAGGCGGACAATGTTCGCGATTGGATGGGTGAGCCGGTGGCCGATCTTCTGGTCCGTCACAGCTCCCTGCGCCCCTTTCAGGTGGAAGAGGATATGGTGCCGACCCTCATCGATGAGATACCCCTTCTCGCCCTGCTGGCAGCGCATGCTCGCGGCACGAGTACGTTCCGGGGGGTGGGCGAGCTGCGCTTCAAGGAGACGGACCGGCTGGCCGCAGTGCAGGAAGAACTCGGAGCGGTCGGGGTCCAGTGTCGGGTGCGGGAGGATACTCTGCTCATAGATGGGGAGGAAGACTTCTCCGCAATCCCGGCCACACCGGACGCCAGGGGTGATCATCGTATGGCCATGACTCTGGCCCTGGCTGGTCTGCCCGATGGACGGGTAGAGCTGCGGAATGATTCTGCAGTGGATATTTCCTATCCGCAGTTTTTTCATCACCTGCGCTCCCTGGGCGCCCGCCCCTCCTCGCGGGGCGAGCACCTGCAGATGGGTCTGCTGGGGGAGGGCATCGAAGACAGCGCCTCTCCCCCCATGCTGCGCACGGCTCTGGAGGTGTGCGGCCTGCGCGGTTCCTACCGGTTGTTCGACGTTGGTTCGAAAGACCTGGGTGCGGCGGTGCGCGGGCTGGGGGCACTGGGAGTGGTTCGGTTCAATGTCACCCGGCCGCACAAGGTGGCCATATGCAGGTATCTGGACAGACTGGCTCCGTCCGCTCGCGACCTGGAAGCCGTCAACACGGTGGTGCCGGACGGCGGGGAGCTGGTCGGGCACAACACCGATGTCGCCGGAGTGGCCCGGGCCCTGCGTGACGCCGGTTTCCGTATGCAGGACTCCCGCGTGCTCATTGTTGGTGCAGGTGGCGCTGCCCGCGCCGCACTGCGGGCGGCGGTGGACGGTGCGGCCGCTGGTGTGCATATCGCCAACCGCTCTCCGCGGGCGGCAGCCGAACTGGCCGGACTCTGGTGGGCCGAGGACTGTGCAACACAGGTGCACTGCTCGGGACTGACAGATGTCCCCGGCGGGCGCTTCGATCTGATCATACAGGCCACACCCGTCGGGTCACTCGATGCGAGCTGCCCGCTGCCGGAGCACTGCCACCTGGGGGCGGGTGTGACGGTTCTGGAGATGATCTACCGGCCGCAGGTGACGTCGCTGGTGCGGCGGGCCCGGACCGCCGGAGCGAAGGTGGTACCGGGATCGGAGATGCTGCTGCATCAGGGCGCGCGGGCCTTCGAACTGTGGACGGGAGAAGCCGCTCCGGTGCAGAAGATGAGAGAAGAGCTGGGGAGGGTATTGCGATGGTGAGGTACAGAACTGCAGGTGAGTCGCACGGGCGGGCCCTCATGGTCATCATTGAGGGAGTGCCTGCCGGACTGAACATTGAGCGGAAGGACATTAATGAGGAACTGGCGCGCCGCCAGCTGGGATATGGGCGTGGCGGTCGTATGCAGATTGAGCGGGATGAGGTGGAGATTATTTCCGGGGTGCGGCATCGCCGCACACTCGGGAGCCCGATCGGTCTGCTCATACGCAACCGCGACTGGGTTAACTGGGAACAAGCCATGTCTCCGGATGATGGAACGGCTGAACCGGTGGTGCGGCCGCGGCCGGGGCACGCCGATCTGGCCGGCCATCACAAGTATGGGCACCGGGACCTGCGCAATGTGCTGGAACGGGCCTCTGCCCGCGATACGGCTGCCCGGGTTGCCGCCGGCGCGGTGAGCATGATTCTGTTGCGCGAGCTGGGGGTCCATCTGATCGGCTGTGTCTGCTCGGTGGGTTCAGTTGCTTCCGGGGGGTTCCCCTCGCAGTGGTTCGAGCGGCCCGCTTCCGAGGTTTACGAATACTGGCGCGAGCTCGAGAGAGATCGCCCCCTGCGCTGCCCCGATGCCGGGGCGGAACAAGAGATGGTCGAACTGATCGATGCGTGTCGGGATGAGGGCGACACACTGGGCGGCGTGGTGGAAGTCTGCGCCATGGGGGTGCCGCCCGGACTCGGCAGCTACGCCCAGTGGTCCGACCGGCTGGACGGCCGGCTGGCCCGGGCCCTCATGTCCATTCCGGGCATCAAGTCGGTGGAGGTCGGCGATGGATTCTCCGCGGCGCAGAGCCGCGGATCCCGGGTGCACGACCCCATAGTGCCGGGTGAGGCCGGGGGTACCCGGCGTACGTCCAACAACGCGGGCGGATTGGAGGGCGGCGTTACCAATGGCCGCGAGGTGCGGGTGCGGGCGGGAATGAAACCCATCGCCACTCTGCGCAGGGCCCTGCCGTCTGTGGATCTGTCTACCGGTGAGGCCACATCTGCCCACCACGAGCGTTCCGATGTGTGTGCGGTGCCCTCTGCCGGAGTCGTGGCGGAGGCGGTCACCGCCGTGGAGCTGGCCGGCGCCATCATTCATCGCTTCGGCGGCGATCGTCTGGACCATCTCCGCGACCGGGTGGAGCGAGAGGGGCGATCCCCGTGAAAATTGTTCTGGTTGGTTTCATGGGAGCGGGCAAGACCTCCGTCGCTCGCCGGCTGGGCCAACTGCTCCGGCTACCGGTGGTTGATACGGATGAGATGATTGTCGACTGGGCGGGACGATCCGTGCCGGAAATCTTTGCCCGGGAGGGCGAGGCGGGCTTTCGCGCTCGCGAGCGGCGGGTGGTGCGGCGGATTGCCGACCTGCGCAATGTGATAATCGCGGCGGGAGGGGGAGCGCAGGTTGATCCGGAGAACCGGGCCAACCTGCGGCGCGGGGCCCGAGTGGTGCATCTTGCGGTCTCACCCGGGGCGGTGCGGGAGCGCGTGGATGACTCGCACCGACCACTGCTCGCCGGTGGAGCGACAGGTGAGATAGAGAGACTGATGCGCCGGCGGGAATCATCCTACGCCCTGGCCGGGGAGGAGATTGATACCACCCACCTGAGTGTACAGGAGGTGGCCGAGCGGCTCGCCCGCGGCTGCGAACCTGCCCCCCGGGATACGGATATGGGTCAGGTGCGAGAGATGACCGTGCGGGTTGATCCTCCCTATCAGATAGCGGTCGGCGGGGAGATGCTGCAGTCACCTGCGGGGCAACTGTCCCGGGTCCTGACTGGCCGGCGGGTGGCTGTGATATCCGATACCCTGGTATGGCAGCTGTGGGGGCGTTCTGTGCGGGATGATCTGCGGCGGGCCGGGTATCGCACCACCGCCTACCATTTCTGGGGGGGCGAGGGTGGCAAAACCCTCCGCACCGTGGAAGCGGCGGCGGACCGACTGCTGGAGGACGGAGTTGATCGGCACTGTCACGTGGTGGTGCTGGGCGGTGGAGTGCCGGGCGATGTGGGCGGAATGGTGGCCGCCGTGCTTCTGCGCGGGATTCCCCTCATCCAGATGCCCACCAGCCTGCTGGCGCAGGTGGACAGTTCAGTGGGTGGAAAGGTGGGTGTAAATCACCGCCTGGGCAAGAATATGCTGGGCGCGTTTCACCAGCCGGACCTGGTCCTCAGTGACGTTAGTACCCTCCGGATTCTGCCGGAGGACGAGTTCCGCAGCGGTCTGGGAGAGGTAATCAAACACGGATTCATTGCCGGAGGATCCTACCTGCAGATGCTGCGCGACCGACGGGAGGATATCCTGGCTCGCGACCCGCAGGTGCTGCGCGACGTAGTTCTGGGCAGCTGCCGCATCAAGGAGAGTTTCGTGCGGGGTGATGAGCGCGACCGCGGGCGCCGCATGATGCTCAACTTCGGGCACACCCTGGGTCACGCTATGGAAACGGCAGCGGGGGGGAGGATTCCGCACGGCGTCGCGGTCGGATGGGGAATGGCTGCCGCTGCGCGGATTTCCGAGCGCATGAATATCCTATCCCGTGGGGGTCGGCGGGAACTGGAAGATATGCTGCACAGCTATGGGCTGCCCAGCGGTCTGCCGGATCTGCGGGATGCTCCCGGGGCGGGAGAGATCATGCGATGTGTGCGATACGACAAGAAGCGGCGCGATGCCGGAATGCGCTGGATACTTCTGCGCGGTGCGGGGCAGCCAGAGGTGTGCGATAATGTGCCGCAGGAGGTGGTGGCCGAGAGCCTACGGTGACGTCGTCGGTCGATGGGTAGGGACAGATGTGGGGAGAGTGAACTGGGGGTGAACAGCGTGAAGATCATGGTGATCAACGGCCCCAACCTGAACCTCCTCGGTGCGCGGGAAACCGAACACTACGGAATGACGACTCTCGAGGACATTGAGGAGGGGCTGCGGGAGATCGCGGCGCGGGCGGGAGTAGAGATCGAATGTGGGCAGTTCAACGGCGAGGGTGAGATTATCGATTTCATCCACCGGTACGGGACTGGGGCCGACGGCATAATCATCAATCCCGGCGCCTACACCCACTACAGCATTGCCATTCGCGATGCCATTGCCGCCGTGGATCTTCCGACCGTGGAGGTGCACCTCAGCAACATCCACCAGCGGGAGGATTTCCGGCGAGAGTCAGTCGTGGCTCCAGTGAGTCTCGGCGGAGTGTGGGGGTTCGGATCGCACGGATATGAACTGGCCCTCCTGGCACTTCTGCGGAGGCTGGGCGTGCAGTGAGTCTGCATTGAGACGGCCAATGACGCCGACTCCCCGGTGTCGAATTCCCGCGAACGGCCGGGGAGGTGGAATGCTGCCCGCGTATTGGATAAGATGAGAACAGGTGGAATATTTGCGCGGGGAAGGGATGAATCCATGCGCATAATAGGCGGAGAATTCCGGGGTTTCCGGCTCGAGGCCCCGCGGGGTCTCGAAGTGCGCCCGACCTCCGACCGGGTCCGCGAATCCATTTTCAACATGCTGGGCGGGTCGGCGCGGGGGGCGCGGGTGCTGGACCTCTTCGCCGGAACGGGTGCGTTGGGTCTGGAGGCCCTGAGTCGCAGTGCTTCCAGCTGTTGTTTTGTGGATTCGTCGCCCGCCGCATGTTCTGCCATCCGGCACAATATCGAAAAACTGGGAGTGCAATGTCGAAGCAGAGTCCTGAGGCGAGACGTGAACCAGCTCCTGCGGGAATCGGGACGCGACGGTTTGGATTCCCGTTCACTGGTCTTCCTGGACCCTCCCTACGATCTGGGGTTCCCCCACGAAACAGTGCGTCTACTCGTGACTGGATCCGGGCTGGCGCCCGGCGCACTGCTGGTGGTGGAATCCGACGCGCGGGGCGCACCGGATCTCGATGAAGGTGATTGGCTCCGACCGGAGGTAAGGGTCCTGCGGGCTCGCCGATATGGCGACACTGCTGTGACGATCATGCGATATGCTGAGGGAGGGAAATGCGCTCATGAATGAGAGGGCCATGTGCCCGGGAAGTTTCGATCCCATAACGTACGGGCACATAGATATCATTGGGCGGACTGCGCGGATCTTTGATGAGGTGGTCGTATCGGTTTTTGATAATCCGAACAAGCAGCACTGCTTCCCCTGCGAAAAGAGACTGGAGCTGGCCACGGAGTGCCTCCGTTCCTTTCCCAACGTGGTGGTGGAGCGGGGAGAGGGTCTGCTGGTGGATTGCGCCCGCAAGCGGGGGATCAAGGTGGTTATCAAGGGACTGCGGGCTGTTTCCGATTTTGAATACGAATTTCAGATGGCCCAGATGAACAGGGCTATAGCCAATCATGTCGAAACCCTATTTATGATGACCAAGCCCGAGCATTCCTACCTCAGTTCCAGCGTGGTAAAGGAACTGGCGGCACTCGGCGCCGATGTCAGCGGAATGGTACCCGAGGTCGTGGTCGAGGCGTTTGCAAAAAGGCTGGGGGAGGGATGGAATGGGGACGAGGAGACCTAGTCCGGTTTGGGGAGGCAAGAGACAATGAAACAGGATCTTTGGGGCATCATAGAGGAACTGGAGGCCGCGGTGGCAGAGGGGATGCACATTCCGCTCAGCGATCGCGTGGTGGTGAGCGAGCACGAAATGTTTGCCCTGCTTGACGAGCTGCGGGCGGCGCTGCCCGATGAACTGAGCGAAGCCAGGGCCCTGGTTGAGGAGAGAGATCGCATACTGTCCCGCGCCCGTTCAGATGCAGATCGGGTGGTTACCGAGGCCAAGGAGTACGCCGAGCAGCTCACAGCCGAGGCTACCATCACGGAGCGCGCGGAGGATGAAGCGGAGGAGATCCTGACCCGGGCCGAGGATAAGTCACATCGGATCATGGTCGAGGCCCACAAGTATGCGGACGAGGTCCTCGAGCAGCTGCAGGATATCATGGAGAGGGCGACTGACCGGGTGGGCGAGAGCAGGAAGGAGCTGCGAACCGCGCAGGGATCACAGGCGCGGGAAGAGGCCGCCGCGGCGAGTGACAGCTCATTGTCGTCGCGTGAGACCGAGCGCGTGCGCCACTAGGCTGCCGGCCAGAAGCAAGGTGCCAGCGGCGCAGAAGCGTACCGCCGAGCGGGTGAAGATTTCCAGCCACCCCAGATCCACGGCGTTTGCGTGCAGAACGGGGGCGATGACCGCCACATGTGCGTCCAGGTCCGGAGCCAGCGGAAGCAGCAACCAGGTGAACAATCCCGCCAGGGTGGCGTGCAGTGCTCTGCTGCAGACGTAGGGAAGGATGTTTATGTCAGTGTCGTGCAGGAGGGCGGCCACCTGTGCGTGCACCGACAGACCACTCCAACCGATGACGGCGCCAGTTATTATCAACCGGTCAGACAAGGCGGCGGAGGCAGCTCCGGCCGCCTGGCAGCCGAGAGTTATCTCGAAGAGTCCGCGGGTGACTGCGCCGGCGAGCTCGGGGGAGAGATTGACGATGTAAAGACCCCCGGCGATCACAGAGTGCATAACCCCGGCGATTGCCGTCGCCTCGAGCACGTTTATTACCACAGAGAGAAGGATGATGAGTCCCCCTATCAACACGAGGGTATCGAATGCCCGGCGGACGGCATCGCCGAGGATATTCCCCAGCGGGCGCCCGTCCCGCTCGCGGGCTGCCAGGAGGGCGCTCAGTGCCCGCCGGAGAACCGAACCCCGGCCCCGGTCGTCCTCCCGCGGCGTGGTGGGAGCGCCGGGAGCGTAGAAGCGCACTATGAGGCCGTTTCCCAGGGCGGACAGGTAATGGGCGATCATGATCAGTGCGGCGGCGCCCGGACTGTGAAAAATGCCCACGGCGACTGCACCCGACATGAAGAGGGGATCAGCGGTATTGGCGATGCTGACCATCCGTTCGGCCTCGTACCGGTTCAGCATACCATCCCTTCGCATGTTGCCGGTGAGAACCGCTCCGATGGGGTAACCCGAGGCCAGGCCCATGGCCAGAACGAAGGAACCGCATCCCGGCACGTTGAACAGCGGGCGCATGACCGGTTCGAGAAGCACACCCATGCCGTGCACCACTCCGAGCCCCAGGAGGATCTGAGCGCCGATGAAAAACGGCATGAGCGCGGGAAAGACGATGTCCCACCAGGTTCGCAGTCCCTCGACCGCCGCAGCAAAGGCGATTTCCGGTCGCAGAACCATGGCTACGACCGCACTGACTGCCGCCCCGCAGAGCAGCAGGTTTATGGCTTTTTCGCGGAGGGTCACACCGGTCACCCCCAATCGGCACTGAACTAGTATGTGGCCCGCTTTATTTTAGAACTGGAAGGGAGGAGGGCGATGAGAAGACTCACGGGAAGGCTCAGGAACCTGCTCGTTGAAAACTACCGGTCCATTGTGATCGGCGCAATCATAATTGCCGTCCTGTGGTATGTACCGAGCGGGCATATACTGGTCAGTCCCGGCTCGGCCATCGCCGTATCTCCCATGATCACCGTCGACGGGCAGGCAGTGGGAATGCATCGACCGGGGGAATCCATGCTCACCACGGTTTCCACCCGGGAGGCCAACCTCGCCGTTGCCCTGTTTGGCATGATGCATCCCCGGGCCGAACTGCGGCCGCGCACCATGTACGTGGATGAGCATGAGGATTTTGAGGAATATTTGCAGCGGAGCCGCGAGATGATGCGGGAGAGCCAGCAATTTGCAGTTTATGCAGCCATGCGGGAGGCCGGTCTGGATGTTTCGGTGACCGGCGATGGGGCAGAGGTGGCTACAGTACGCACCGATTCCCCGGCCCGGCAGAAGCTGGAGGCCGGCGATGTGATACGCAGGGCGGATGATGAGTATATCGGGGTTACCGATGATCTGCTCGACGTGGTGGGCCGCCACGAGGCGGGAGATGAGCTGGAGCTGCTGGTGCAGCGGGACGGAGAGGAATTTTCTGTCCGCGTGACTCTGATGTCCTCCCCCGATGAGCCGGACCGGGCCCTCATAGGAATCGGGGTGGTGACGCGGAATGTGCAGTTCGATTTCCCGCTGGATGTGCAAATAGACGCGGGGGCCATCGGGGGGCCGTCCGCCGGTCTGGCCTTCGCCCTCACGCTCGTCGATCACTTCCGGCCCGAGTGGGAGCTGCTGAATCGCAGGGTGGCTACCACCGGCAGTGTGAACACCCGCGGGGAGGTTGGCTCGGTGGGTGGAGTGGGAATGAAGGTTTGGACGGCGGACCGGGCCGGGGCCGAGGTATTTCTCGTTCCAGGCGACAACTACGAAGATGCGCAGGTCGCAGGTGTGGATATCGAGGTGGTGCCGGTGGACACCGTGAGGGAGGCGATCGATTTCCTGCGTGAATTTTCTGGTTCCAGCAGTGGGAGACGGGATGTGGCCGCGTGAGCGGTGCTTCACTTCCTTGCGCATCCCGGGGTTTGCCGATAAAATGATTGAGTGGCATTTGGGAGAGTGACAATTATGACAATGATGATTTCCGTGGAGTCGATTCGGAATGAGCCGGGAGGGCAGCTTTGCCGCACTCTACCCGTCGAGATCCCGTCCTTCCGCATGCGAGGTGCCGAGATGGAGATTCTGGAGGACTCCGAAATGGCCTTCCATGTTTATCGCCTGGAAGGCGGCTGGTATCTGATGGGGCAGGGCGATGTCTCGATACGCACCGTCTGCAGTCGCTGCCTGGAGGAGGCGGAGTTAACCGTCCCCATCAGCTTTTCGGAGGAGATTCCCGACCAGGAGGTTGAGATCCGTCCCGCCGCGCGGGAAGACCGGGGTCTCCGACCGGAGGGAGTGGTGCCCGATCTGAGGGATGATTACCAGATCGATGTCACTCAGAGGGTGCGCGAGGAAATCATACTGGCGATTCCGCTCAAGGTCACCTGTGGCTCCGAGTGTCGGGGATTGTGCCCGGAATGCGGTACCAATCTGAACCGGGAGGCCTGTGAGTGTGAAGACACCGACATTGATCCGCGGATGGCCGAGTTGGAGGAACTGAAGAGATCGCTCAGCGAGGGCGGCGGCCGATAACGGATTGACCAAGTCCTGTGTGAGGTAGGTGAGAATTATGGCAGTTCCCAAGAAGAAACACTCCCGTGCCCGCCGGGATCGCCGGCGCGCACACTGGAAGGCGCGAGCGCGGGGCCTGCAGCTGGTGGAATGTCCGAGGTGTCACGAATCCAGGAGGCCGCACCATATATGTCCCAATTGCGGACATTACAAGGGCCGCGCGGTTATTTCCGACTGAATTTTCGGAACACAGATTTGCAGGGAACATCCCCCGGCTCCGAGTCGGGGGATGTTCCATAATGGAGACATCCGCCCCTGCAGAGGTCCGCGGACGACGGGGACACTTCGGATGCGCTGCGGATAGGATATCCTGTGAGTAGTCAGTCGGCACGTCGGAGGGGTGCAGGCGATGAGTATGTGCAAGCGGATATCGGTGCGAAACACCCGCCGGGCGGAGCATATTCACGGGCGGCTGGCCCGGGATATCTCCGCAGCGGCCTTATCATCGGACGGCGTACGCGTGCGGGCCGATGCAGCCGGTGAGGTGACGGAAATTCGCCTGCACCTGGACCGCCCACTGTCGGTGCAGGAGGAGCTGGATGTCCTGCACCGGGTGGCCAATATCATCTCTGATGCCATCGTCAATGACTGCGAACCTGAACTGATTGAGGACATTCTCGATCGACATTACCATTTTCTCGAAGACGAGGAACGGCAGCGGGTGCTTCTGTCCATCTCGGGCGAGATGTCCCCGGGTGACGACATGACCCGACGGAAAATTCGGCGCAAGAGCTTCATCCTTCGTCGCCTGTACGAGTACCTGCGCGACAATGATCGTCTGTCCGTGGAGGGGTTTGTCGCCTTCCGTCTCAAGGAATACGTCGAATCCCTCGAGTACCGGGTGGAGGAGGCGGTCAGTGACGTACTCATTCTGCGCGAGTACACGGAATGGACTGAGCTTTTGCGGCACCTGTCCCTGCCGCAGCTGGATTCGCCCCAGCGGGTGCATGTGCAGGTGCAGGTGGATGGGGATTGGACTCTCTGGGATGATGATGACCCGACAGCAGAGATAGATCTGCCCGGGGATTTCCCGGAATGGGAACAGGATTTGGACGTTGATTATCCGGATGAACTGATGGCCGCACTGATCATGGTCCGCCCCAGAGAGGTAGTTGTGCACGATCCCACGGAGAGCGGCCGCTCGCGCGGGGTAATTCCCGTCCTGCGGGAGATCTTCGACGACCGGCTGCACGTCTGCGAAGGCTGCGAGGTGTGCCAGTAGGAGTGATCGGTCCCGCACCATGCGGAAAGTCACTTCTCTGTATGGGCGGTCTCATGCGGCAGGAGTCGGGCTCCGGGCTGCAGAAATCCTGTGGGACTGGACAGACAATGGGAGGGAAGGGTGGTATGGCGACGACAGATACGGCAGTGTTGATACCCGCCTACGACGAAGAACCGAGGATAGAGGCGGTGCTGGATGTAGTCTGCGGTATGGACGATCTCAGCATCGTGGTCATAGATGACGGCTCGCGCGATGCGACTGCCGAACGGGCTCTGCAGTATCCCGTCGGTGTGGTACAGCATCGCAGCAATGAGGGTAAGGGGGCGGCCCTGGAGAGCGGTATGATATACGTGGGCGACGCCCGCTTCTGGGTGTTTCTGGACGCCGACCTCATCAATTTGCGGCGGGAACACATCCGCCAGCTTCTGCGACCCCTGCGGGAAGACGCCGATATGGGCATGACGGTGGGACAATTCGTGGAGGGCACCAAGCACGTGGACTGGGCGCAACGTTTCTTCGCAATTCTGAATGGACAGCGCGCTCTCAGTGATGCCTTCGCCCGCAGCCTCCCCGGCCTGGGGTGGAGCCGATTTGGGATGGAGGTTTTTCTCAGCAGGTTCGCCGCGCACTCCGGGTGGCCGGTCGGTGAACCCTTTCTGCCGGGTCTGACGCACCACACCAAGGAGAGCAAGATGGGGGCAGCTCGCGGCGTGTGGGCTCGCCTCAGCATGTACCGGGAGTGTCTCTCGGCGATGCGCCGGTGGCGCAACCACCTGTCGGAGGAGCGAAGGACCGCGCTGTCTGCGGACCGCTGCAGGATCCTGCAAGAAGTTGAAGGGAAGGGAGCGAGTCAGGGGTGAGGGATCGCCGGGAGTATGCTGAACCTTTCCGCATCAAGATGGTGGAGCCGGTGCAGCTGATTCCGCGGGAGGAGCGCAGACGCAAAATCGAAGAAGCTGGCTTCAACGTGTTCCGTCTGCGTTCGTCCGAGGTTTTCATCGATTTGCTCACTGACAGCGGAACGTCAGCCATGAGCCAGAGCGGTTGGGCCGCGCTGCTGCAGGGGGATGAGGCCTACGCGGGGTCGAGCTCCTATGAGGAAATGAAGGAGACGGTGCAGGACATATTTGGCTATCCGCACGTCGTGCCCACGCATCAGGGGCGGGCGGCAGAGAACATACTCATGACGATGCTGGTGCAGCCGGGTGACCGCGTTCCCGGCAATATGCACTTCGATACCACCGAGGGGCACATCATGCTCAACCGCGCCGAACCGGTCAACCTGGTGGTGCAGGAGGGATATCGAATCTCCTCCGATGCTCCCTTCAAGGGCAACATTGATCTGCAGAGACTGGAGGAGGAGCTGGACAGTAACGGGGATCGCATTCCTTTTGTGCTTCTGACCATCACCTGCAACAACAACGGCGGGCAGCCGGTATCCATGCAGAACATCCGGGACACCGCTGAACTGACGCGCAAATATGACGTGCCGCTGTTTTTCGATGCGGCCAGATTCGCCGAAAACGCCCATTTCATCCGCGAGCGGGAATCCGGGTATGAAGGAGTCGAGATCCGGGACATAGCCCGGGAGATGTTCAGCTGGGGAGATGGGTGCACCATGAGCGCCAAAAAGGATGGCCTGGTGAACATCGGCGGTTTCCTGGCTCTGCGGGACGAGGATCTGTACCATCGCGCCATACAGTGGCAGATTCCCTTCGAGGGATACATCACCTACGGCGGCATGGCCGGGCGGGACATGCAGGCCATGGCCGTTGGCCTGCGCGAGGTCATCGATGAACAGTACCTGCAGGATCGCATTGGGCAGGTCCGTTACCTGGCTGAGGGTCTGGCCCACCGGGGTGTGCCCGTAATCGAACCGCCGGGAGGTCACGGGGTGTTCATAGACGCCCGGCAGGTATTTCCCCACATCCCCCAGCGGGACTTTCCCGCTCAGGCCCTGGTAGTGCAGCTGTATCTGGAGGGAGGAGTCCGGGGGGTGGAACTGGGTACCTCCGCCTTCGGCCGCACCGATCCCGACACGGGGGAGATGCAGTACCCGGAGCTGGAATTGGTGCGTCTGGCCATCCCGCGCCGCGTCTACACCGACCGGCACATGGACCGGGTGGTGGAGGCTGCGGCGGCGGTGCTGGAGAGGGGCGGCGAGGTGAGGGGTCTGCAGCTCGTGCGGGAGGCCCCGGTACTGCGCCACTTCACGGCGGAGTTTGCCCGCCTGCCCTGACCCCGACATGCGGATGAACTGCCCGGAATCAGGAGGTTGGCAATCGTGTGCAACGAAGTTCCATCAGGCTCCCCGCGCCTCGGCATGGTAGTGGTCGAACTCCGACTGTTCGCCTGCCGGTCGCTCAAGGAGAAGCGTTCCCGCATGCGGCGCATAATCAAGGAGATACATGATCTGAATTTCAGTGCCGCGGAGGTGGGACAGCAGGACGTATGGGAGCGGGCCGTTCTGGCCTGCGCTCTGGTTGGCTCGGACTGGGTGGAGGTGGAACGAAGGCTGCGGGATATACCCAGAATGCTGTACCGGGGTGATCTGGCGGAAGTCATCGACATCCGAACCGAGCGATTGATCTGATGGGGCGCCAGGGACGCCCCACCGGTGTCTTCAGGTCTTGTATCCTATGGTCCGCAGCAGCTCTTTGCGGTTTTGCACGTCGTCCTCATCCTCAACCCCTAACGGGGTATAACCATCCACCACACCGACGATGGCGCGTCCCTGCCCGGTTTCAGCGACAAGGACCTCCACGGGGTTGGCCGTGGCGCAGAAGATGCCGCACACCTCCGGCACCGCTTTTATGTTGTTCATGACGTTGATGGGGAAGCCATCCTCCAGAAACAGGATGAAACAGTGGCCTGCCGCGATATTCTCGGCGTTTTTCGTGGCCAGCTCTATGAGATTCTCATCGTTGCCGTCACAGCGTATGAGACGGGGACCCGATGCCTCACAGAAGGCCAGCCCGAACCTGATCCCCCCTCCGGCATTGGCCACAGCCTCATACAGATCTTCCACCGTTTTGATGAAGTGAGACTGACCCAGGATCATGTTCATCTCTTCGGGCTTTTGCACGGGAATAGATTTGATCTTCACCTCAGACACAGCTCGTCACCTCCGCGCGACATTTTCTCTCATTCTATCAGACCCACCGGGGGCAAAACAGAAAATGGCTCATCACCGGCGCGCGAAAGGGGCATCGATCAGCCCGGCCCGACTGGCGATGGGGTGGGGCATCTACCCCGGCGGCAGCATACGTGCACGCACCGCGCTATCGATTACTTCTATCTGACTGGCGATGATGCCGTTGGGGGCGGGGGATCCCGGAAATGCGGAGTCGTCCGGCTCTCAGTGATTCCCGGGTGTGGATCCTGCGTCATCCGTAGAAGGTCGTGCGGTGTTTGACCTCGTCCTTGAGGAGGTCCAGTGCCTCTCCAAAGCGCTGGAAGTGTACCACCTCGCGCTCGCGCAGAAAACGGAGGCTTCGATTCAGCTTGTGATCGTCGCTGAGGTCCAGCAGGTTCTCGTAGGTGGCGCGCGCCTTGGATTCCGCTGCGAGGTCCTCGTGTAGGTTGGCTATGGGATCCCGCCCGTGCGCCTGAATGTACGAGGCGGTCCACGGATTGCCCTCCGAGTCGACGGGAAATACCGCCGGCCCCCGCCCCGCGTACTTGCGGGCCATGTTCAGCTGCTTCCAGGCCTCCGGGTCCAGCTCATCCGTGAGCTTGTAAACCATGGTAGCGATCATCTCCCAGTGCGCCAGCTCCTCGGTCCCGATGTCAGTGAGAAGGGCCTTGAGGTAGCCGCGGGGCATGGTGTAACGCTGGGTGAGGTAGCGCACTGCGGCCGAAAGCTCCCCGTCCGGTCCCCCGAACTGGGTGATGACGTACTCAGCCAGCTTGGGATCAGCTCTTTCCACATCCACCGGCTGCTGCAGTCTTTTTTCGTATATCCACATTTAGCTGTCACCTCCACAGTGCAGCTGCCAGGGCCACGGTTCGTCTATCCAGCGCCAGGGGTATTCTGCCCGGGAGACCCCGGTCAGTGGTCCGAAGCGCTCCTCATACCTGCGGACCAGCGGCTCCTTCCTCTTCAGATATGCGTTGCGCTGCCGCAGGGCTCCCCGGTCGTCCGGATGGGTGTCCAGGTAGAGGGTGAGTTCCAGCGCCGCGAAGTCCAGGGCGCTTATGTCCTGCAGGAGGCGGCATTGTTCCTTCCATCTGCGATTCACGCCCCATCCCTCCCCCAGAAGTAGTGGCGAAAGGCCCTTTCATATGGACGGAACAGATCGGGGAACAGGGTCCCCCTGCGCAGAGCGTCCCGGGCAGGCATTTTTCGCGGGCGAAGTGGTTGATAGGGTATGAAAGCCCGGGCCAGCTGCATCCAGGGCGGGCAGCAGAGGTCGAGATCGTTCCCCTCGGTCAGCTCCTCCGTGTGCGATGTTACCACCGTAAATCACCTCATTTTCCTCAGGGTACACGCAGTTTACGTAATGCCAGCCTATGCGGATCGGAAAGCCGGGGTGCGCGGGGCAGGAGGAGCGGGTAGAATGAAGAAGACTTTCCTGTAAGCACCCGTAGATCAGGCACATGCGGCGGGAGGGTTCGTTTGGCAGGCGAGGAGCAAACCCGGGAAACAGAAGAACGACGGCAGTCTCTTTTTGTGCGGATCCTGCGGCGATGGGGCTGGATTCTCATCGTGGGTGTATTTGCCGTGGGCACTATTCTGGTCGCAGTGACCCCGGATCCCGATCACCTGCACGCCGCTCACTCCTTTCAGGTGGCCCGGCGGGATGACGACTGGGAGCGCGTGGGGGAGCTCATGCACGCAGAATTCGAGCGGCGGGGTGGGCATGCCGCCGATCTGATCGGCTACCTCAGTGCAGCGTCCGCCCATCCCGACTACCACTACCCGGCTCCGGTGGCCCGGACGGTGGTGGGACGGGTGAGTGAGGGCATCGGAGTTGCCGATACTGACCGCCGCGGGCAGATCCTCTGCCTGCGTCCGGATGAGGATGATACCTGGCGCGTGGTTCCCACTCCTTTCCTGCTGCACGAGATGCAGCGCGGAGAACCTCTACAGCTGCCGGACGACGACTTCTCACCGCACTCGGCCATGGTGGTGCTGCCGGAGGTGCCACCGCATGGCTGGAACCAGGCCCACGTGCTGGCGGATCCTGTGTGGGTGCGGGAGACCCCGGAGGGAACCCTCCGCGTACTGGTGCATATCGAGGTGGCGGGAGAGCACATAAATCTGCGCCTGACCTCGGTCCTGGCCAACACCTTCTGGTCCACCGGGGAGGGAGAAGAGCACCGGGCAGACCGGATTGTCTGGACAGACATCTTCCCCGATGGGGACGGAGTGTGGCCGCTCGAACCGGGGTCCTGGTTGCTAGATCTGGAGTGGGATGAGATTCCGGATGGTTCCTTCGATCTGCAGCTGGGAGAGCTGGCGTACGATCCGGATCGCGCCTCGCTGCAGATGTCCGGGCTGCAACTGGCTCCATGAGCCGACCCGGGGCGCCGGATCGGCGCCCCGACGCGTACTCGCAGCCCACAGCATCATTCACTCCTCTGCAATGAACAGCGGCAGCAGTTCCTGTCGGTTGACATCTACCAGCCCCTGATCGGTGATCTTGGCCTCGGGGATAACGGCCAGGGTGAGTGTGGCTATGCGCAGAAGCGGATCGGTCCCGGTCAGACCCATGTTCCGCAGCGCGTCCTTCAGGCGTGCAGTGCGGGTGGCCAGTTCGGACGGCGGGAGAGTGGAGATGAGGCCGGCCACCGGCAGCTCCAGCAGGGCCAGGATCTCCCCGTCCCTTGCGCAGGCGATTCCCCCGCCGCAGTCCATCAGGGCGTTTGCGGCCAGTGCAGCATCCCGTCGGTCGGAAGCCACCACAGTCAGGTTGTGACAGTCATGTGCCACGGTGCTGGCGACAGCTCCCCCGTCAATTCCGAAGCCCTGAATGACTCCGATGAAGCTGTTCTCCGGTGCGCCGTGTCGGTTGAACACCGCGACATAGTGCAGATCTTCGCCGGCGGATAGATCCAGTTCCCCGTCCCGCACCGGCAGCTGCATTTGCTGACAGACGGCAGACAGAGACTCCTCGCTGGCGTAGGCCAGGACGCGCGTGGTGACCGCACCATCCTCACACGGGGCCGAGATGGAGAAGTCCCCCGGCTGCAGATGGCTGAGGTGCACGGTATTGCGCCGCTCGGTGGCAAAATCTCCCGGTTCCGGGATGGCTGCGGTCATCTGCCCATTGCGGGCCACCACTTCTCCCGCCACCATCACGGTCTGCGGTTCCATCTGCTGCAGGTCGCAAATGAGCAGCAGGTCGGCGGCGTAGCCCGGGGCCACCGCGCCCAGATGGTTCAGCCCCACGGATTGGGCGGGGTGCAGGGTAGCCAGCCGCAGCGCCTGAGGCGGTGTGAGGCCCTCTTCAATGGCCCGGCGCACTGCGTGGTTCACACTTCCCTCGTGCAAAAGATCGGCCGGCTCCCGGTCGTCGGTGCACAGCGTGAGATTGGGTGGGGCATAAAAATCACGCACGGCCGGTAGAATGTCTGCCAGGTTGCGCGATATGGAGCTCTCCCGCGCATCCACGGTCATCCCCAGGCGCATCTTTTCCCGCGCCTCCGCCGCCTCCCGTATTTCGTGATCGCTGCGGGGACCGGCGCACAAATAGGCGGAAAGCTCCCGGCCAGTGAGCCCGGGCGAGTGTCCCTGCACGAACATGTTGCGACGCAGGGCTTCGTCCACTATGGACTGCATTCGCTCGCCCCCGCCTATGACGCCCGGAAAATCCATCACCTCGGCCAGCCCGATGACTCCCTCCCAGTCCAGTATCTCGGCAACTTCCTCCGCCGTAAACTCCGCCCCGGTGGTCTCCAGACCGGGCACCGACGGCACGCAGGAGGGGGCCAGGATGTACTGGCGCATCGGCAGCCCTCGACTGGCCCGATGCATGTAGCGTACTCCCGCCAGTCCCAGCACATTGGCTATCTCGTGTGGGTCAGTTATCGCCGTCGTGGTGCCGTGCGGGAGCACGGTGGCGGCGAAGTTCCCCGGAGTCATCATGCTGCTCTCTATGTGCACGTGTGAGTCAATCAACCCGGGGGTCAGATACTGGTTTTTCCCATCCAGCACCTCGCGCGCATATGGGTCGGTGTCCCCTGCACATCCCCCTCCGTCCGCCTCTGCGGCCACGTGGGCGATGAAGCCGCCGTATATTCCGACCCGGGCGGGATAGATCTCGCCGGTGAACACGTTGACCAGACGAACATTTTCCAGGAGACAGTCCAGTTCCCGGCGGCCCAGGGCCGCCTCCACCAGCTTACGTCTCTCTTCTGCCGTGCGGGGCATTGTGACAACCACCTTTCATTCATCAGTTCCGGATGCGGCACCCCCGGTCCGCTCGGATCCTGGGCAGAAGCGGTGCGCAGTCCGGATTCAGCGAATATCATCCACTCCCTGCAGCAGTGCGTCCACTTCCTCCGCCGCAGTGTACGGGGCGATTCCGGCCCGCACCACCCCGCCGCTTGCGGCCAGTCCGAGCTTCTCCACCACCGTGAGGGCATAGAAGTGACCGTCTCCGACGAAGATGCCTTGTGCGGCGAGAAACTCCGCCACCTCGCGGGGAGAGCGATCCCGCACGGTGAATGAAACGGTCGGCGTTCGCTCATCGTCAGCTGCTGGACCGTATATCTGCACTCCGTCCATATCCGACAGTCCCCGCATGAGGCGGCGGTTGAGTTCGTCCTCGTACCCGGCAACCGCCCGCATCCCCCGCAGCAGATTCTCGCGGTAGCTGTCCCCGCCACCGTCAATGTCGGCGATGAAGTCGCAGGCGGCTGCCGTCCCCGCTATGCCCTCGTGGTTGGCAGTTCCCGTCTCGATCTTCTCGGGCGGGCCGGCCCGCTGCGGACGCGCGCGGTGCGCGGGCAGGCGGTCAAAGGCGTCACGCCGCCCGTACAGCACCCCCAGGTGTGGGCCGAAGAACTTGTAGGGGGAACAGAGAAGGAAATCGCACTGCACCTCCCGCACGTCCACCGGGCGGTGCGGAACGTGATGCACCGCATCCACCACTAGCGTGGCGTCCACCTCGCGCGCCAGCCTCCCGACCTCTGCCAGATCGACGATCGCCCCCGACAGGTTGGAGGCCCAGCCGATGGCCACTATTTGGGTGCGGTGATTCAGCTGCGCACGCAGCGCGTCCAAGTCGACCCGGCAATCGGGCATGCGCATGGGGATGCTTCGTACCACTGCTCCGTGTTCCCGTAGGTCGAGCCACGGATCCCGGTTGGCCTCGTGATCCATGTCGGTGATGATGATCTCGTCCCCGGGGTGCAGAGTGTGTCCCAGAGCCCGCGCCAGGCTGAAATTGAGCGTGGTCATGTTGGCGCCGAAAGCAATCTCGTCCGGATCCGCCCCGAGCAGGGCGGCCATCTTCTCCCGTCCGGTACGAATGACGTGTTCGGTGCGCTCACTGGTGATAAAGGCACCGTGTCGGTTGGCGTTGCTGTCAGTGTAGTATTCGGTGACGGCGGTCAGTACCCGCTGGGGGACCTGGGTGCCCCCCGGCCCGTCAAAATAGGCGGCGCTGCGTCCCCCCACGGACAGATCCAGGGCGGGAAACTGCCCGCGCACATGCTGCAGTGCAAATTCAGTCAATGGTATCGCTCCCTCTCCAGCGTGGGCTGTCTGTCATCTGGTGTATGCTCCTGTCCCTATGCTTCTCCCCACTCAGTTCGTCCTCCTGCGGAAGAAGAGGATTTTGGACGGTGAGCATTCACGGCATGCGGGGGAAGAGGAAGGGGGGGCGGACGTATCCTCAGGCCCGGCGCAGGGTACGGACCAGGGCGGCCCGGGTGCGCTCCACTTCTGAGAAATCCACGGTAGGTACGTAGATGTCCTCCATCTCGCGGTGCATGGATGCCGCCCGGGACAGCTCGCCCCGGGCGCGCCGCAGCGCTGCGCCCCGCGCGCGCCGCAGGTCGCGCAGGGTGGCGTGCACGGAGTCCAGACGTCCGGGGTGAATGATCCGACTATTGCACAGGAGGCGGGCGGAGTCGGGGGGATGCAGCATCAGTCCCGGCCGGGAGGTCACCACCGAGGCGCCAATTTCCGGGAGGTGGCAGTGTTGCAGTTTCTGCGGATCCAGGGGAGAGGCAAAGACCCAGCACGCCAGTCCCTCGAGGGCAGCGCAGTCGCGCAGGTGAGATACGAGCGGGTGGGACAGCAGCCCGGTGCCGTCTCGCACTACGTACAGATTGGGCGAGGCGGAGACCAGATCGCTGACGTGCGATACCGGACCCTCCGGACCGAGGGCGGAGAGAAACAGCCGCCGGGTACGGGGGAGGTGAGGGCAGATGGGTACGCGGTCGACCGCGCGCCGCAGTATGTCCCGTGTGACCTCCGTGATCGTGCGCCGCCGCGCTCCGTCATCCACTGCCCCGCTGCGGCGCAGGATCCTTCGGGCGCCGCTGTCGCATCTGCCCGCTGCGGCGAGGTGAGTGTGGGCGGCCAAAAAATGAAGAGCGGTGCGGCGCTGCAGGGAGGCAATCTCTTCCCGCCTGCCGCTCAGCGCGGCCCGTCTCCAGTGGCGGGAGAGATCCACCAGATGATCGGCTGCTCCCGGCAGCTGCGGGTCCATCGGGTGTGGGTGAGTTCCATCGACGAGGAGGGCGCCGGCCGATGGGAAGTAGATGGCATCCAGCGAGTCGGGATCGGAGGGACACCAGTAGAACTCGACCCTCCACCCGTCGCCCGCGAGATCCCAGGCCGTACGCTGCAGGAAGGTGGATTTTCCCGTCCCCGGTCCGCCCTTCAGCACGTGGGTGCTGCGCACCGCGTCGCCGCCGATCTGCTGGAAGCGAGAGCAGAAGCCGTATCTGCTGTTGGCCGCTGGAAAGAAGTTTGCTGGCTGGTGTCCGGTGTGACCGGTTTCCCCCGCAACCCGCATTCACTCACATCCTCTCATGACCCCTCCGGGGATATGCCCGGAAGGAAGAAGGGAATCATAGGGGAGGCTTTGCTCTACCTATACGCCGTCAGTGCCATTTGATTCGTCGAGGGGATGTTCCGTTGCGCCACAAACAGTACTTTCCGCCCATGCTCGCGGTGTCCGGCCGGCGACTCCCGCCGGGATCGCAGTGGATACACGAGATCAAACTGGATGGTGTGCGGGTGCTCACACTGGTGGAGGGCGACCGGGTACAATTTCTCTCCCGCCGGGGCAACCCGCTCCCCGCCCTGGGACGATGGGCAGACGAGGTGGCGGAGCGGGTGCGTCCGGCGTCTGCTGTGCTGGATGGCGAGGTCGTGGCCTTCGCGGATGATGGACGTCCGTGTTTTACTACCCTGATGGCGCTGCTGCGCCGTGGGCGGTTCGGGGGGAGCGCTCATCGTTTTCCGCTGTGCCTGTACCTCTTTGACCTGCTGCACTGTGGAGGGCGGGACCTGCGCCATCGCGCGTTGACCGCCCGGCGGGAGGTGCTGCGCAGCGCGGTGCGGTGGGGCGGACTGCTGCGGCGCTCGGCCGCCGTCGGTGGAGAGAGGGGTGAGCAGTTTTTGCGCGCGGTCGATGCCCTGGGCTATGAGGGGGTGGTGAGTAAGGATGCCACCAGCGGCTATACCGCCGGGCGGAGCTCCAGGTGGCGCAAGCTGCCGCTGCGCGCCGAGGGTCGTTTTTTCATCCATGCCGTGCGGGAGGGAAAGAGGGGCCTCACTCTGTCCCTGGGAGTGCGGGGGGAGGATGGCGGGTTGCGGCCCACGGGTGCGGTAGTGCTGCCGGAGAGCCGGCGGGAGGATCTGCTCGGGCACGGTTGTGCTGATCACACCGGTGCAGGGGGTGCCGGTTGCGGCACACGCTCGCAGCCAGTGAATCCGATGGCGGCAGCCCGTGTGCACTACACGGAGATCACCCCGGCCGGTGGACTCCGACACCCCATGTACGGCGGGCTCATCCCGTTCCCCGGGGTGGTCTGCGCGTGGACGCATCTGGAGAAAAACCGGGCCAGGAGGCGGAAAACGGGTGCGGACCCCGATACGTCCGGGAGCGGCGAAGGACGGGATATCCGGCTGGCGGACCTCCTGCAGCCGCATGGGTCGGGTGCCCGGCTCCGCGTGGGGGGAGACATCCTGCACCTCAGCAACCTGGATCGTTCCCTGGGAGGGGAATGGAATATGAGCAAGCTGGATGCCCTCGACTACTACTGGACCGTGCGCAGGGCCTTCCTCCGGCATGTGGCGGGCCGCCCCCTGCTGCTCACCCGTTATCCGCGCGGGGCGGCGGGAGAGGGTTTCTACCAGCGGAGACCACCGGAGCCCCGTCCGTCCAGGCTGCAGACGGTCCGTCTGGGCAGCGGGGAGGGGCAGGAGGGCGCCGGGAGAGAGCTGGTGCTGTGCGGGGACGAGCAAACTCTCCTGTGGCTGATAAACCTGGGCGCCTACGAGATTCACCCTCTGCCTGAGACCGGGGATCGACGCCGCGACGTGATCATCTTAGATCTGGACCCCGCCGGAAGGACGGACAGCAGGGAGGTGGTGCTGGCGGCGCAGGTGACCGAACAGATGCTGGGACGGGCGGGCCTGCGCAGCTGGGTCAAGACCTCGGGAGGGCGGGGAGTGCACATTGTGATCCCCCTGGCCCGCCCGTACCCCTCCGGGCAGGTCACAGAAGCTGCGCGGATAATGGGAAAGATCCTCACGGGGTCGCGCCCCCACCTGTTCACTCTGGAGAGGACCCGGATGGGGCGCGACGGCAAGGTGTACGTGGATTACCTGCAGAACCGGCGCGGGGCGACAGTGGTGGCCCCGTACTGCATGCGGATGCGGCGGAATCCGGGTGTCTCAGTTCCGCTGTTGTGGAGCGAGGTGTATGCTGCGCGGGGGAGGGGACTCCCGCAGCATACCCCGGCCAGCGCTGCGCAGCGCTATCGCCGGTGGGGCGATCCCTGGGCCGGCCTGCCGGAGGAGGAGGGGTACGGACTGCGTGATCTGCTCAGACGACTGCGTACAGTTGTGGAAGGGAGCTGATGTTGTGCAGAGGAGTGTGTGGAGCGGGGTCATCAGCTTTGGACTGGTGGCGGTGCCGGTGCGCCTGTTTCCGGCCACCCGGCGGCGCGCCCCCCAGTTCAATCTGCTGCATCGACGGTGTGGGAGCAGAATACAGTACAGGAAGTGGTGCCCCCGATGTGAGGAGGAGTTGTCGGCTGAGGAACTGGTCCGGGGGTACGAGTATGCCCGCGGTCAGTATGTGACCCTGGAGGATGAGGATATTCGGGGGGCCGCCGGCGAGCAAACCGGTCGGATCGATCTGGCCACCTTTGCCCGGTTGTCGGAGATAGATCCGGTGTACTACGATCGAACCTATCATGCTGTGCCGGAGAGGGCCGGCCGCAGGGCGGGGGCACTGCTGGCCGATGCACTGCACCGGCACGATCGCGTGGGCGTCGGCCACTGCATCCTGCGCACCAAGCCGCATCTGGCGGCAGTTCGCAGTGGGGAGACGGGTCTGCTGGTGCAGACCATGTACTACCCGGATGAAGTGACGGAGGTACCGCAGGTGGAAGGTTTGCCCGGATCAATGCCCGCGGCGGAGGAGGTGGGAGACGCCGAGCGGGAGATGGCTGCGCAGCTGGTGACCAATCTGTCGGAGCCCTTTGACCCGGGACAGTTCTCCAACGAGTACCGCGGGCGGCTGGAGGAGCTGATAGACGGCAAGATCGCGGGGCGGGAGATCGTGATCCCGCCGGAGCGGCCCAGGGGGGAAGTCATCGACCTGCTGGAGGCGCTGGAGAAGAGCGTGGAGGCCGCGGAGGATGGAGAGCATCGGGGATGAGCGGCGCGCCGCTGCGGTGGGGAGGGATTGGTGCCCCGATTACCGAAAGGCTTGACCACTGCGGGCAGGTAATTGTGCCCCGATGGGCTGTCGTCGAGCGTGCCGGTCGGCACCTCCTGCCGCCTCCCCGGAGTCCTCCGGGCTCACCCGGGGCTTTTGCACAGTCGCTTTCGAGCTCCTGCCTTTTCACTGTCCGGTGTCAGTGCGCATCGGGTGCAGGAGAGGCGGGGAAGGTGTCGAAAGACTTTACTCTGTGGAGCAACTCCCGGCACGGGGGTGCAGTAGAAGGGAGGGATTCGAGCTATGCACGTGCGATTTGATGTTTCGAACTGGGGAGGCGTGAGTTCCCACTGGGATAGATTGCGCGCCGCTCTTCTGCATGAAAAGACCGATCGCATGCCCGTCAGCATGTGGCGGCACTTTCCGGGATTTGAGAGTTCATCTGAGGAACTGGCCCGCGTTCATCTGGCCTTTCAGCTTCGCTTTGACTTCGATCTGATGGTGTTCAGCCCGCGCTATGCGTACACTGCTGAACCTTGGGGGTATGTTCCGTCCGAAGAGCTCGATGAGCAGGGACGGGCGGTAGATGCACACCGGCCCTTCTCCGGACTGGAGAAGTGGCCAGATCTCTCCGTGCCCCGCGCGGACGAAGGAGTATTGGGGACGGTGCTGGATGCTCTGGGGCTTACGGTTCGCAACCTTCCGCATGAGGTCCCACTGATTCTCACGGTGTACGCTCCGTTGACCACCGCATACCTGCTGCGCGGTGAACACCTTGCCGGTGACGTCGACGAGGATGGATGCATGTCGGAGGAGCTGGCTGCTGCGACCGACGCGATAGAGGAGACCCTGGCGGATTTCTGCCGACGTGCCCTGCAGGTGGCTGACGGTCTCTACGTCATCTCATATTTTTGCGGTGATCAGGTGATCGAGGATGAAGAGGCGGGGAGACGTCTCATGCAGCGGGAGCTGTCCTTCGTGGAAAGATTCAGCGATTGTGAGCGTCTGCTGGCCCTGCACATGCACGCGGACCACATTCTCTTCGATGACATTCTCGAGTATCCGCTTGACGTCCTCAGCTGGCATGATCGGTGGGTCAAACCCAGCCTGCGCGACGCCCGCATCAAAAGTGACAAGGTGCTGATGGGCGGCATAAATGAATCGGACACCGTGCACCGCGAGACGGAGGCTGCCGTCAGCCTGCAGGTGGAGGATGCCATAAGCCAGGTCAAGGGCAAGGGACTCATCGTGGCTCCCGGCGGGGCGATCAAACTGGATACGCCAGTGCAGAACATCCGGGCAGTCATACGGGCAGCGGAGCTGGTGAACCAGACTTGAAGAGAATTGCGACAATTTTTAATCCCCGGAAGGACCTGCGATCCCGGGGGGGGAAATAGACCAGTTGTATGGCGGCAAATATTCATTCCCTGCATGACATTGACGGGGTCAGCACAGCACAAAGGAGGATGTACTTGATGGCACGCATGACCGGAGGAAGGGCAGTCGTGGAGGCACTGATCCGCGAGGGTGTGGACCGGGTCTTCGGAATCCCCGGGGTTCACACCATGGAAATCTACGATGAGCTGTACGAGCGCAGGGACGACATTACCCATGTGGTGAGCCGGCACGAGGGGGGCGCTGGATTCATGGCCGATGGTTACGCCAGGGCCTCCGGAGAAATCGGGGTGTGTCTGGTGATAACGGGTCCCGGGGTCACCAACGCGACCACTGCACTGGGACAGGCCTATTCTGATTCGTCGCCCGTGCTCATGATTTCCAGCCAGAATGATACGGAGCACATGGACCGCGATGTGGGGGCACTGCACCAGCTGAAGGATCAGCTGTCTGTGACCGATGGGTGCACGGCCTGGACGCGCCGGGTGATGGATCCGGCTGACATACCGGAGGCCATCTCCGATGCGGCAGCGTATCTGCGAACGCACCGTCCCCGCCCCGTACACATCGATATCCCCACCGACGTCCTGGAGTCCGAGGCGGAGATTTCCTTTGCCGATTCCGGGCGCACTGCCGAGCAGTTTGCTCCCAGTCCGGCCAGGATGGACCAGGCGGTGCAGATGCTGGTAGATGCGGAGCGTCCGCTCATATGGGTGGGCGGCGGCGCCACAGGGGCCGGTGAGGAGATAACCGAGCTGGCAGAGATGCTCGACGCCGCAGTGGTCATGACCTGCGCCGGCAAGGGTGTGGTGCGGGAGGATCACCCACTGAACATAGGGAGTCGCCTCCGGGGAGATGACGAGAGAGTGGTGCAGGACTTCGTTGCCACGGGGGATATTGTGCTGGTCATCGGCAGTGAGCTGGGCGTGGTGGATACCATGGGGGGCCAGGTGCAGCTGTCCGAGCGGATGATCCGGGTGGATGTGGATGCCCCGGGCGGGGACAAACTGTACCGGCCGGAGCTGGAAATACGCAGCGATGCCCGCATATTCTGCCGACAGCTGCTGCAGCGCCTGCGCGACCTGCCGGAGGATGACTTTGGTGCGGGTGACTCCTTCCGGGCAGAGATCAGTGCTGTGCAGGATGCTCTGGAGACTGAACCGGCGGACGATGGAGGGCCCCGCCCCATAATCGACTCCCTGCGGCAGTCGCTGGGCGATGAGGATATAGTGGTATGTGACATGACCATGCTGTGCTACCGGGCCACCGCTCTTTACCCGGCGTACGCGCCGAACACCCTGCTGTTTCCGCGCGGTTTCGGCACACTGGGTTGGGGACTGCCGGCGGCCGTCGGGGTGCAGATGGGTGCCCCGAATCGCCAGGTGGTGACCGTGTGCGGGGACGGCGGGTTCATGTTCACCGTGCAGGAGTTGGCCACGGCGGTGAAGTACCAGCTGCCCATAGCGATTCTTCTGATGAACAATGACAGCTACGGGGTGGTGGACAAGAATATGCGGCACCGTTACGATCGGGCCATCGGGTGCGACATCGCCAACCCCGACTTTATGCAGATGGCCGAGTCTTTTGGCATTGCTGCGCGGCGCCTGAACGATGCTTCTGAACTGCCGGCCGCCCTGGAGGAGGCTGCAGACGCTGATGGCCCCACGCTGATAGAGTTCTGCGTCGACTTCTGAGGCGAGGTACCGGAGGGACAATTCACAGGGAGGTTTTATTGATGCAGGATCGGTATTATGATCTGGTATCAGAACGAGTTCGCCGCAACATGGAACGCCAGTCGCCCAGCTGGGGGGGAGCAGCCCGTCCCGACGCCGTGCCCCTCAATTACGGATTTCCCTATCCGGAATCCTACCCGCTGGAGGATCTGATTGAGGCGTGCGCCACCGCCCTGCGGGAGGACGGCTCCGAGGCGCTGCGATATGGGGGCGGCCCGCTCGCCGGGGAATTCGACGCCATGGTCGCCGACCGCTGCAACGAGCGCGGGCTGCAGGTGGATGATGAAAACATCATAGTGACCAACGGTTCGGCGCAGGCCATAACGGTGGTGTGTGATCTGCTGATCGACCCAGACGACGTGGTGCTGGTGGAGGCCCCCACCTACATGGGCGCCCTGCGGGAGTTCGAGAACTTCTGCGCCGATGTGCGCGGCGTGGACATGGATGACGATGGCATACTGACAGAAGAGCTGGAGCGCATTCTGGCCGATGGAGTGCGGCCAAAGTTTCTGTACACCATGCCCAACTTTCACAACCCGGCCGGCTGCACCATGAGCATGCAGCGCCGGCGCCGGCTCCTCGAACTGGCGGAGGAATACAATTTCCTGCTGGTGGAGGATGATGCCTACGGAGAGCTGCGCTACGACGGTGAAGACCTGCCGGCCCTGCGCGCGCTTGACGAGACGGACCGGGTGTTCCACCTGGGATCCATGTCCAAGATTCTGGCGCCGGGTTTCCGCCTGGGCTGGATTATCGGTCCGCCATCCCTGATGGAGCAGGGAGATCGGCTGAAGGTGGACGGTGGCACCGGCCCCTTCGTACGGGCCATGATCGGCGCCTATCTGCGGGAGATCGACCTGGATGAGAGGATTATCCGCATACGGGAGGGCTACCGGCGGCGGCGCGACGCTGCGCTGCGCGCCCTGCGGGAGTACATGCCGGAGGGCTGCAGCTGGAGTGAGCCCGAGGGCGGGTACTTCCTGTGGCTGACTCTGCCAGAATCGGTGGATGTCACCGTTCTGATGGAGGATATCGCGGAGGCGGGGGCCAACCCCCTGGCCGGGAACATATTTTTCCCGGACGACCGCGGCAGAAATAACCTGCGCCTATCCTTCAGCTATCCGGATGAGGCCGAGCTGGAGCGCGGTATCCGCGCAATCGCCCGGGTCACGGCCGGACAGATGGAGTGAGGGGAGACCCGTCATGACTGAGCTGCGTAGCGAGGGCGAACGCTGGTTTGCGCTGGAGACTGACTTCACTGCGGACCTCGCGGAGTACTGGGGACCCTGGGGCGTCGACTCGGAGACTGGACAGCTGCGGGCGGTGCTGCTCCGCCGCCCCGGGCCGGAGGTCGATGCCGTACGGGACCCATCCGAGGCGCGGTGGCTGGACTGTATGGACGGCGAGTTGGCGCGGCGCCAGCACGATGACCTGGCGCAGATCTACCGGGATGCCGGCGCCGAGGTGCACTACGTGCAGGATATGGACCCGGGAAAGCCCAACGCGCTGTTCATGCGCGATCTGGTGGTCATGACCCCGGAAGGAGCCATCGTTGCGCGCCCGGCCATGCCCGCCCGGCGGGGTGAGGAGAGATATGTCGCGGCGACGCTGTCTGCCCTGGGTGTGCCGATCATCCGTACCATAAGCGGAACCGGCG
>PUMM01000158.1 GCA_003551365.1 Clostridia bacterium
CAGGAGCACAACGTCCGCATGCTGGGTAAGCCTCTCGACACCATCCAGCGGGCGGAGGATCGGGACCTGTTCAATCAGACCATGAGTGAACTGGATGAGCCCATTCCGGATTCTGCGATCGTATCTTCCGTGGACGCGGCTCTGGAGTTTGCCGGGGACATTGGGTTCCCCCTGGTGGTGCGCCCCGCTTACACCATGGGGGGAACGGGCGGCGGATTCGTCCGGGACTGCGCCGACCTCCGCCGCGTGGCACGGCAGGGACTGAAGGCCAGCCCCATCGGCCAGATTTTAGTAGAGCAGAGTGTGGCCGGGTGGAAAGAGATTGAATTTGAGGTTATGCGGGATAGCGCCGACAACTGCGTAACCATCTGCAGCATGGAAAATATCGATCCCGTGGGCGTGCACACCGGTGATAGCATAGTAGTGGCCCCGGCGCAGACGCTGAGTGATCGGGAGTATCGCATGCTGCGGACCGCATCTGTGAAGATCATCCGCGAGCTCGGTATCGAGGGTGGCTGCAACATCCAGTTTGCCCTGCATCCGGACAGTTACGAGTATGTGGTGATAGAGGTCAATCCACGGGTGTCCCGCTCGTCGGCACTGGCGTCCAAGGCCACTGGTTACCCCATAGCAAAGGTGGCGACCAGGGTGGCAATCGGTCTGACTCTGGACGAAATTGAAAACACCATCGCCGAGAACACCACGGCCTGTTTTGAACCCGCCCTCGACTACGTGGTGGTCAAGATACCCCGCTGGCCGTTTGACAAGTTCGCCCTGGCGCAGCGGGAGCTGGGGACCCAGATGAAGGCCACCGGGGAGGTCATGGCCATCGACCGCACCCTGGAAGCGGCTCTATTGAAGGCAGTGCGCTCCCTGGAGATCGGCTCCGGCGGTCTGCAGCTGGAGGGTCTGCGCGAGCTGGACATGGATGCCCTGGAGGAGAAGATTGTCGAGCCCAACGACGAGCGGCTCATCATCCTGGCCGAAGCCGTGCGGCGCGGTATGTCGGCGGAGAGGATCTACGATCTGTGCGGAGTGGACCCGTTCTTCGGCGACAAACTGAGTAACATAGTGCGCACCGAGAACGACATTGCTGCCTGGGCGAAAGCAGACCCGCAGGAGCTGCCCTCTGAGCTGCTTTGGCGGGCCAAGCGGATGGGTTTTGCTGATGTCACGATTGCCGAACTGCTCGAAAGTACGGAGGAGACAGTGCGGGAGGTGCGCCTGGAACGGGGCCTCCGGCCGGTGTACAAGATGGTCGACACCTGTGCGGCTGAGGTGCCGGCAACCACTCCATACTGTTACTCCACCTATGAGGAAGAGGATGAGGCAGTGCCCTCGGACAGGCGGAAGGTGGTGGTTGTCGGGTCGGGGCCCATCCGCATCGGCCAGGGAATCGAGTTCGATTACTGCTCGGTTCATTCTCTGTGGGCCCTGCAGGAAGAGGACATCGAGACCATCATAATCAACAACAACCCCGAGACGGTCTCCACCGATTTTGATACCGCCGATCGCCTGTACTTCGAACCACTGCTTGCCGAGAATGTGCTGGACATTGTGGAGAAAGAGGATCCTGACGGGGTGATGGTGCAGTTCGGCGGGCAGACTGCCGTGAATCTGGCGGAGCCCCTGGCGGCCGCCGGCGTTCCCATCATCGGCACGCAGATGGGCGATATCGACCGGGCGGAGGACCGCGACAGATTTGATCAGCTGCTGGAATCCCTGGACATCCCGCGTGCCCCCGGGGGAACAGCTACTTCGCCCGGGGATGCTCTGAGAATCGCGAAGAAGCTCGGTTACCCGGTGTTTGTGCGCCCATCGTACGTTCTCGGTGGGCGGGCCATGGAGATCGTGCGCAGTGATGAAGAGCTCAACGAGTATATGGAGACAGCCGTCCGGGTGTCGCCGCGGCATCCAGTTCTGATTGACCGGTATCTGCGCGGAAGGGAAATGGAGGTGGATGCCATAGCCGATGGCGAGTCGGTGCTCATCCCGGGCATCATGGAGCACATCGAGCGCGCCGGGGTTCATTCTGGCGACAGCATCGCGGTGTATCCTTCGCCCTCCGTTGGTGAATCGGTGGAGCGTCTGGTACTGGACTACACGCGGCGTCTGGCGCGTTCGCTGAACGTGCGCGGCATAATCAACATTCAGTACGTTCTGCACGATGATGAGTTGTACGTCATAGAGGTCAATCCCCGTGCATCGCGCACGGTGCCGTTTCTCTCCAAGGTCACTGGTATCCCCATGGTACAGCTGGCGACCAAGACTGCACTGGGACGCACCCTGTCCGATCTGGGCTATGAGGATGGCATTGCACCTGTCCCCAATTACTCGGCAGTAAAGGCCCCGGTGTTTTCTTTCTCCAAGCTGGGAGGACTGGATACTTCTCTCGGTCCGGAGATGAAGTCGACGGGCGAAGTCATGGGTATAGATGACGATCTGTCTGTCGCCCTGCAGAAAGGTTTGCGGGCTGCCCGGCTGACTCTGCCGTCCTCGGGAACGGTTCTGGCCACCATTGCCGACAAGGACAAGGAAGAGGCCGCGCCGCTTCTCGTCCAGCTGGCAGACATGGGCTACTCTATCATTGCCACGGAGGGAACCGCCCGTATGCTGCGGGACGCCGGTTGTCCGGTGCAGACGGTGAACAAGATCCGGGAGGGGTCTCCCCACGTGGTCGACCTCATTCAGGGCGGGGACGTCGATATTGTGGTCAACCGTCTCACCAGGGGCAGGGAACCAGAACGTGACGGTTTCCGCATCCGCCGGGCAGCAGCCGAGATGGGCGTACCCTGCCTCACATCATTGGACACGGCCCGGGCAGTGATCGATGTCATGCGCACCAACGGCGATGAGCCCGGATTGCGTTGTGTGGCACTACAGGATCGTCTGGGATGAAGGACAATTGAGCCCCGGGGGGGTCATCTGCCCCCGGGGCGTCAGAGGTGTGTGGTGCGCACACCATTTGCCATGCTCAGATCCTCTGAGCTGGAGTTGGACACACTCACGTTATCTGCAATGCAGATCCTGGCTCCGGTCCCGGTTGCCCCGGCCTCCCTGGGTGAGTAGTATCTGAATTCATAATCAGATCGCCTCAGTCACTGTTGCGGGCTGCAGGTGACCCTGGCCCCGGAGCGAAAGACCTCGATATGCACTAACTCAAAGATGCCCCACTCTTTCTGGCATGTGATGCCGTCAAATTCGACAGGATGCCGTTCATCTATGGCTTCTTTTGCGCCCGGTATACGCTCAACAGGCCCGCACCCCGGAGGAGTCACCCGCTCTGCCCTGACGCTGAAGGGCTGATGCAGTGGGAGGAACATGGAATCCGATACGTCGGCTGCGTGTCGGAGTTGAAGAGGCGCAGGGCGAAGAATCACCGGGAGGAAGCACGGCCGGCAACAATGGCAGCTGTTAGTCGGTGAACGCGGCGAGAAGACCCAGGAGGAGAGCAGGAAGATCGGCTTGTGGCGATCTCTTGCGTCCCACAGGCATTGGCTAACACAGAACCTCGAATAGCAACCTTCGATTTCACGCCCCGTCTATATCAGGGCTCTTTGCATATTCAATGAGGGGGTGTGAAGTTGCGCTATTAAGAGGGGTGTCTCACGTTTGCCGGGCGGAGGTATTCGAATGCTGCCCCGGCAGATCATCGATATTAACATACCGTGCCCGATATTGCGGGGGATAATCAGGGCTGCAGTATAACGTCGCGACACAGGATCAACGGTGGGTTGCAGCGAAACATGCATGGCACCCACATGGGGATGAACTGGCCAACGTATGCGGGCTGAGAGGTGGGATTCGCTAGCAGCCTGTGTGAGAATTTATGAATTTCGGCTAGGTTTTGGCGGTTCGGTGTCGAATATGGAGAGTACTATGAGAGCAAAGAAGTTTCGCCCACACCAGCCGGATCAAATCATGTTGCTGCCGCCGTCGCTGAACGACTGGCTTCCCAGCGACCACGAGGTATATTTCGTTCGGGACATTGTAGAGAGTATGGATCTTAGTGCCATTTACGCGAGTTACCGTGATCCTCGCGGTCAACCGCCTTACGAGCCGCTGATGATGGTGCAGATTTTGATCTACGGTTACATGAGGGGGATTCGTTCTTCCCGCAAGTTGGAGAGAGCGTTGTACGAGGATGTTGGTTTCCGCGTATTGTCTGGCAATCAACAGCCAGATCATTGGACCATATCGGAGTTTCGCCGTCGTCACCATGAACCGCTGGGGGATCTTTTGGCCCAGACTGTTCAGATGGCCGAGAGGATGGGCCTTGTAGATCTACAGCATGCTTCGGTGGACGGCACCAAGGTGAAGGCAAATGCCTCGCGTCACAGCGCAATGAGTTATGGTCGCATGAAGACCGAGGAGGAGCGTCTGCGCAATGAGATCCAGGAGTATTTCGAGGAGATGGAGACCTCTGATCGTGAGGAAGACGCAAAGTACGGCGAGGACCGTCGGGGTGATGAGTTGCCGGAGCATATGAATTCGCGCAGGAAACGCCTGGAGGCGATACAGAGGGCCAAGGAGAAGTTGGAACAAGAGGCGGAGGAGCGGGCTGAGCGCGAGGCCGAGCAGAGGAAGGAAAAAGCAGAATCAGAAGGCAGAACATACCGTCCGCGTAAAGAGCAGCGCAGGACGGTTCCCCGCGATAAGGATCAGCGCAATTTCACAGATCCCGAGTCGCGAATCATGTTGAGTTCGGAGGGGGCCTTTATCCAGGCCTACAATGCTCAGTCGGTGGTGGATTCCGACAGTATGATTGTGCTGTCCAGTGACCTCACGAATCAGGCGGCAGATAGTCCTCATTTTATTGGTTTGCTACAGCAGAGTGAGGAGACACTACAGAAAAGGCCGGAGGAAGTTTCTGCTGATGCTGCTTACTATAATGACAAACATCTCATGTGGCTGGAGGAGCTGGAAACCGAAGCCTTCATTCCCCCGGACAAAGTCAGACACAACGAGTGGCGGAACATGCTTTATCCCAGGGGGCGGATTCCCAAGGATGCTGACCGGAAGTATCTGATGCGAAGGAAGTTACGAACCAAACGTGGCAGGGAACGATACAAGAAACGTCAATGTTCGGTGGAACCCGTCTTTGGTTACATCAAGGAGGCGATGGGATTCCGCCAGCTGTTGCTCCGCGGCGAGGCGAAGGCAAGATCCATGTGGAAATTCGCTTGTGCGGCCTACAACCTGTGGAAAATATTCAGGGCAGGGAAACCTCTCCCGGGGACGGCAGGGACATAGAAGAACAGGGGGGACTGCATTCTTTCCGCCCGTCATGTGTCGCCGAGATAGCACATGATTATTCGGTCCTCACTCTTCATGACACGAAGATACATAGTCAATACCCACACAGGCTGCTAGTTGGACTTCTGCCTGATGGGCATCGTGGATCCAGCGCAGTTGTGGCCTCATCCGTGGGCTCCCCGGCTGGCCTGAAGCGAGGGCATTGTCCGGACCACAGCGAAAACCTACCGCAGTGCCGTTCTGTGGCGGTCGTGGCCCTGGAGACCCGTGCAGAGGTGTGTCCCGATGCTACGGTGCGGACTGCCAGCGATAGATGAACTGCACCGACGGGGCAAAAGCCCGGGTCTTGCGGTTGGAGCCGGCGGAGGAGGGAGCTTCTTTGCACGCAGTGCCAGCTGCGTCCGAGGGGCTGTGGTATGGACTCCAGATGCGGGCTCTCCCGGCGCGATCCTCCGGGTGCCAGGGTGACTGAGGGGATGCGCGGTTGCCGGTGTGCGTGAGTGTGCGCGCGGAGCGGCTGCAGGGGAGGTGGCGGCAGGGCTGGCTGCGGTGCCACCGACGGCAGATTGGGACCCTGCATCTCAGACCGGAAGGCCCGGAGAGGGGAAGGAGAGCTCAATGACCGAGTTGAGAGCAAACAAGGGGTTTCACCCAATTCTCGAGGAGCAGCACCCGTACATGTTCATAGACTCCTGCATGCAGGCCTGGCCTGACGCTGACTATGGCATCGCTCACCGTCACGGCGTCACAGCATATGCCGTGACCGGATGGATGCCGCACGCGCCCCTGTCAGAGGCTCTGGAGGGGCTGATGTTCTGGCATCTGGTGGCCCGAGAGCATCCCCACCTCACCGTGGCTGATTCGGCTGCAGATATCCGGCGGGCGTGGGAGGAGGGCGGGGCCACCTTCATTATTACTGCGCAATGCGGAGATTTCATCTCCGACAGGCTGCACCGTCTTGCGGCTTTTTATCGCCTCGGACTGCGAATTCTCATACCCGCGTACAATGCGACAAACCTGATCTGTGACGGCTGCCTCGACCGCACGGACGGGGGACTGACTCGCTTCGGACAGCTGGTAGTGCGGGAGTGCAACCGGATCGGCCTACTGATGGACTGCTCCCACCTGGGCCGGAGAGCGGGCCTGGAGATTGCCGAGCGCAGCAGACAACCGGTGGTCTTCACCCACTCGAACGCCAGAGCCATAGTCGACAATCCCCGCAACATTGATGACGAACAGATCGCAGCCTGCGCTGCCACCGGCGGCGTGGTGGGACTGGCGCCTTTCGGCCCCTTTGTGCTCCGGGACGATCAGACGGACTGGCCCACCCTGGAGGACTTCATTGATCATATAGACCACGTGGCCAATGTCACCGGCTCCGCGGCACACATCGGGATCGGCACGGACATGAGCCTGGGGACCTATCCTCTGCACGAGGAGAACCCCTGGGGCGAGCCGAAATACGCCCGGATCGACGGGCGCTACAGTCGCCTCATCACCGGGGATGTGCGCTCCCCGATGCGGGCCCTCCGGGATTTCCATACCTATCCCCATGTGCTCAGACTCATCGATAGGCTCGCAGCCCGCGGCTACTCGGAGGAGGACATCGCGGGGATTCTCGGAGAGAACTTCCTGCGGGTATTCTCCGAAGTGTGGAAATAGCGGTGCGCCCGGCAACTCGGGGCCGCCAGGAGCAATGGGGGAGACGTAGTTGTTTCGGGGCTCACTCCGGATCGACATCCCGGAGTAGGGAGGGGTTAACATTAACAAATCTCTCGTGGCGTTTATGTTATGTCCGGCGTGCCGGGGCGAACTCATATGGAAGATCACTGAGTGGTTCGATGGGGACGAGATTGCCGCGGCCGACATCAGGTGTTCGGAATGCGGCGCGGCGTACCAGGTCCGCGAGGGAATAGGTGCGTTTCTGACCCCCGATCTGCAGCGGCAGGATCTCTGGGAGGAGTCCCGGGGACAGCTGCACCGTCATCTGGAGCGGCACCCCGGGGTTTGCGCTCATCTCATCGACGGTCCGTTGGACGACCTGGAACCGGCGGATCAGTTCCTCCGGGCCGAGTACCTGGAAGAGGAGGGCGACTTTGCGGGTGCGGAGCGAGCCCGCAGCGCTGCAGGGGACCATATCTATACCCCTGAGATGAACGCCCTGGTGGAGGAGTACACAGCCAAGTTGGTGGAGCTGGTTCCGCGGGATGCCTCCCCGGTGGTCGATGTGGCCAGTGGTCGGGGTGCTCTGATCGAGCCCCTGGCAGCGCGGGGATTGCCCCTGGTGGTGTCGACTGATTTCAGCCCGGTGGTCTCCCGCCGGAGCCGACGCCGGCTGCGGTACTGGGGGGTGGATGGATCCGTCTGCCATCTGGTAGTCGACGCCCGGAAGACCCCGTTCTGCGATCGGTCTGTACCGTCTCTGGTGTCGCACATGGGCCTGGCCAACATAGTGGAGGGTGCGGATGAGGCTCTGGGTGAACTGCGACGAATCTGCCGTGGCCCATTCCTTTTCACGCACATGTTCTGCCGTCCCGATGACCCGGTACATGGGCCGCTATTGCACGCGTGGGGACACCCGATGGCGTTCCTGGACGACTCCCTGGCGGCTCTTGCGGCGGTGGGGTGGGAGGTGGAGATCGTCGCCCGGCAGCGGGTCCCGATGCGTCCAACGCCCTCGAGCAAGCTGGTGCCCGATATGTCTATTGACGCGTTTCCGGTTGCTGAGGCCGAGTTTGATTTAGCCCTGTTGCGCCTCTGGTAGCTGAACCGGATATCGATTGCAGTGACGGCATGCAACCGCCGGGGGCAGCTCGCACGGCGACAATCCATGCATGTGGGCAGAGCAGGTACCACCTGCACTTCTGCGCACGCTCACCTGGCGAGTTCATCCAGGAACGAGAGCAGGATTCCGTTGACCTCGTCCGGGTTGTCCTCATTCGCTATATGGCCGGCCTCATCTATCACGGCGAGCCGGCTGTCAGGAGCATGATCGTTCATTTTTCGCATGAGTTTCTTCAGGACGGATGACTCGTGTTCTCCGTGGATGAGAAGTACCGGCTCTGTTGCAGGCTCCGGGAGACCCCTTACCATATCTCGCAGCAGCTCCTGGCTCGTGTGAGACAGTGCCCTCTTTCCCGTGTTGGCAGTTGCTTTTTCCACGTATGCCCTGGTATCCGGATTCAGTGCCGCGTTTCCCTGCGCCCGGAATATCAGCCGGCCCGGACACAAGGCAAGCACGAGAGCGATGAGCGGATTGAGAAGCTTCAGCATCGGGGTGTATCCGGGGTACAGGGGTGCTCCCCCGATATGTACGGTTGCTTTCACTCTCTCCGGGTGCCTGTGGGCCGCGTGCTGGGTTACGAAGCTGCCCAACGATTGCCCCACCAGGATCGCTTCATCCGTGCCGGTGTGATCGAGTATATCGACGATGAAGTCGGCAGCAGTTGACATGTAGGGCATCCTGTAGTCCAGATCTGAGGACATTCCGTGATAGGGCATATCCCAGGCTATTGTCCTGTAGTTCTGCTTCAGGGCATGAACTTGCGGCATGAAAGTCCGGTGATCCAGGCCTCTACCGTGGCTGAAGAGCACGGCTGGAGCACCATTGTCCTCACCATGGATTTCATAATATACTCTGCCCCTGTCATTTTCGTAGTACATGTTACCCCCTCTTTCACACATCCAGCAGTCGCAGGGAGGTGGGGCCGTTCCGTCTCCCCTTCATCCCGGCAGCCTTCGTGCTCAAAACACTGGTTCCCGCTCCTCTTCTGCGCGGATGCCCAGCTCGCGCAGGATTCGCAGGGATGGTTTCCAGATGCTTTCGTGCACGGGTATGTGCACCCCGCGCAGCACGATCTCTCCCCGCAGGATCAAGTCGCAGGCGATGGCTATGGGCAGGCCGGTGGTGCGAGCTATGGCCGAATCACCCTCCGGATCTCCGCGCTCGACGAGGGAGGAGATGATGCGCTCCTTCCGGCCGTCCGCATACCGCGCCAGATATTCGTGGGTCATAACGATCATGTCTCGCTCTCCGGGGCGGTAGGCGAGGCGGTCCAGCATGAGCCGCGCAGAGACATCCCGTGGTGAGACGGCATCGGGGGGAATGCGACTGTCCTCCAGTAGACCGAGCCACTCGATGCGCCGCATTACCGCCGAATACGGCGGCAGTCGGAGATGGGCGGCGATCTCGCCCGGACTTCCGTCCGTGCCGGTGCGGGTGGCGACCAACTGGCGCCGGGTGTCAACACAGGAGGGAATGCTCTCCTCGTCCAGCGCACCCAGTTCTATCATGGCTGCCAGGGTTTCGCACCAGCCGGGGAAGCGGTAGGTCCCCCGGTACAGTTGCGAGGCTTGCTCCATCCCGTACAGCTCGCGATAGGCGAGGGCGTCTTCATTCGGATAATGCTCGAACCAGCCGCAGCCGGGCACGTGCGCCAGGTGGTTGTCCTGCATCACCCGGTCGCCGGACACCTCCACCTCCTCACCGTCCCGCAGGTAGCGGGCCGGCGCCCGGGCCGAGTCCAGCGCACTCTCTGGGGACCAGGAGAACTTGTAGCCGAGGGGGTTGTCGTTCGCCCCGTGCGCGGGGATGGCCCCGCAGATGGAGCTGTATCCCTCCACTGTGGCTCCGTCATCCCGCAGCCGGGCTACCTGTTCTGCCGCCATCATGTGATCGATGCCGGGATCCAGCCCCAACTCGGCGAGGATCAGGGTGTTTGCGTCGCGGGTTCTCTCGTCCAGCTCCTCCATTTCCTCCGTGCGGTAGACCGCGCCGACCATGTGCGTTCCCACGGCCGCGCACAGGCGGGAGACGGGCGTTATGTAGGGGTCGGGCAGCAGGTTGATCACAATGTCGTGTTCGCGGATTGGCCCTCGTAGG
>PUMM01000036.1 GCA_003551365.1 Clostridia bacterium
ACCTTGCTTGTCAACGGCATAGTTGAGGGCCTTTCTGATCACTATGTCATCTGCAAATGGCCGCACCACTTTGAAGCCGATGTAGTTCATGTACAGGTAGGGATCGGTCTGTACTACGTTGATGTTCGGGTGATCCTTGACCCGCTGCACATAACTCGGCGGCGTACCATAGATGACATCGATGCCACCCTCCTCCAGCTCCATTATCAGCGTCGACGCCTCGGGTATCTTGCGATACTCAATCCTGTCCAGGTGCGCCGGACCCGAATTATCAAATATCGGCGGCCCCCAGGTGTAATCCGGATTGCGTTTGAGCTCAACCCGCTCCCGGGGGATCCATTCAACGAATTTGTACGGACCTGATCCGCCGGCCATGGCCGAACCGTAGTCTTCTCCGTACTCCTCCACTACCTCACGATCCAATATTACTGACTCCGGCTGGGCCAGAAAGTGCGGCAGCATCGCGTGCGGAGCCTCCAGCTCCATTTCGACTGTATAGTCGTCAGGGGCCCGCACCTCGCTGACGCGACCAGCCCTATCAGCAGTGGGTGAAGCCGTCTCCTCACTCAGCCACCGCTCAAAGGACCACACAACATCCTCAGCCGTCAGCGGCCGGCCCGAATGGAATTTGACATCTTCTCGCAGATGGAAGGTGTAGAGCAGGCCATCCTCCGATACTTCCCATTCCTGCGCCACATGCGGGTGAATAGTCTCCAGATCATAGTCGGTGACCAGCAGCGTGTCATACATGTAGTACATGATCTGTCCCGGACCCAGCCCGCTCGTGGCATGGGGATCCAGAGTGTCCATTGTTGTCATCATGCCTATTCTGAGCACTTTCTCCTCGGGATCCTCCTCATCCACCGGATCATCCTCTTCTTCCGGCTCGTCTTCCGGATCATCCGGCTCCTCCGCCTCCACGGGCTCTTCCTCCTCTGGTGCACAGGCAGACACTAACAGTCCCACAGTCAGCACCAGCGCCAGCAGCAAGATCATCCTGTGATTACGCAGCCATGACAAGACGAATACCCCCTTATGGATGGACTACCCTGACAGCCCTTCGGTGTACGGTATTCGTGTATATCTACGACTCTATTCCGCGATCTCGTTTATAGCGTAAGTGGAAGATCCACTTTCCTCCGGCACACCGAGCGCATGCTGGGGTGTTATCTGATTATATTCGCGGCCATATTGACGCTTACCTGCTTTACGCACGATTGTTGTTACGGAATCAGCAACGATGCGCATGGAGGGATGGTGCATACCACTTCGACAGACAAGCGCCACGATGATGGTTAATGGGGGAGGAATTCCAGAGGTACAGCTGGCCCCGGCGGCCTGAATATGGCGCGGCCCGCATCGAGGATCCCTGCTCCGCTGCCGTCACCCCGACGCAGGGCACCGACTCCCAAACGTCGGGGCACGGGCACGCATCCAGTACCTGCAAGGAACAGCTTACATCTGCCGCGCATATTCGGATGGGTCCACCCGGCAGGATATGATTGCTGGTCCATCACAATCCAGGGCAGCGGTCAGTGCGTCCCTGAGCTCACTCTCCGCATTTACAGTCCATCCCGCTGCCCCAAAACCGCGGGCGAGAGCACAGTAATCCTTTCCGGCGAAGCGCACACCGCTGGGAGAAAACTCCCGCCGACTCTGCTTCAGCTCGATCAGGCTCAGGGCTCGATCATCGAATAGCACGACTATCACCGGCAGTTGATGCCGTACCGCCGTCTCCATCTCCGCCATGGTCATGGCAAATCCGCCGTCCCCGGCGATGCATACCACCGGCTCACCTGCACTGCTCGCCAGGGCCGCTCCCACCGCAGCGGGAAGACCATAACCCATGGAGGAGAAACCATTGGTCAGGAGATAGGTCCCGGGCTCATAGCTGGTCCACAGGGGAGTATTCATGAGCTTCTGCGATCCCACGTCGCTGGTGACGATGGTATTGCGCGGCACCTCCTGACGAACCACCTGAGTCACACGGTGCGGACTCATCCCATCGGAAGGGGATACCCCGGCAGGAACGAGTGTGCAATGCAGTTCCTCCCGCAGCTCGCCTACCTCATCACCGGTCCATTCGAATTGGTCCGCCGCCTCCGCAAGAGCCCGCAAGCTGTCCGCCATATCCCCCACAAGCGACGCATCGACGTGATATATGCCATCCTCGCACGGCGCGTGATCCACCCACACCAGGGGAGTCTCCATCGGGATGGCATCCCGCCACCCAACAACCAGTTCGACCTGGTCAAATCCTACTGCCAGTACCAGGTCGGCCTCAGACAACACCCGGAGCATGATTTTGTCCGCCGCATTGCCAAGCCCGACCGACCCCAGCGCCCAGGGAGAGTCCTCCGGAATGATCCCCTTCACCTTCGGCGTATACATCACCGGAATGCCCATGTGGGCTAAATCACGCAGCTGCCGACTGCAGTCGCTCCGCAGGGCACCGAGTCCGGCCAGAATGACCGGGTGCTCCGACTGCCGCAATAAAGATCTCCCCCGCTCCACTTCAGATTCCGACGCACGGCCGAGCGGCGGGTATCCCCTCTGTATATCCAGCTGCATGGCTTCGAGCACCTGGGCCTCGCTCACATCGGCCGGGACACTGAGATGCACCGGGCCAGGGCGCCCGCCGAAGAGCGTCTGATGGGCCCTGCGCAGAGAGGACACAGCACTATCCGGAGTCATTGTGGCACTCCACTTGGTGACCGGGCGAAAGAGAGCCTCGGTGTCAATCCGCTGGTGGGTCATGGCTTCGTAATGACGCGCGCCCAGCTGGGCAGTTATGAACAGAACCGGTGAGCGTTCCAGCAGCGCCTGGGCGGCGCCGCTCACCGCATTGGTGGCGCCCGGCCCCAGAGTCGTCAGACACACACCCGGCGTCTGCCTGCACAGGCTGTAGGCCTCGGCAGCAAACCCGGCGCTGGTCTCGTGATTGGTCAGAACGAAATCAATCCCCCGCTGATGACAGGCTTCAATGAGAGGCAGCGAATCGCCACCCGGAACTCCGAATACGTGTCCTGTCCCCGCTTCCTCTATGTACTGCGCAATCGCCCCGCTTACAGTAGGCATATGATTCCCCCCGAATGCGTTGTGTATTGATGAGTGGGACTCCGGGTATACAGTTCAGTATGAATGAACAGTTCCCTTCATCCGTGGAAGAATTGCCGATAAACAGCCTGGAGCATGCTAGGAATCGGAATGACAGGCCAAACTTGCACATAGCTCATATGGCTACCGGGCCCAAAATGTTCATCTTTGCAGATCCAGTCAGCGCCGTGGGGCGGCCGAACACTGCAGCTGCCGGCACCCATACATCGCTTACCAGAACTTCCACCAGGGCCGATTATTGGACTGTTCCTCCTGGTGCTCGCGCAGGAAGGCAACCATCTTCTCACGATCCTTACCGGAAGCGCGCTTCCAAATCCGCATAATGCCCTTCTCCAGCTCCGGACGCTTACGATAGTATTCTCGGCTCTGTGGTCTGGAATAGTTAACCACGGCCTCATCCGGCCTGCTGGCCTGCTGCCCCAGCTCAACCAGTACCGTGTCACTCAAACGAGATACTGCCTTTTCGAAATTAGTGCCGAACATCTCCTCCACCATTTCTTCCGGATCAGCTGTTGGTCTCCCCCTATCGTTCATTACATCTCTCCTCTCCAGTTCATATCGCCCGCCTTTTGTGCCCGGGTAAGAATCGGCAATTACCGGGCAGGTGATGCAGGGAGCAAATGCCTGTCATAAGCACACACCCTCACGCAGCGAAAATCGCACACGAATCCAGCATATCCGAGGATTATCCTGGCGTCAATGAGCAGCGTTTGCGAAAAGCCTCCGCCCTGTGCACTGGGGCGCTGCAGGAAGGAAGTTTCACCCTGCGAGTTGGATGTCATCAGTCCACAAACTTGCACAGCTGTCAAATGGGAGCAGGATATGTCAGTACAAACAGAGAATAGATATTGTGTGAAGATTCTACATCTCTGTAGAGAACCGAATCTTCCTGCGACACTTTCCATTTTCGCGATGAAGGCCCATGCCTAACTGTCACCGCAACAGGATAGATAATGCATTGGTCCTCAGCTCACATCAGCGTCGATTGGAGGGCAGCAAAATGCGGCGGGGGAGTAGCCCCATGGCACAGAGGTTCGGCGCCAAAATTGAGCTGGCAGCTCCGGGCTCCGGACTGTATCTGGTACAGGGGCGCACTGAGATGCCCGCAGGCCTGATCCGTCAACTCGGGGGGCAGGTTGTTCTGCAAATTCCCGGCAATAAAATGATACTGGCTGTGCTCACCGGCGAGGCCTTCCTGTCACTGTGGGCGAACCGCCAGATCACCCACATCGGCCCCGTTTCGCCAGATCCGTCGCGCTTCCCTCCTCAGTTTTCACCGGACGGTAGAGACGGCTGACTATCAGCAGCGCGGACCAGTGGGAAAGCATCCTCTCCCACGTGACCCGATCCATCAATCCGCCCAGAGAAAGGAGTAATCATGAACGTTGGTCACGAGCTTCTGGATGTACCGCTGCCCGACATGGTAACCAAGTTGGCCCTCGGCATAGCTGCAGCCCAGCAGGCCCTGGATCAGAACTCAGTGGAAACCGCAAAAGCACTCAGTGAAACCGAGGTGGATCTGCAGCTGGCCATAACCCAGGTGATTGATGAAAACGGGGATGTGCAATACCATACTCACGATCCCGTGGCAGTATCACTGCTGCAGATTGGTCTCATGCCCACCTTCTATCAGTTTGCCGAGGCCACGATCGAGGTGTCCATGGACATCTCCACCACGACCTCACGCGAGACGGATGTTCGGGTGAAGAGCGAGTTCGAGGTTGGATTCAGCGTCTTCAGCAAATCCATCAATGTCGATGTATCACACAACCGGAAGTTCGGCAAGGAAGTGCAGGGCACCAGCCGACTCATCACCCGTCTGGTTCCAGTTCCACCGCCAGAACGGATCACACCGGAACTGCGCATTGTGGACAACCGCCCCTCGGATGAGGACGAATAGTAAGGAGCGGTAAACTCATGAATACGCCGAACAAGCCACAATTCAGTCACCTGGCGTTTCGCCGCCCCCTGGTCAGTCCGGGGCAGAGGGTGCGAGAGACCTCGCACGCCTCCTTTGGAGATCTGGTCCGCATGATGGCAGAGGGCATCGCCAATGCGCAGATGAGTCTCGACCGGGCCTCAGCAGAACTGGTGGCAGAACTCGCGGAGACCAGAGTACCCGTGATCCCCTCCATAACTGAGAACATCGATGCCGAGGGCAATGTCAGCTACTCGCACGGAGAGCCAAATGAGGTGTCTCTGCTGGAGCTGGGCGTCCGCCCGACCTTCTACCAGTTCTCGGAGGCAACGGTTGAGGTGGCCATGGACCTGAAGATAGTGGAGAGTGAGACGGAAACCGGCAGCGGAGACAAGCGGATGAGCCTCTTCGCGGACACGGCGAGCGTACGCTTCGAGCGCAAGCTCGACCGGGAAGTCAACGTCTCCTCCCGGCTTTCCGCCAAGCTGGTCCCGGTCCCCATGCCGCTGCAGATGGAGCCGGCTCGCAGTACTCAAGCCGCCGAAGAGACTGAGGAGTGAATTTTATGAACGACAAGAAGGGCTCAGGCATCCCGGATATGGAGACATTCCTGCGCGAGGCAGGATCATCCCTCGGTCGGGCACAGGCCCAGCTGAGCGAAGGAACTGATCTGCACAGCCAGATTGTGCTGGCCTCCGCAGAACTGGAAGTGCGCACGTCCCTGGACTGCGATGACCGGGGGAACCTCGCCGTACGTCCCATATCATCCACTCAACTCAAGGCGGGGATCAATCCCGGCACCCTGTCCACGCTGCGCCTACATTACGTCGCCGCATCCACGGAACCGCCAGCAGATGATCCCGCGCCAGAGAGAACCAGAGATGAAATCCTGCGAGAAGTCATGGCCGTCTCGGACGTGATGAGAATGAATGAGCTGGTGGGGCCGCTGAAGGCCGATGCGACCTATGTACCGAAAATGAAAAAATGGTTGGTCACCATAACCGACCGTCGGGGCCGCACAATTCGCGAGCTCACCATTTCTGACCCGGCAGGGGAGGGATGAACGTGCCTGAACAAGCAAATGGGAGAGATATCGGAGCAGACCCAAACGAAAAGGAGCAGCGCGAACTCAAGAATCTGGTGAGCACCGCCCGGCATAACCGCGACACCCTGCAGCTGCGCCTGCGCGACGCAGAACAGCTCAGTGCCGAACTGGCAGATCGACTGGATAGTCTAGGCGCTGAGGAGAAAATCTCCGGCGCGGATCTCAGTTCAGCACGGGAAAAGCTGGTTCAACTGCGCGAATACATCTCCCCCGATGCCTCCACTGCCGGCACTCCGCTCGATGCGCTGGAGACGGCGCTGCAGGAAGTGCAGGAAAAGGCGGACAAATTCACTGAATCTCAGCTGGTAAGCTCGCTGCTCAACGAAAACCGGAATATGGCGAAGGATCTGGACGCAACCCAGAAGGATCTGAGCACCCTCAACGCGGAGATTGAAAATCTGAAGCAGCAGCTCGATGCCACCGGTGAACAGGTAGTGGGGATCTCCGAGCTCAGAAGGGAGCTGCGGGCAATGACCCGGCAGCGCGATACCCTGCAAAGACAGCTGAGTCTCGCCGAGGCACAGCTCAAGGATGACAAGAAACATCCGGTGCTCGCCCCGGAGCGAGTCGGCAGCATGTTGGACGATTTCGTGCAGAACATCGGCGAGAGTCTCACTGGACTCGAGATCACCGATGGTCGGATGCAGCTGAAGGTGGGGTTTGGCCAGGTGGGTGAGCAGGCCGGAATGATCGTACCCACAATAGATTATCCTCCCGGGATGGCTGGATACCTGAGCGAGATACAGATTCGCTTTGGCCACCGTACGGAAGAAGAGTAGCTCGTTCTCCCGCCGGACGCCGCACACCGGCGGGTCGGGAAGCCATTGCGAAACTGCTCCTTATGTCACAGGGCCGCGGTCCGGCTACCGTGCTGCCATGATGAACCGGCAGAGACGATTGGTCGGGCCCGACCCCTTCCCGAACACACCGGGGGATGAATGGCCACCATAGGTATCCCACCGCAGGGTGAAAGTGGCACACGGATCGGATGGCAACGGCAGGATAGAGGTGTCCCCGCCCCGAAGGCTGCAGCACAGCACGAAGGAAGAGGGAGGCGAAGTACCGTGCCAGATGCGGCAGAACTGACCAGAATGGTCCACAACAGAGCCCAGGAACTGCAGATAGACCTCATAGGGGCCATTCCGGCCGAGGCGCTGGATGAGTTTTCGGGCATGAAGGTAGACTGGGACCAGTGGGGCACCATGAAGAGTCCGCGTGATTATCTTCCCGACGCCCGTTCCGTCGTAGTAGTGGGCGAGATAGCCTTCGGACCAACCATAGATCTGGCCGTGCGCAGGCGCGGTGGATGGAACTACGTGGGGTACAAGCCCCTTGAGGTGGACACCTGGGAGATAGGAGGATACCTGCAAACTCTCGGATACCAGGCAGTGGTGCTGCCATCGCATCTCTCCCAGAAAAATATGGCCCGACTGGCAGGAATGGGCAGCTTCGGCAAAAACACCATGATCCTGCATCCGGACGCAGGACCGTATCTGCGCGTAGACGGCCTGGTGACCGACGCGCCGCTGGAATATGATGAGTCGAAAGAACAGGATCTGTGCGGGGATTGCGAGGCGTGCCTTCTGGCCTGCCCCACAAAGGCCCTGCAGCCGTACGAAATAGAGGTAGAGAAATGTCTGGTGCACCAGCGCCTGCATGGTCCGGATAGCGTACACTACGCCGCCCACCTGGAGGAATACTCACCCCGGGTTGCACCCGGTGCCTATATTATGTGTGGTGAGTGCCAACGGGTGTGCCCGGTTGGTGGAGGACCACCCTGGGAATGCTCCTGAGCTGGGCTTTGTCACGCTCGATCAGCTCACAGGAACCGGGTGTGTGACAGCTGACGTACCACGGTCGGTCCCGCTGCACCGTGCAGAAGACACCCGGGCACAGCCTGCTCCCACCAGCTGCAGCAGCACCGGTTTGACCCGGGATCTACGCCGGTTAGCAAGAAATACAACGCAACAGAGCACAAGTTGCCCGGATAGCTCAGCGGCCAGGACATGATTTCTGCCGATGAGAAGTGTTGCACCTGATGCCGTGCGATCAGTGCATCATCTTCTCCGCATGCCAGCCCCCCCTCCCCGTCACCACCTACCGTCACACCTATCCACCCCTCACCCGCCCCCGCAGCTGCCCCACAGCTCCGGTGCTCCCGTCGGGGAGCATCTCGAAGTCGATCAGGGCTTCTCCTCCCCGTAGAGAACCCCAAACATCGTCGCGTGCTCCAACTCATCCACCATGGCCAGATAGAAGCTGTCCCGCACCAGCTGGTCAGTGGTGGACAGCTGCACATCCCGATAGAACTCCGCCGCCTCCAGCTCATCCTCCAACGCCAGTAGCAGGCCCTCCCGATAGGTCTCGTACTGCACGGGATCGATCGTGTACTGCGGATCACGACCGGTGAAGTGAATATACAGCTGCTCGAACACCTGCAGATGCTCCAGCTCGTCGCGGTAGGCATGGCGAATGAATCGCTCGTGCAGGGGATCTGGCGCCTCCCGCAGGAGGCGGTAATAGAACTCTGCCGCCGTAGCCTCGTCGACTATTGCTCGCTCGATGTTGCTCAGTACCCGAGCAAATCTGTGTGGGCCCAGCAGGGGTTTCTGTGGAATCTGCGGGCGGAGTTCATCATGAGACGAATCCCAGTGCATAGCTCTGTCTCCTCTCCAGGCATAAGTCCTGTCATTTCACGTTATGCCCGGAGGCGGGATCTGTTGTTACCGGCAGCAGGAAGTCGCTTCTCAAACCTCACTGGAGATATACGGTAAATGGGAGTGTTTGCCCTCAGTTCCCGCAGCCCCGGCGTATTTCGTACATTATTATGCCCGTCGCCACCGCGAGATTGAGGGAGGAAGCATCCCCACCCATGGGGATGCGCACCTGCAGGTCACCCGCCCACAGGATGTCGTCGGAGAGCCCCCGCTGCTCACTGCCCAGTACGACTAGACACGGCGTGCGTAGTTCCGCCGTGAACAAGCTGCAGTCGGCCCGGACGGAAGTGGTTATCACCTGCATCCCTCGCTTGTGCGCCAGGGATAGCATTGACTCGGAAGAGGACATCCGCACGATGGGCAGACGAAATACGGTGCCGACACTGGCGCGTACCGCAGCCGGATCGTAGGGGTCGGTCGTATCACCGACAAGGAGCAGTCCACCGCCCCGCATAGCGTCGATGGTACGGATAATGCTCCCCAGATTACCGGGATCTGAAACATTCAGCAGAGCAGTCAGCATCGTATCCTCACACACCACCAGATCCTCTGGCGAAGAGTAGCGCGGCTCCACCACGGCAGCCAGTCCGGCCGGCGCCTCGCGCAGAGAGAAAGAGGAAAATACGTCCGGGGTAACCCGCAGCACCCGATCTCCCCGCGACTCCGCCTCAGCTACAGCCTCCCGGGCAATCTGGCTGGTCAGAAGATCCGGTGCCACGGCAATCCACTGCACCTGCGCGCGATTCTCCAGCGCTCTGAGGACCTGCTGAATGCCCTCAACCAGGCAGAGTCCACTCTTCTTGCGACCCTGGCGACTGAGCAGCTTGCGCATCTGCCTGACGGCAGAGTTCTGCCGGCTGGTGATCATGTCCACATTCAATCATCTCCCACCATGGGGTAAACTACCGTACGCCTTCAGTATGGGTAGTAGAAGGGCGCCCGTCAACGGCCGCACCTGCAGTGCATATTCGCCACGCATAGATGGGGGGATCTCCCTTCCAACAGATGCCTGCCTGCGCGGCCATGGGTAGCAGGAGATACGCAGTCGCCGCTCAGACCGCGCACAGCGAGAATAGGACAGAGGTGGGACACCACAGAATATTCTCTCATCCCCGCCCG
>PUMM01000191.1 GCA_003551365.1 Clostridia bacterium
ATGCAGCGGCAGACCTACTTCACGCATGCCTCGTGGCTCTGACCGGTCCGGATGCAACCCAAGCCCGTGGAGACGCCCAGGAGTTTGCCCGGGCGCACATCGTAACGGGTGAGCTGACCCGGGTTGAGAACGAGTGGGCGGAGATCGCCGATGAAGAGGTGGAGATGGTTCCGGATGTCATGACTGTCAATGACGAAGAGCCCGGGGATCTGCTGGGTCGTTCAGTGCGCGCGTACAGGGATGAGGATGGCCGGATCGTCATGTTGGCTCCGACGGATGTGGATGACGATGCAGGTGCCGTGGCTGTTTTAACCTATCATCACATCGTCGCGGGAGAGGCTACGTCGGCCATGGAGATCTCGCAGCGCGATTTTGTGCATCAGTTAGAGTATATGATGGAGGAGGGATACGAGTTCCTCAGCCTGGACGAGTTTTCCCAAGCTCACCGGGAGGGGGAGTTTCCGGATCAGGCGGTGCTGTTGACCTTTGACGATGGATATCGCTCCTTCTATGAATACGCCTATCCCGTACTGCGGGAACATGAGATACCGGCAGTCATATTTCCCATCGTTTCCTACCGGCCCGGCCTGACGGAGGTGGAGACGAACTACCCGCACATGACATTTCGGGAGATTCGCAATGTGGTAAAGGACGGTGACCTGTATGACGTGGGATCGCACACCTATGACCTGCACTACTGGCGCGAGGACGGTGCGGCGATCACCCCTGAGCCGGAGGAGGACGCAGAGTCCTATTCTGAACGCATCGAGCGCGACCTGCGTCGCAGTCGGGATTTTCTGCGGATGCAGACCGACCGTCCGGTAAAATCTTTGGCCTGGCCCTATGGCATCGCCACCTCCAGCGCCATTGAGATCGCTGACGAGGTCGGATTTGAGCTGCTGTTCACTACCGTTCCGAAAACTGTTACTCCGGATACCTGTCTACAGGCCATACCCCGCTACAGCATAAGTGTGGGGGACACGGAGCAGCTGGGTCAGCTGCTGCGCGAGGCCTTCTCCCAGGGGACGGAGGGTGACGGCGCGAAAGATGCCCGGTGATGTCTCCCGGCTGCGCGTTGCTCCGAAATCGCGACGTATCGGACTGAAGGGGACGTTACGGGATAAGGGGATGAGGCCCGGGCCGTCGTATACCTGAGCGAGTCCAGTAAACGAAGATCCCATTCTGCCCCGTCAGATTCCCGGCCGATGCCAGGAGCCACTGCGTATGGTGCGGATCTCGGCGGCCTCACGCCATCGCACTCATTCCTGCGGGAGTGAGCTGGAGATTCAGTCTGCATCTGGCAGGCGATTGCGACAGTGGGAACGCAGAGGATATGCATTTGCCGCATGGTGACAAACGGACGTTGCCCGGGCGAAAGCCCGGTAATGGCAGCAGGAGAAGTGGGGAGAGGAGATATATACATGGTTTGCGATCGACGAACATGGCTCGATCCCGACACTCCGGTGAGCGATGATCCGCGGCGGGTTCCGATCCCGCCCGATGGAGACGAAGGTAGGGCTCTGCTGCTGCGGGGCGGCAGAGTCTTTGACGGTGTGGATGGGGAGGTGCGTGAGGGAGCCATCCTTACCTGGGGACGAGAAATAGCGGATGTCAATTTCTCGGGCGACCCACCGCCCGGTACGGAGGTGGTGGATGTGCAGGGTGCTACCGTACTTCCCGGACTTATAGATCTGCACACCCACCTGACCTATCACGAGCCGCATGTGCCGGTGGAGCGCGCCCAGTGTATCGCTGATGCCACTCTGCGGGCGCTGGAACGAATGCGGTTCTTTCTGGAAAGCGGCATAACCAGCGTGCGGGATGCCGGATCACACCGCGCCGTCCCCTTCCGTTTGAAGGAATGGGTTGCGCAGGATCGGGTGCCCGGGCCACGGGTGTTCCCGGCGGGCCAGCTCATTACTGGTACCGGTGGACATGGAGCAGAAGGCCTCAGTCCTCTGGCCCCGGCACACGGCAAGATTCGCGAGGCCAGTGGCCCGCATGACTGGCGCGAGGCGGTGCGCGAACAGTTCAAGATGGGGGCCGATGTCATAAAAGTCGCCAGTCACTTCAGCAAAGAGGAGATCGACGCGGCGGTGGATGAGGCGCACACTCTGGGTTTACGGGTTATGTGTGACGCAGAAACCTTCTACATAGATCGCGCGGTGCGGGCGGGGGTGGATGTCATTGAGCACCCCCTGCCCCGCACGGACGAGGCCATTGAACTTATGGCCTCGCGTGACATCTCCGCCGTGCCGACCCTGATACCCTACCTCATCATTTTCCGGCGGTTGGGCGGCTATTTCCACTCCACCTCCCGCCGCTTCAGCTTCTCGGCGGAGGATAATCTGGAGGTGGTGCGCCGGATGCGTCGGGCTGGAGTGAGGATGGGTATCGGCACAGATCTGGTGATGGACTGGTTCCGCATGCTCCCGGATGCCTACATCACCGAGCTCGAGCAGTTTGCGTGCGCCGGTTTCTCCCGGGGCGAGGCGCTGCTGGCGGCCACGCGTCACTCGGCGGAGATACTGGATATGGATCACCGCCTGGGAACTATCGAGGCCGGCAAACTGGCCGATCTCATCGTGGTCACGGGCGAACCCGATCGCAATCTGCGCGATCTGGCGCAGATAGACACTGTCATTCGCGATGGCCGCATCGTTATCCGTGATGGCAGTCTGGAGGAACCGCGGCATCAGGCCGTGCACATGGACGACCTGCAGTAGCTGACAGCGGCGCGCGCCCGGCCATGGCGCGCGCCGCGTGCTTCCCGTCGCGGTTGACGCGGCGATCTCGTTGGCCGTCTGCCCTCTGGGGCCTGGATGCCCGGCTTTTTCGCCTCCCCCTCATGCTTTGTCCATTCTGCACAGACCTTTGACTCATCCCGCCAGCTGATCGAACCGTGCTTTCTGTAACAGATTTGTCACCGAAGCAGGGTGGCCGACCAGGTCGTCGTTCTGCTAGACTGGCGATCTATGGACAGTAACGGGTGCATCGGCCCCCGTCTGCCGCAACTTCTGGCCGGATAGCGGCGAGGTATCTTGCGATTCAATCGGATTGCGTCATCGCACTCAGTGGCCCGCCGGGCCTGTGGGGAGGGGGATCTGTGATGAGATTATCAGTGCGCCGGAAAATCCGGAGACGTTCAAAGGTGATGCGCACCGGAGGTAGGGTTGATGCTACCCACGGACCCGTCCTGTCCTCTCTCCTGCGCCTTTCGCTACCGGCGCTCACGGTGAATGGGGCTATGGTGGCGTACGAGGTGGTGAATGTTATCTGGCTGGGAATACTGGGTCCAGGTCCCATTGCCGCGGTGGCCATGGCATTTCCCATCCTCGCCTTCATCTGGGCGGTGGGCGAGGGGATAACAGAGGGAGGCTCTGCCCTGGTGGCTCGCCATGCCGGATCGCGCGACATGGAAGGGGTCAGCCGCACGGCTGCGCACGTGGGGGCACTCCTCGTCATCTACTACACGACGGTAATTATCGTGGGGCTGCCATTTCTGGACCATGTCATCACTGCAGTGGGAACGCCGCCTGAACTGGCCTCGCAGGTCAGCACTTTCATTTTCATAATGGTACTGGGTATGCCGCTCACCGAGCTGCTGTATGCCTACTGTTTTATGCTACAGGCTGCCGGCAATACGGCCACCCCGGTCAGGCTCTGGTCCATCACCACGGGGATTAACATGGTCCTGGATCCCATCCTCATCCTCGGTGTCGCTGGCTTTTCCGGCTGGGGACTCACCGGTAGCGCGGTGGCCATCGTCATCGGCCGTTCAATCATGGCACTATACTCGGTGGCCGGAGCCCTGCGTGACTATCACGGTTTGCACGTGAGCGGGAAGCATTTCCGCCCCGACGTCTATCTCCTGCGCCGTCTGGTGCGGGTGGCCGCCCCAATCGCGGGCGAGAGAATGGTCCTCAGTGCGGAGCAGCTGGCCCTGGTGGCGATCGTGGCCCGGTTCGGATCGCCTGCACTGGCAGCGTATGGAATTGGACATAGAATCATAATGATGGCATTGATGCCCGGTTGGGCCATGGCCACCGCAGTAACCGCCACAGTGGGGCAGAACCTCGGCGCAGGGGAGTGGCCGCGGGCGGAACGGGGTACCTGGACGGCCATCGCCCTGGCATTTTCTCTTCTCACGGTTCTTGGGATAGTCGTATTTGTCTGGCCGTCCCAGGCGGCAGCCCTATTCACCCGGGATGCTGGCCTTGTAGCCACTGTCTCCGAACTGCTGCGCGTCGTCGCCCCCACTTTCGGATTTGCCGGTGTCTTCGTGGTGTTGGGCGGTGCGTACCAGGCTCTGGAGCGAACGGTGTCTCATCTGGTGTGGACTCTTGGATCCTCCTGGGTCCTGAAGGTACCCCTGGCCGTGGTGCTGTCCTCCCTCATGGGGGTCTCCGGCATATGGTTTGCGCTGGCCATTGCGCACGTCGCTGCCTCTCTCGGCTCCATGGCCTGGATCAAGCTGCGCTGCTATGGTTACCCGGGGGGCGCCCCGCACCGGGCCTCCTACACCCACTGAATGTTACGCGCACGGAGTCGGGGGTTCCGCAGGCCAATCAGCCCTGCTGCCATGCAGGGTGTGGATGCGCGGAGAGCGAAAGAGAGGGTGGGGGTGGTATATGTGTCTCTCACTTCCTCGCGCGCCTGGGCGCAGGAGATGGATCGATGTGATGACCTCGCCGGGTTCCGCTCACGGTTCTACATACCCGATGAGGTGATATACATGGATGGCAATTCGCTGGGTCTGCAGTCGCGCGATGCCGCTGAAGAGCTGCAGAGGACTGCCGCGGAATGGAGAGATCTGGCCATCGGTGGCTGGCTGGATGCCGATCCTCCCTGGTTCAATCTGGGGGAGGACCTCGGCCGACGCATGGCTCCTCTGGTGGGAGCGGCTCCGGATGAAGTGGTGGCTGCCGGTTCAACCACCGTAAATCTGCACGCCCTGCTGGGCTCATTCTACCGTCCCGGGAAGCAGCGTAAGGGCATACTGGGGGACGAGCTGAATTTTCCATCTGACATCTACGCCCTCCGGAGCCATCTACAGCTGCGCGGCATGGATCCGGAAGAGCATCTGGTGCTGGTTCGTTCGCGTGATGGCAGGGTGTTGGATGAGGGAGACATAATCGCGCACATGACGTCGGATGTAGCGGTATGTGTGTTGCCGTCGGTGCTGTACCGAAGCGGCCAGCTGCTCGACGTGGCGGGGATAGCTGCGGCCGCGAACGAGCGCGGAATACTGACCGGACTAGACCTGAGTCATTCGGTGGGGGCACTGCCGCATTCGCTGAGTGACTGGGGCGTGGACTTTGCCTTCTGGTGTACGTACAAATATCTGAATTCCGGGCCGGGGGGAATCGCCGGCCTTTATGTGAACCGAAAGCACTTCTGCCGGAGTCCCGGTCTGGCCGGTTGGTGGGGGAGCGACAAGGATCAGCAGTTCGCTATGTCGCTGGACTTTCACCCAGCCGGGGCGGCCGGAGCGTGGCAGATAGGTACCCCGGGAGTGTTGAGTGCCGCGCCCCTGCTGGGGTCGCTGCGCGTTTTCGCCGATGCCGGGATTGAGCGGGTGCGCGCGAAGTCACTGCGTCTGACGGCCTATCTGATCGATTTGATTGATGAGGAGCTGTCGGGATGCAACTGCCGGGTGGGTAGCCCGCGGGAATCCACGAGGCGGGGCGGTCACGTGGCCGTTGAACATCCGGAGGCGCGCCGCGTCTGTGCTGCCCTCCGCGCCAGGGGAGTTGTGCCGGATTTTCGTCCACCCCACATCATCCGCCTGGCGCCGGTTGCCCTGTACAATACCTTCACTGAAGTTCACTCAGTGGTGGGGCAGATGAAAGAGATCCTCGAGACGCGGGAGTATGAACGGTTTCCCTGCGAGGGGCCACCCGTTTCCTGACGCTGCCTCCCGGGTTCGCCGGTGCAGGAGCAGTCGGTGAGAGTGGGAGACGGTAGCGGATTTTGCCCCCGGCAGCAGTGCATGATGCCCATGGCGTAGCTGTACACAGGTGAACCGCAGTATTCGGCGCATCTTACCGTTCCTCGGCTCGCCCGTGAGACGACGCGATGAATCGCCGTTTTGGAACACACCTCCATTCCATAGTACATATAGATACCATGTGGGTTCCCTGTCAATCACTGACTTCAGCGGCAATAGACATGCTTCGTTTGCACTGAAGTATAATTCTGCATGGATACCCAAATATAGAAGGTGTTGTGGGTCATACTGGAGTCAGAACTCTTATACCACTGATAAGTGGGCAGAAAACACGACCTCTACCCTATTGGGCCCCGAAACAATACACATCCATCCTCATGTTTGGCAGTATGTCCGGCGGTGCAGCCGATGGTGTGGTCCGGGACACGTTCAATACGATTTTCGAACAAAAATCATCACCTGTTCCCACAGTGAGAGGAAGGGCGTATGGCCAATGCACGTCTGACCTGCCATGCTGGGCTACCTGGCCTTTCGCCGGACGAAAAAGGTCCGCAGAAAATGCCTGCCCGGATAGAGCGGTTCTCCGGCGAGAATTGCTGTGGGGAGGAATTTTTGATCGCGCCTAGAATGATTATAGTCTAAATGGCGATTGTTTATTGGATCAATCGTCACACAACACGAGGGGGGTATTTGAATGCGTCGAAAGACGTGGATGATGTCAGTTTTGGCAGTCCTGATGGTCATGGCTATGGTGGCCGCATGCGCCCCGGCCGTGGAGGACGATCCGGATCCCGACCCGGAAGAGGACCCAGAAGAGGAACCGGAACCGGTCGATCCGGAAGATCCCACTGAGCTGCGGATGGGGCTCGCAGCCGATGCGACCAATCTGGACCCGAGATTGGCAACTGATGTGTACTCGGCGAACATCAACAACCTGGTATATGCCGGTCTGTTGGTGTGGGACGACGAGACCCTGGAAATAGAGCCGTACGTGGCTGAAGAGATTGAGATCCCGGATGACACCACGTACATCTTCCACCTGCACGAGGGTATCAAGTTCCACGACGGCGAGGAGCTCACTGCCGAGGACGTCAAGTACACCTATGATACGTTCCGCGACCCCGACTTCGGTGCCCGCAATATCGCGTTCTATGAGCCGATAGATGAGATCGTCGTGGTTGATGACTACACCGTCGAGTTCCAGATGGAGGAGCCCAATGCACCGTTCCTCTATTACCTGGCGCCGGGTATCATCCCCAAGCACTACGCGGAGGAACACGGTGACGAGCATCTGCAGACCGAACCGATGGGTGCCGGACCCTACGTCTTCAAGGAATGGGTCCCCAATGACCGCATCGTACTGGAGGCGCACGATGATTTCTTTGAGGGGCGCCCCGACATTGATGACATCATCTTCCGCCCCATCCCGGAGGTCAGCACCAAGCTGATTGAGCTGGAAACGGGCGGAGTACACGTGATCGATGGTATCCCGCCGGAGGAAGTAGAACGGCTGCGTGAGGAACCGGAGGTCGAGGTCACGCTGCGGCCCGGCACCGGCGTCAACTACTACAGCTACCACCACGGTGAGGAACCGTTTGACGATGTGCGCATGCGGCAGGCGTTTGCCTATGGAATGGACATGGAAGCCAAGGTCGATCACGTCTGGTACGGCATACGTGATGTGGCGTACTCGCCCATAATCCCCACCTCCTGGGCGCACAATCCGGATGTGCGCAGGTTCGGACATGAGCCGGAGCGCGCCGAGGAGTTGATGGAGGAAGCAGGCTACGGAGACGGGCTCACGATTGACTTCAAGCACTCCGAGGGTGAGGTGACGCGGGAGCACGTGGAGATCGCCCAGCACCAGCTGGCCGACATCGGCATGGATCTGGATGTGCATGAGCAGGAATGGGGAGCGCACTACGATGACATTCTCGAGGGCCGTTTTGAGGCCTACACCATGGGCTGGTCCGGTCAGACTGACCCCGACCGGGGAGTGTACCGTCAGTTCCACAGCCGGAACTGGGCACCCGAAGGAGCCAACCGCCAGCTGTATTCCAATGAAAGGGTAGATGAGCTGCTGGACGCCGCCCGGACCACCACCGACCAGGATGTGCGAGAAGGGAAGTACCACGAAGTCCAGGAGATTCTGGCCGATGAGCAGTCCTACACGTATATTTCCTACTACGTGACCAAGGCTGCGCATCGTCCGGAGCTGCAGAACTATGAGGGTCGCTGCGGCTACTTCTATACGCTCCCGCTCAAGGACGCGACTCTAGTCGAGTGATCTGTTCAGACAACGCAGGTGCGGCGGGCCGAAGCGCCCGCCGTACCCTCAAACTTGATGAGACGAGCGAGAATCTCCGGTGCGAAGGGTCAAAATCAGAACCCGGCCCTGCGCACCTGGTATCGAATTTGCTGCGGGGAGTGGTCCAATGTATACGTATATAGGCCGTCGACTGGTGCAGTTGATCCCGGTGCTGCTCGGGATCTCCGTGATTGTCTTCGCCCTGATCAACCTCACACCCGGAGATCCAGTTGCCATTCTGCTGGATCAGGATGCGACGCAGGACGAGATTGAGCGCCTTAGGGAGCAGCTGGGCCTGGACCTGCCCTGGTATCAGCGCTACGTTGACTGGGTCGGGGGAATAGTCACCGGGGACTGGGGAGAATCATTCCGGGATGGCCGGTCAGTACTGCCGACGCTCTTGGGTTTCATGCCGGCGACGATTGAGCTGGTCATTGCCTCCATGGCTCTGTCGGTGGGAGTGGGGGTGACGGCCGGCGTCATCTCCGCTGTGCATCAGGATTCGTGGTTCGATCATCTCACCCGGGTGGGAGCCTTCCTGGGGATTTCGATGCCCAACTTCTGGGTTGGAATCATGTTAATCCTGGTGTTTGCCTATCATCTTGGGGCCCTTCCGGCCAGCGGACGTAACGGGATAATGAACATCATCCTGCCGGCCGTGACACTGGGTACTGCGGGAATGGCCACCATTACCCGAATTACCCGTTCCTCCATGTTGGAAGTCATCCGGCAGGACTACATCCGTACCGCCCGCTCCAAGGGGTTGCCCGAGCGCTCAGTGATCTACAAGCACGCCCTGCGTTCGGCGCTCAGCGCCGTACTGACAGTGATCGGTCTGCAGCTGGGATTCCGTCTGGGCGGTACGGTCATCGTGGAGACGGTGTTCGCCTGGCCGGGAATCGGTCGATTTGCCTACCAGCGGATGATGCAGCGTGACCATCCCATGATCATGGGTAACCTTCTGCTGTTCGCCACGATGTTTTGTCTGGTGAACCTGATGGTGGATGTCACGTATGCCCTGGTTGACCCGCGCATCAGGTATGATTGAGGAGGGCCAGCATGAACGATAGAAAAGATGAATTCACTGATGAAAAGCAGCAGGAAGGCCAAAGTGAAAAACGCTCCGGATTGGCCATGGAGCGATCGAAATTCGATGTGCTTATTCGCCTGACACGCAAGCGAATGGCCATGGTGGGACTGGTGATCATCGCGGCGTTGGTCCTGGTGACCATTTTGGCGCCATGGATCGTTCCACATGATCCCTATGATCAGCAGCTGCAGCTGGCCCGCCAGGCCCCGGGCGGCGAGTTTCCTCTCGGTACGGATAACCTGGGGCGCTGTGTGCTCAGTCGCATGATATATGGAGCACGAATATCGCTCGCGGTGGGGGTAATGGTAGTCACCCTGCGGGCCCTCATCGGGATACCGGCGGGTCTCATTTCCGGTTTCTACGGAGGCAGGGTTGACAACATCATCATGCGCATCACTGATACCTTCATCGCCTTCCCCGGGATTCTGTTGGCCATCGCAGTGATGGCCGTCTGGGGCCCGGGTATTTTCAACGTGATGCTGGCTCTCAGCATTGTGGGGTGGCCGCAGTTTGCCCGGCTCGTCCGCGGCGAAGTTCTCAGTCTGCGGGAGAAGGAGTTTGTGGAGGCCGGGCGCGCTCTCGGGCTCAGCGACGGGAGGTTGATTGCCAAGTATA
>PUMM01000042.1 GCA_003551365.1 Clostridia bacterium
CACCTCGGTGTCGGTACAGGGTGTCTACGATGAAGAGGAACCGGCGCTGGATATCACCTATGGTTACTCCAAGGATCGGCGTCCGGATCTGAAGCAGATACTTTACGGGATCGGCACTACGGCTGATGGGGTGCCGCTGATTGGACAGGTGCGGGACGGCAACAAGTCCGATGGTCCGTACAACTATGAGCTCATCCTGAAACTGCGCCAGCTGTTGGCGGTGCGGGAAACACCACCGGTTTACGTCGCTGACTCCAGCCTGGTATGTCGGGACAATCTCCGTGCAAAGGTTGAGGAAGAGCTTCCGTTCATCTCGCGATTCCCCGGCAACTTCTCTTTGGAGAAGGCCCTCAAGGATCGAGCGTGGTCGGAAGATGACTGGCGCCCGGCGGGTAAATTCTCCGAGAGAAAGGATGCAGCCCGATACCGGATCCAGTCTTTCGCAGAAGAGCTTTACGGGATTCAGTACCGCTTCATCGTGGCGCACTCTTGCAAGCTGGATGGGCGAAAAGCCAAAAGCATTGATAATCAGCTGGACAAACGCCAGGATGTGCTGCAGAAGGAACTGAGGCGCCTGTCAGAGCGCACCTTTGCCTGTGAGCCGGATGCGCACGAGGCGTGGGGAAACTTCCTTGACAAACACGCAGACCCGTATTTCACTTTGCAGTATTGCGTCGATGAAAGGCAGAGACGCAAGAAGCGGAGCAAGCCGGGACGTCCTCTCAAAGACTACATACCGGAGATGGAACAGGTCTACACCATCCGGGCAGAGTTGCAGCGCGATCCAGAGGCAGAACATGTCTCGCTTGATGTTGTACCTGTTGACGAACTGGTCGGGCATTCGTGAGGACAATAGACTGGACGAACACCCATATGTCGGCATGAGACGCCGGTCCGCTCAAATCAGAGAGCCAGAATTGACAGGTCATATGGGGCAAATACAGAAAGACGCTTTCTTTCAGCACACTCACGGGTCACAGCGAAAATGCCTCCTTACCCACGCTTACTTGACAACTGTATAGTGGCAGTATACAGTGTGAAGTGCGCTAGGGGGTGTAATAGAATGTCTTTCGGTGAAAGACTTCGTAAACTGAGAACGCATAGTGGAATGAGTGTACAGGAACTCGCGGAACAAGTGGGCGTATCGCGCACCTTCATTTACCAGCTACAGAGAGACAGGGTATCTCTCTCGTTCTCCACACTTAAGGGGATCGCTCGCGCTCTGGGTGTTTCCACCTCTGTTCTTGTCGACAACGAGATTTCCTCCAAGTGGATCTTGGTTCACAAAGATGAACGCAAGACCCTCATGACGGACCAGGAAGGGGTTGACCTCGAGCTGCCCCTTTTTCGTGGTCCCCGTAGCCGTCAGTTAATGCCTCTCTTCTTCCGCCTGGACCCTGGAGCAACTCTTGAGAACATCTTTTCCCAGCGAGACAGTGAGGAGTTGGTCTTGGTTCACGAAGGCACGCTCACGGCCGTAGCTGGAGAGAGCACGATCCATATGGCGAAGGGGGATACCGCGTATTTCCTGCTGGAACATCTCGAAACACTGTCCAATCATGAGCGACAGCCTGCTTCGGGACTGATTCTAATCAGCCAACCCGAGCAGCTAGACGAAACAGAGGCCTCCGTCTCAATGGAAAGGCGGGATGTCAAGTGACCACCCAAGCGCAAAAGGAACGCAGCTTTTCCGATGTGAAGGACATTCTGGAAAGGTATGACTATAATCCCAGCAATGTTATACCCATATTGCAGGCGGCGCAGGATCAATACCGATACCTTCCAGAGGACGTGATGCTGTACATATCCACGGCATTGGGTATTCCACCGGCCCGGGTCTATGGGGTGGCCACCTTCTACTCCCAGTTTTCCACCGAGCCAAAGGGCAAGTATGTCATCCAGATATGCGATGGCACGGCCTGTCACGTTGATGGGTCAGTTCCCCTGAACCACGCAGCCGAGGAGCATTTGGGTGTTGATGAGGACAATCCCACCACCGACGATATGCTGTTCACTCTTGAAAGGGTCGCCTGCCTGGGAGCGTGCAGCATGGCACCGCTCATCTTGGTGGGAGGCGAGTTCTACGGCCACATGAACCCGGAAAAACTGCGAGAATTGGTAGATGAGATAAGATCGAGGGAGGGTCGGAATCGTGACGCAGAACACTGACATACGACACGGAGCCATGGTGATCGTGGGGATGGGAACCTGCGGAATGGCTGCAGGAGCATCCCGGATCTATGATGCCTTCGCGGAAAGTCTCGCCACAGGGGACGACGTCCAGTTAAGGAAGACGGGTTGCATTGGCTATTGCACCGAGGAGCCCTTGGTGGATATCATACGGCCTGGCTGGCCGCGCCTTTCCTTCGGAAGGGTCACTTCGGAGGACGTTGAGCAACTCCTGGCCCTGGTCACCGAATCTTCCGATGCCCTGCCCACCGACATCCTTCTGGGGCTCCACGCTGCACCCGACGAAGACGCACATGAACTGTCCGATGTCCCGATCCTGTGGGATCTCCCTTTTTTTGCGAAGCAGAGGAGGCGAGTTCTTAAGAACACTGGAATTATTGACCCCGAATCCCTCCAAGAATACCTGGATGCGGGAGGATACGCGGGGCTTGAGACAGCCCTGCAGATGACTCCTGAGGATGTCAATGAGGAAGTCGAGGAAGCGGGCCTGAGGGGTCGGGGAGGCGCAGGCTTTCCCGCTGGTCTGAAGTGGCGGTTCGCTCGCGAGGCCGAGGGCCAACCCAAGTATGTGATTTGCAATGCCGACGAGGGAGACCCTGGAGCCTTCATGGACCGTTCCATCCTGGAGGGTGATCCCCATGTCATCATTGAGGGTCTTGCCATAGCAGCTTATGCAATCGGCGCTGAACACGGCTATGTCTACTGCCGGTCTGAGTACCCGTTGGCTCTTGAGCGGCTGGAGAAGGCCATTGAAGACGCCCGGAAGGCAGGCTACCTGGGCAAGAGCATCCTCGACAGCAGCTTTGACTTTGACGTGTCTATTAAGAAGGGAGCTGGGGCCTTTGTCTGCGGGGAAGAAACAGCCCTGATTGCCTCCATTGAGGGATATAGAGGCATGCCGCGTCCCCGCCCCCCATTCCCGGCCCAATTGGGACTGTGGGGAAAGCCCACCAACATCAACAATGTGGAGACCCTTGCCAACGTCCCACACATTCTGACCCGGGGGGCAGAGGAGTTCCGGCAGGGAGGAACACAGGATAGCCCGGGCACCAAGGTCTTTGCCCTCGCGGGCAAGATCGAACGGGGGGGACTGGTGGAAGTCCCCATGGGAATGACGCTGCGCCAGACCGTCGAAGAAATCGGTGGCGGTGCTGAGAATGACGGCGAACTCAAAGCGATCCAGGTCGGTGGACCGTCGGGAGGCTGCGTGCCCGAGCATCTCCTGGATACCCCTGTGGACTACGATTCCCTGAGTGAGGTCGGAACCATCATGGGTTCTGGGGGCATGCTGGTCATGGACGAAGACACCTGCATGGTGGAAGTCGCACTATTCTTCATGAGATTCACCCAGAGTGAGTCCTGTGGCAAATGCGTTCTCTGCCGGGAAGGCACTCGCAGGATGATGCAGATTCTCGAGAGGATCGTGAGTGGAGACAGCACCGGCGATGACATGGATCTCCTAGAAGAATTGGCCTCGGGAGTCGCGGAGGGTTCTCTGTGCGGACTCGGGAAAACCGCGCCGAACCCAGTTCTGAGCACCCTGAGACACTTCCGAGATGAATATGACACCCACATAAAGGACAGACGCTGCCCAGCCGGGATGTGCGCAGACCTGACATACTACTGGATCGACCCGGAAATGTGCCGGGGATGCACGAAGTGCCAGGAAGAATGCGCAGTCGACTGCATTCACGGAGAGCCTGGCGAGGTATTTGAGATTGATGTCACCAGTTGCCTCCAGTGTGGAGCCTGTGTCCCAGCGTGCCCATTCGACGCGATCAAGGAGGTGTCGTAGATGAAGACGCTCACCATCAACGGACAAGAGGTTGGCTTCTCCGATGAAGCAAACCTGCTGGAGATCATCCGGAGCTCCGGCATAGAGCTGCCGACGTTCTGCTACCATTCGGAGTTGAGTGTGTACGGCGGATGCCGCATGTGTGTCATAGAGGTCGAGGGACAGGGTGTGCGCGAGGCATGCTCAACCCCCCCGGCCGAAAACATGAAGATTTGGACCCATACGAAGAAAGTGCGAGGAATTCGGAGGCTCACCCTTGAGCTGCTTCTGGCCGATCATGATCGGGAGTGCACCACCTGCCCTGCCAACAGGGATTGCCAACTACAGGAAATCGCACTGTCACTGGGAATCGAAGAAGTGCGCTTCGAACGGGACCATGCTGAGCAGCCGGTGGATACGTCAGGAGTAGGACTTACTCGTAATGCCAACAAGTGCATCCTCTGCGGTGACTGTGTCCGGATGTGCGAAGAGGTTCAGGGCATTGGAGTTCTGTCCTTCGTTGACCGGGGATCCGAGGCTCGGGTGGAGCCGGCCTTTGGTCGGGATATGAGCGAAGTGGAGTGTGTCCACTGTGGGCAGTGCGCTAGCGTATGTCCGACCGGAGCCCTGGCAGTGAAAAGGGAAACCGAGGTCATCTGGGAGGCGCTTGAGGATCCTGACACGGTCACCATCGTCCAGGTGGCCCCCGCCCTCCGCACATCGCTGCAGGAAATGTTCAATCTGAAGCCCCATGAGGGGAGTATGGGCCGAATCGTTTCAGCCCTGCGCCGACTCGGTTTTGACTATGTCTTCGATACTTGTTTCGGGGCCGATCTTACCACTGTCGAGGAAACTCATGAGCTCCTGCAGCGACTGGAAGATGGGGAACCCCTTCCACTACTTACCAGCTGTTGCCCTGCCTGGGTCAAGTACTGTGAACAGTACTTCCCGGAGCTTCTAGACAATCTTTCTACCTGCCAGTCGCCCCAGCAGATGTTTGGGTCCGTCATCAAGAGCTTCTACGCGCGAGAACTGGACATTGACCGGGAACGCATCTTCGTGGGGTCGATCATGCCTTGCTTGGCCAAGAAATTCGAGGCCACTCGGGATGAATTCTCCCACAATGGTGCTGAGCAAGTGGACGCCGTACTGTCCACCATTGAGCTGGCGCATCTGATTGAGGAGGCGGGCATCATCTTTGAGGAGCTCAGCGAGGAGGCGTGTGACTATCCCTTAGGCCTGTCCTCGGGGGGGGGAGTCATCTTCGGTGCCAGCGGTGGCGTCACCGAAGCAGTCCTGCGCTATGCTGCCGCGATGCGTTCTGACCCTCTTCAGCAGGACATCACCTTTAAACAGGTCCGCGGCTTGGAGGGTCTGCGGGAGGCGGAAGTGGAGATCGACGGGGTCCGCCTACGAGCAGCCATCATTCATGGTCTGAGTCGCGCCCAGAAAGTGCTGGAGGGCATCAATAAAGGTGAGATGCACTACCATGTTATCGAGATCATGGCCTGCCCTGGAGGTTGTATCGGCGGGGGCGGACAGCCCTCCCGGCAGAATACCGAAGTCCTCGGACAGCGCCAAGAGGTCCTGTATGACATCGACTCTAATATGCAGCTGCGCGTCGCCGCTACGAATCCTGTTATAGATAAGATCTACAACCAATGGCTGGGTGAGCCCGGTAGCGATACAGCCCATGAGTATCTGCACACTGATTATACCCATCGCAAGAGAGTGAGTGCCGAGTCCAGATACACGGTTGTGGATGGACCGGCCGAATCCTGCACTGTGGAAGTCTGTGTTGGCACTGGATGCTACCTCCGGGGATCATACGAGGTCATACCACGTCTGACCCAGTTGATCAGCGAGAGCGGTCATAATGTTCGCCTCGCAGCAACCTTCTGCCTGGAAAATTGCGACCAAGGAGTCTCTCTTAAGGTCGACGGCGACCTTGTCACGGGAGCAAGCCCAGACAACATCGATGACATATTCCGGCAGAAGGTGCTACGGCGAGGGGATGGTGGCCCTTCATGATCACGATCAAGGTATGCGTGGGCAGTTCCTGTTATCTGAAGGGCGCATCCGAAGTAATACAATGCCTCGAGCAACTGATCGATTGTCACGGAGTTAAGCACGATGTCGTGTTAAAGGGTAGCTTCTGCATGGATCGATGTACTGATGAAGGTGTCACACTCAAGATCTGCGATCATCACCATCAAGAGGTAGCACCAGAGACGGTATCCGAGTTATTCTACAGCGAGGTCCTTGGCAAAAGGAAAGGAAGTGGCTAACGGATATGTCGGTGATCAACACCGCCGAAGCTAAGTGTCAGGACTGCTACCGCTGCCTGAGGGTCTGCCCGTTGAATGTCATCCGCTTCACTGAGGGGTGGCCGGACTCATCTGAGACCATCCGGGCTGCCGTCATGGAAGAAAGCTGCATCCTTGACGGAAAGTGTGTCAAGGAATGCCCACAGAATGCTAAGCAGGTTCGCAATGACCTTGACACTCTGAAGCAGTGGATGCGACAGGGCGAACACGTCCATTTCAGTGTGGCTCCCTCCTTTCCGGCAGCCCTGTCCGAAGATATCGATGCGGCATCGCTGCCCCGCCTGCTCCGCGCACGGGGCAGCACCTCGGTCCAGGAGACCGCTCTGGGTGCGGAGATGGTGGCGCGCGAGCATATGAGTCTGCTGAAGCGAGGCAACCTGCTGGCACCGCAGATTTCGACCAGCTGCCCGTCAGCGGTGAGGTTGGTAGAAATATACTTCCCGGGAGTCATCGATCACCTTTCACCCATCGTCTCCCCCATGGTAGCCCACGCCAGGTACATCAAGCAGCACCATCCTGAGGGTAAGGTGGTCTTCCTAGGCCCCTGTGTGGCCAAGAAACAGGAGGCCGATGAACACAAGGAAGTGGATCTGTGCCTGACCTTTCCCGAGATTGAAGAGTGGTTGAAGGATACCGAGGCAGAGGATGCATCTGATTCTACGGAGGGCTTCGATGGCCCGCGACCGGGCGCTGCCCGCTTGTTTCCCGTAGATGGGGGTCTCCTAAAAACGGCCTTTGGCGATGCCGATATCCTCGCCCCTGACCGCAAATTGATAACTGGGATCGAGGAATGCCAAGACGTTATCCAGAGTCTCGACGCAGGCGAGAAGGTAGATTGCGACTTTATCGAGATGATGGTGTGCCCGAGCGGGTGCATTGGGGGGCCAGCCGCATCCACCAATGAAGCCCTCCATGTCCGGCAAGGACGCATTATCGACTATGCCAGTGGAGTTTCGGAGGATCGGGATCACAGGGCATCCGACATTGGAGTAGACTTGTCACGGGGATTCTCTGATCGCAGTTATCACCAGGAAGTACCCACTGAAGAGGAAATCTCCCAAATGCTGGCTGACGTCGGCAAGTTCTCCGCGGACGATGAACTGGACTGCAGAGCCTGCGGCTTCGATTCCTGCCGCGACAAGGCCGTGGCTGTCTACCGCGGTCATGCGGACCCCCAGATGTGCATCCCCTACATGCGGAGACGGGCAGAGTCCCTCTACAACATCGTGGTGGACGCACTTCCCTCGATTGGCATCATCGTAACAGACCTGGACCTCACCATCTTGGAGGTAAACCAGGCAACTCGGGACATATTCCGCACTGGGGAGACACCCTTGGTAGGTGAATCTCTTTCGGTCTTAATGTCAGTGGACCACTTCGAGAAGGTCCGGGACCACGGGGACTCCTTGCGGATGCGCATGGCCGCCGAGGATCTGGATGTGGTGACCGAGCAGGTGGTCTCTTTCGTCGAAGAACACCGACTTATGGTGGGTATCCTGATAGATGTTACCGAGGAGGAAAAGAGGAATGCCTGGCAGAGGGAACTACGCCGCTCGGCGATCAGCGACATTGAAGAGGTCATCGACAAGCAGATGAATGTGGTCCAGCAAATCGCTGGCCTCCTTGGCGAAACGACCGCCGAAACAAAGGTGCAGCTGGAAGAGTTGGTGAGGGTGATGGAGAATGAACAGTAGCCAGGATCTGGTCATTGAAGTGGGAACCAGGCAGCTGTCCAAGCACGGAGAACCCATTTGCGGAGACAACATCGAGGTGGCGTACACCGATGATTCCACGGTTGTCGTGTTGTCAGATGGTCTCGGGAGCGGGATCAAGGCCAACATTCTATCCACTATGACAGTAAAGATGGCATCGAGCATGATTCTGAAGGGACGCTCGGTGGACGCCGTCATGGAGGCCATGACGGCGACCCTTCCCGTGTGCCAGGTGCGTCGGCTCGCGTACAGTACTCTGAGCATCCTGCAGATCTGGAATGACTGTAGCACCTACCTGATCGAGTACGGCACCCCGGAGGCTTTCGTGGGCAATTCAGAGCTCGCGCGAAGCATAGAATGGAAGCAGCGGCATGTTGGTGAGCGGAAAATCCGGGAAGGCAAGTTCCAGATGAAGGACGGGGACTGGATCGCGATCGTCAGTGATGGGGTGCTTCATGCTGGCGTCGGTGGCATATGGAATTTGGGCTGGGGACGAGAGAGAGTAGGAGAGTTCATTCGGAAGGTGTTCCGGGTCAGGTCCGATGTGCAAGAGATCGTTGATGAAATCGCCCGTGTCACGGAAAAACTTTATGCAGGCAAGCCTGGTGATGATGCCTCCATCCTGGTGGCGCGAACCCGCCAACGGCGATACCTGACGATGATGCTGGGTCCCCCCAGGAACCAAGAAAGGGACAGGATGATAGTGGACCGCTTCATGGCCGCACCCGGCCGCAAGGTTGCAGCAGGTGGTACGACCGGCAACATACTATCTCGCGTCCTTGACAGGGAATTTGAAGTCGACCTTTCTAGCGCTCGCAGTGACATTCCTCCGGTAGCCAAACTGCCAGGGGTGGATCTGATGACCGAGGGGGTCCTGACCCTGAACCGGGTTTGCTCTCTGCTCAAGTCGAACGTCACATTATGGGAACTACGCGGAAAACGGGATGGAGCATCCCGACTGGCGGAGATGCTTCTGGAGGCCGACAATATTACGTTACTGGTGGGGCAGGCTGTCAACCGAGCTCATCAGCAGCAGGATCTTTTCAGCAATCTTGCACCAAAACACCACCTCGCCGAGGACTTGATCTATCAGATGAGACAGCGCGGGAAAAGAGTTCATGTGGAGTACTTCTGATCCATGCCATCAGCCAAGCAAGTTCACTTCAGTAGTGAGCGATGGACCCACATACGACAAGTGTTCTCTTTAACCTAACTTCATCCCCCTCGAATTAGCATAAAGTCCCGCCGCTTCAGTCAACTCGGCACTTTCAGAGGGTGAACATTGTCTAATAATGTATGTGATGTACACCTTGTACTGGGATAATATCCTTAGTATAATTGTCTACTAAGGGAGTGACCGCTCGTGTTCGTCAAAAAATCCTGGAACACCTACAAAGGTAAAAAATCTGTCTCCTATCACATCGTAGAAGGATACTGGGACCCAGAAAAGAAACAGGCCCGACATCGCTACATCATGAACATATCCAGCCTGCCCAAACACGTCATCGATTCCATAGATCAAGCCTTCAAAAGAGGCGAAACCGTTGTCGGCGGTGATGTAAAGGTGACGGCGGGTGACACGCTGAGAGGAGCCGGGCTGCTCAGTGTCTACCGGATCTGGAAGCACGAGAGGATGGAACAGCTTCTTTCCTCTCTGACCCCGGCACAGAGAAAGTCAATGCTGGCCATGGTGACGCAGAGAATCCTGGAGCCGGGGAGCAAGCTGAGTCTCAAAGAGCAGCTGGACGGCAGTATCTTCTCCCGCCTGTTCTCCAAAAAGCGGCTGAATGAAAACGAGCTGTATCGGGTGATGGACAAACTGCACGAAAGCTTTTACGACATCCAGCACCGGATCCAGAAGCGAGAGGACGCCTCGCCGGTGCTG
>PUMM01000040.1 GCA_003551365.1 Clostridia bacterium
CATGGTCTGCAGATACTCTTTTCGACTAACCATTGACATTTTCACTGATCTCCCCTCGGTAAGATTTCTACATGGGTTAGCCGGGGGCCTCTGGGTAAGATTTTAGGTGAGGTATTGCGCAACCTTGCTAGATACTGTTATTGTCTGTATAATACCAGAGTGACTTCCATCGGAAGGATATATAGCACGTGTCGCCCGCTGCATCAGCTCGGCCAGAATACTGGTGTCCAGCACACACCTCTCCGACGAACCATCGCCGGATGAGACGCGTGCTGCCAGCCGACAGAGGGGACGCTCCGACGGCTCACACTGACTCGCACAGTTTATGCGAACCATCACGTGGGCTTGCTTAGTGCGCGTCGAGTAAGGCAGTTGATGTGTACACGCCGACAGGGCGCATGCCGCCAGAGGATTCGCCCTTGTGGGCACTCATCGGTCCACCACGTCAGTCACCCCGTCCCGGTTGGTATTAGTATCACCACCCAGTAAGGGAGGTCATTGGATATGACTCTTAGCGTGATCGTGCTCACCATGGTGGCCTCGGGTCTCGTACAGATCGTGGCCAGGGAAACGCTGGGCTTTGTGCCGACATGGATGCCCGTCATGAGATTCCTCATCCTGATGATAGCAGCCATTTACTACATATTCGCTCGCAATCGACCTCTGGCCCATTATTCCATCCTCCTGACCGCTATGATCGGCCTGGGACACACAACTGCATTCATCGCCGGGACTGACACCTGGCAGGGGATGTTTGATATGCACACTTTCACCGGCCACATGGGCAGCATGATTCTGCTCAAGTTTCTGGGTGCAGTTCCCCTGATCGGACTACTCCTGCATGTGTTGAAATCCTCAAGAGCCGCCTATCTGGTCGCGGGAGACCTGTCCGTCAAGGCAGACCCAATCCGGTGGCTCGGGATCCCCCCTGATTCCATCAGTTGGCGTCGGTTGTCTGTACTGTCCGCCTTTGCGATCGCGGGCGGAACACTGCTCCTGACGCTGTTCACTGTTACGGGCTTCTCTATCCCGGACACATTTCGCGATCTGCCGGGATACATTCCCATCATCCTCCTGCTCGCGGCAGTCAACTCACTCAGCGAGGGATTCATGTTCCGCAATGCGGTGCTGGGCCCGCTGCGGCATGCCCTACCCAAAGATCATGCAATCTGGACATCTGCTGTGCTCTTTGGCATAGCACACTATTATGGTGCACCAAGTGGTGTCGTCGGAGTGGTGATGAGCGGCGTCCTCGGGTGGTACTTGGCCCGGAGCATGTACGAAACCGGTGGTCTTCTCTCCTCCTGGATCATTCACTTCATGCAGGACGTGGTCATCTTTGCTACGCTTGTACTTCTCGGCGTTTTCATCTGAGCGGCTGCGATGGGCTTGCAGCAGTGATGGAACCGCTGGGAGTATCCTGCTCATCCCGGAAGCGCTCCCCTGCTACCACCCAAGGTCATCCAAGTTAACATCTGCTCATCGGTTGTTCGACTCATGAGCTTGGACAGCTACCCGAGAGCGACGCAAAACGCCCGGGGAAGCAGTGCGGCTCATCCCCGGGGTCGCGATTCCAGATGGGAGCTGATCCTCACTCCTCGTCAAACTCGGCAATCATCTCCACCTCCACGGCAGCACCGAGGGGAAGGCTGGACATACCAACCGCGACACGTGCGTGCTTACCTTTCTCGCCAAATACTTTCACCAGCATATCAGACGCCCCATCGATAACTCTCGGGTGCTCCTCAAAATCCGGATCGGCATTAACGTAGCCTGTTACCTTGATGATGCGCCTGACTCGCGACAGATCTCCCAATTCTGCCCGCATCACGGCCAGGCATTTCAGGGCACAGGTCTGGGCGGCATCATAGGCCTCATCAATTGTGACATCTCGCCCCACCTTGCCTGAGCACAGCACCCGCACCGGACGTCTGATCCATGGGAATCGCTCCGCCGCAGCATTGTGTGAGCCATTCTCATACGCTTCCGACTCATCCTCCGTGCGCGGTATCTGACCGGAGACAAACAGGAAGCCGCCTCCCTTCACACCCGGCTCATACGAGGCCAGGGGCCTGGACACATCGGGCAGTTCCAACTCCATTTCTTCCAATCTATCTTCTGGTTTCAACATGATCCCTCCTCGGGGAACCAGGAATCCTGATTTATATGATCATCAGCAAATCCCTATTAGATGTTTGCTAGTCGTTGCGCATCATGCGCCCGCGGCTGCACTGAGCCCGATGAGAAGCCACAACAACTCCACACAGCAGAAATCGATCCGGTCACACGGCACGCCGCAGCTTTCCATCGACGGTTATGACCACTTCCTCACACGTCAACGGCATTTCAGCTTCCGCCATGGCCAACTTGACTACCTGCACCATCTGAGAGCAACAGGGAACCTCCATTCGAGCCACCGTCACCCGTCGGGGTTCCGCATCAGCAAACATGCGGACCAGCTTCTCTCTGTACATCTGTGCGTCATCCAGTTTGGGACATCCAATCAAAGTAACGCGACCCTGCATCAAGTCGCTGTGAAAGCCGGGGTGCGCATATGCAGTGCAATCCGCAGCAACCAACAGATCCGCCCGCCGCAAGAAGTCTGCACCTGGATTCACCAGGGCGAGCTGCACCGGCCAGTGGCGGAGCTCCGTCTGTTGCCCCCCACTGCATTCGGACTCGGTTTGCACTGTGAACTGCGCACCCGGACATACGCCGGCAACCCGGCAGATCTCCGTCCTTCGCCTCCTGTCTGTGGCAATGCGCCACTGAACTGCCTCTTCATCAAATGGGTCCGCCTCCCGTTCGACGATTTCAATCGCCGCCGTCGGGCAAACGGGGAGGCAGTCGCCCAAACCATCACAATAAGAGTCGCTAACGAGACGCGCCTTACCGTCAACCAGCTCCAGCGCCCGTTCATGACATGCATCTATACAGAGGCCACAACCATTACATTTTTCCTCGTCAATGTGGATGATCTTGCGCTTCACCAATATCAGCTCCCCTTATCAGCTTGAATTTCAGTATAATGGCACTGAAGAGTGTGATCCGTAACGGATGTTACGCAACTGCCGGTGGATTTGGAGGTGAACATGCGACACGTCCGACATTATCTACAACAATCAAGTCTGTTCGCAGACATGGATGACCGGCAGGTTTATGAAATACTGGAGGGACTGCAGTATCGGATCTCAAGCTTTGCTGCCGGCCAGATAGTGGCTTCGGAGGGCGCACCCTGCAGCCATCTGGGGATTATCCTCACCGGAGAAGCCCGGGTGCAGCGCATCTACCGGTCGGGGCGGACTCTTACTATGCACCGCCTTCGGCCCGGCACAGTATTTGGAGAGGTGATTATCTTCTCTGAGCATCGTGAGCACCCGGCAACCATAGAGGCTGCGGACGATGAAACCCAGATCATGTTTGTCGCCCGCGAAGAGATCGCTAAGCTGTGCTATGCTCACCCGACATTCCTGCAGAACTTCCTGGGCATGCTGTCAGAGAAACTCCTGAATTTGAACCGTCGCGTGAAACTGCTATCGCAACCCACGATCCGTAGCAAGGTGATCAACTATCTCCTGTCCGAAGCAGAAAGACAGGAATCGTATGACCTCCATTTGCAGTCCTCCCGACGCGAGCTGGCCCGTGAGCTCGGAATTCCGCGACCATCGCTCTCGCGCGAAATGGGCAATATGAGACGGGAGGGCCTCATCGAGTTCCGCGGGCAGACAGTTCAGCTGAGGGACCCCCGGGCGATGCACGAGTCCCTGGAAGAATAGCATCCCCCTCGATTCTCATTGCGCAGCCATGGCCTACACACTCCCCTTGGTCACCAAACCTGACCAATACATCCGTGACTATCATCACTTACCGGGCACCCCTAATTTGTGGCGTTCAGAACCCCGGTCCGATTGCCCTACCAACAGAGGCAGATAATCCCGTCACCAAACCCGGGCGGGTGAGAAGGTATCTCATCTTCAGCGGCTAATTTATTAGTGAGCGCTCTCTTTTCAAATACTTCAGGAGGTGTTGTGAAGTGTCGATCTGTGCCTATTGTGAAGTCCACGCCTGTCTGACGGAAGATGAGAAAGTCACTCCGCCCCGCGGCTGTCCCATGCACAAGGAAAACTGGCAGGAAAAGGCCAGGGCCGCCTATGAGGATCACACCAATCGCAAAATGGCCCAGCTGGCGGCCCACGTCGAAAAAACAGGTTATCGGGAGTGGACCCGTCTGGAAGAAATCGCCCGTTTCTGCCGCAGAGCCGCCTACCGACGAGTGGGGCTGGCCTTCTGCAGCGGACTGCGCCGAGAAGCACGGATTGTGGCCCGCTTTCTGGAGAAGTGGGATCTGGACGTCTTCACAGTGATGTGTAAGGCGGGCAGTGTGGACAAGCGTTGCGTCGATATTGGCGCAGAGGATCGCATGCGACCGGACGAGTTCGAACCGATGTGCAACTCCATCGGACAGGCAGAGCTGCTGAACGAAGAAGAAACCGAGCTGAACATTTTGCTCGGTCTTTGCGTGGGGCATGACAGTCTGTTTCTCAAGCACTGTGAAGCACCCTGTACGATACTCGCCGCAAAGGATCGTCGCCTCGGCCACAACCCACTGGCGGCGGTCTACCTGTCAGAAAGCTACTACCGCCCGCTGCACGAAGGACCGGATAGCGACGACAGCTAGGCAGTCCCACCATCCATATTGCCCCCGGCGCCGGGCATTACGACACCTGACGCCGGGGTCGCCAACCGTTCGAAAATCTTCGTGAGCAGCGAGCATCTGTGCCTGGTCCGGAGCAGGCTTTCGTGCGTCATTCACCCCTACGCAGCACTCTCCCTGGCAGGGCACCGGTGTGCCTGCCCCCATCCACCACTGGCGTCCCGTTCACCAGGACGCACTCTATTCCGCGCGGGTACTGGTGGGGAGAGCTGTACGTAGCAGTATCGATTACCTCTTCCGCCGAAAGCAGAACCAAGTCGGCGGCCGCACCTGCGCACAGGACACCCCGGTCGGTCAGGTTCAACCGCTCGGCCGGGAGGCCGGTCATCCGGTGAATCGCATCCGGGAGGCTCAGCAATCCCTCTTCCCGCACATACCGCCCCAGTACGCGGGGAAAGGTTCCATAAGAACGTGGATGTGTGAGGGTGGGGCCGGGCTCTGTTGCTGAGCCATCGGTCCCGACGGAAATGCTCGGGGCGGTGAGGAAATTGCGGATGTCGTCTTCGTGCATCATGAAGATGATCATTCCGACCGCCCCCCTTTCCTCCACGAGCAGGTCGCATGCAGCATCAACGGGTGAAACCTCCCTCTCCTGTGCAATCTCGGTAACGCGCTTACCGACAAAACGAGAATTCTCCCGACTCCGCACGGATGTCACCATTACCGCATCCCATCCGCCTGCGGCGCCGACCGGGTTCCACCACCCGCTGACGCCCTCTCGAATCTCAGCGTCAATTTGCCGTCGTTCTTCCCGCCTGCGTAGTCGCTGCACCAATCCCTCGATTCCCTCATTTAACAGGCGTGGCGGCAGGAGGGCGAGGAGTTTCGTGCTGCCGGCCCGATACGGATAGACATCCCCGGACACATCCATCCCACCGCGACGGGCTGATTCCATTCGCTCGATCACACTCTCACTTGCCCCCCAGACGGCCTGCCCGGCAGCTTTGAGGTGAGAAATGTGCACCGGCACTCCACACGCTTCACCCACACTCAGGGCTTCATCCACTGCATCCAGCAGGACCTCAGACTCACCCCGGATGTGGGTGGCATAAAAGCCGCCGGATGCCGCCACGTCTTCAGCCAGAGCTATGATTTCATCGGTTCCAGCATAGACTCCTGGCGCATATATCAGGCCGCTGGACAAACCGAATGCACCATTGACCATATCGTCCTGCAACAGTGTGCGCATCTCCTGCAATTCTGAAGAGGCAGGTTCCCTATCCGCAAACCCCATCACTGCAAGGCGAAGACTCCCGTGTGCACTCAGCGCTGCGGAGTTAACAGCTATATCCCGGCGCGAGAGGGACCGCAGGTAGCCGTCTAGATCTTTCCAGTCCCAGGGTAGAGCCTCTGAGCGCCCACCCAAGTACTCAAACAGATCATCCTGATACTCCTGCGAAAGTGGATAGGGAGCCATACCGCAATTGCCGATTACCTCGGTGGTCACTCCCTGATGCACCTTGCTCTCTGCAGCCGGGTGCGCGAAAAGGGAAAAGTCCGAGTGAGAATGCAGATCAATGAAGCCGGGACAAGCCACCAACCCGTCGGCATCAATCTTCCTTCGCGCTCCCTCACCGGTGGGATGATCTGCGATGTGAGCAATTCTTCCGTCTGCTATCAATAACTCACCACGCGCCGCATCCTCACCCGTACCGTCTACAATCCATGCCCCACTGATCTTCACATCGTACATAGCCGATCTCCTCTCGTCTCCGGACGCGCATTCACCTGGGTACTACGGCTTTCACCCACCCATTGCCCGCAAATATTCCTACTGCATCGCTTCGTGAGTCGTCCACCGAAACCCTCTCAACCAGCCGTGCTCCCCCCTGATGCATAATGACTGCCATGAGTGTCACCCCGGGGCCGGGCACGACTATCACCCGCGTCGGTCTCATAGATGGGCGAAACCACCGTTTCGACAGTTGTGCTGCTGCCGCTCATTCGCCCCACCGGAATGTGTTGGAGTGCAGATCTGAATCCATGGTGGGAAGAGTCGGCAGGAATTGATCCCATCGCCGCCTAAGGACTCAGATATCAATGCACAGCTACTTGCGAGGTGAAACAATGTCCGAGCAGATCCCAGAAGGTGTCGAGATACCCGCGGCACCATCTATACCTGAACGTCCAGCCGTCGATGTCATGCACGGAGTGGAGATAACTGATCCTTATCGCCAGCTGGAATCATGTGATGATGAGGAGACCATGCGCTGGACCGGAAAACACAACGAGCGGACCGAACGGGTCATGGCACAGATACCCGGGCATGAATGGTACCGACAACGACTCAGCGAGCTGCTGTCGGGCGAGCAAGTTGGGTCTCCCAAGCGAATCAACGGGGTCCTATTTTTCACCCGACGCCGGGCAGGAGATAACCAACCCAGGCTCTGCTACCTCCGCGGAAACGACGAACATGAGCTACTGAACCCAAATGACGAGGATCCGGAAGGACTAGTCTCACTGGACTGGTGGTATCCGTCTCCTGATGCCAAACTCGTGGCATACGGCTACTCGAGCCGCGGAGATGAATGGAGTACCCTGCGAGTCATTGATGTGCAAACGAGAGAGGATCTCCCGCTCGCAATCGAACGAGCCAGGGGCGCCAGCGTCGCGTGGGAACGGGACGGAAACGGCTTCTACTACACTCGCTATCCCGACATCGGTGAGGTTCCCGCCGGAGAGGAGTACTACAACCGACGCGTCTTTTACCACCGCCTGGGCAATGATCCCAAACAAGATCCCGTCGTATTTGGTCGGGGACGCCCCAAAGAAGAGATGTATCAGGTGAAGATGTGCGATAACGGTCGCTATCTACTACTGACTGCCAACCAGGGCTGGGCTCGAAATGAGGTATACGTGCGGGACGAACTCAATGGTGATGAACTGGTTCCCGTAATCACCGGCAAAGATGGGTTGTTTTCGGGAGATATCGTCGACGGGACCCTGTATCTGTTTACCAACTACCAGGCACCGCGGTATCGGATTGTGGCCCAAAAACTTACCGCCGGAAAAAACACGGACTGGAACGAGATAGTGCCGGAACAGGAAAATCTGGTTCTCAAGGACATGCAGATATGTGGGGGGCGACTGGTAATCACGGGGCTCGACGACGCCGTGTATCGCCTGTTCACCTGCAAGTTGGATGGTTCCGACTGGCGGGAGATTACACTTCCCTTCAAAGGCACAATATCGGAGCTCAGCACTGATACCGAAGGCATCAACTTCACACTGCAGAGTTTTCTGCATGCACCAGCAATCTATGGAGCCGAGACCGAAAGTGAAGCCCCAGAGCCAATCAGGAAAGGTACACAGCCGGTCGACATATCAGATTATGTCAGCGAACAGATATTTTACGAGTCGCGCGACGGAACAACCATACCCATGTTCGTGGTACGACACGTTGAAACACAGCTAAGCGAACCACGACCGACGTTATTAACCGGGTACGGAGGTTTCAACATCAGCCGGACCCCCGTATTTTCGCCCGCCCAGATCCCGTGGATGGAAAACGGAGGCATATTTGCGCTGGCCAATCTGCGCGGAGGCAGCGAGTACGGAGAGGATTGGCACCGCGCAGGCATGCTGGAAAACAAGCAGAACGTCTTTGATGACTTCATAGCTGCAGCAGAATTTCTGATAGAACAGGAGTACACCCAGCCCGCTCTACTGGGGATCATGGGAGGCAGCAACGGCGGACTGCTCGTCGGCGCGGCCCTCACCCAGCGCCCCGACCTATTCGGCGCCGTGGTGTGTGGAGTTCCGCTGCTCGACATGCTCCGCTTCCATAAATTCCTCATAGCCGGTATCTGGACTTCCGAGTATGGATCGCCGGATGATCGGGAGCAATTTGCCTGGCTGTACGATTACTCTCCCTATCACCATGTGCGCGAGGGCGAGATCTATCCCGCCGTATACCTACACACTGCGCTGTCAGATTCGAGGGTGCATCCCATGCACGCACGCAAGATGGCGGCACGCCTGCAGTCGGCAACTGCATCTGACCGACCGGTGCTTCTACATGTGGAATCTGATGCAGGACACGGAGCAGGAAAACCAGTCGACAAGGTAGTCGATAGCCAGGCCAGAATCCTCACCTTTATAGATCACGAGCTCGGACTGTCCGAGTGACCTGGCAGGGCGGGTGGCGCTGAACGCTGAGTAAGGCGTTGCCCGCCCTTGTGAAGCTCTCGTACACTGAGAAAGGACCTGAAAGGCGGTGAATACAGTGCAGCGTAGCCCCATACTCTTCATTGTCAGTGGCCCTTCGGGATCAGGCAAGGGAACGATCTTGTCCTATCTGAAAGACGACGTGCCCGGCATGGGAAAGGTCGTCAATTACACCACACGAAGACCGCGACCGGGCGAAGAGGACGGAATTGACTACAATTATGTCAGCGAAGAGGAGTTTTTCCGCCTGGTCGAAAGGGGCCACATATTCGAGTACGAACGGGTGTACAATGACTATTACTACGGATCACCAGCGAATGCCCTGAACGATGAGATGGATCGGGTCATCGAACTGGACTACAAAGGTCACCGTACCTACCGAGAGTATATCGACGGCGATGTCGTCAGTATTTTCCTCCTGCCCCCCTCCCTGCAAGAAATGCAACGCCGCATTCAGCAGCGGGCTGAAGAAAAAAACCTGCAATCGAGACTGGAGAATGCCCACGAACAGGTTAGACGGGCCAGTGAATATGACTACGTACTTTTAAACGACGATTTGCACAAATGCCGGCGTCAGGTGCGGGCCATCGTCACTGCAGAGCGCGCGCGTAGGAGGGGAGCAAGGCTTCTGCACCAGTTCCTCAGTGATGAGAAGTGCTTCCGATGCGATCCACAATGAACGCTGTATCTAATGACCAGCATATCTGATTGCTGGCCGGGATCTAATTCAGCTACGGAATGCGCTCCTGTCGCTGCAAGCTGCAAATGCCAGGGTAAATCGGCTGTTGGCACCCGGAATGTTATGCCCACCTGTTGTCGGCCTATCTCCCCGATAGTGTCACAGAACAACGCCATAACCCACTACCCCGGACAACTCAGCATACGGGCAGCAATTGTC